>JBBEEF010000001.1:0-6453 GCA_040880915.1 Pirellulales bacterium
TGAAAATCGGGGCGGAGTGATTCGAACACTCGACCTCCTGGTCCCAAACCAGGCGCGCTACCAACTGCGCTACGCCCCGAATAAACGAATTGTAGCAGCGGAAGAGCGGGCGGTCCCAGCCCCGTTCGGCAGGGGGTGGCTCACGCTTGGGACCGCCCCCGCCTACGCGGCCGTCATTCCGTGATGTGCTCCAACAGCCGCTGGAATTCATCGAGGCCGGCAAACGGGATCACGATCCGGCCGGCTCCCTTGCCGTTGGCGTGGACCACCACCTTCACCCCGAGCGCCCGGCGAAGCTGGGTTTCAACCGCGACAACCTGGCTCGGCCGCCGCGTGGCGGGCCGGCCCGGCTTCCGCTTGGGAAACGGCTCGCCGCTGCCGTCGGGGGATGGAGCCGTCGGTTCGTCCGCGGGGCCCGAGTCATCCGCCTCCTCGCGGCGGAGGATCTCCTGGATTTCCGTCTCGACCGCCCGCACGGAGAGCCCTTCGGCGGCCACGCGGTCGGCCAGCCGCACCTGCTCCTCCTCGTCGCCGAGCGGCAGGAGTGCCCGGGCGTGGCCCATCGAGAGCTTCCCTTCGCGGAGCTTCTGCTGGACCGAGTCGGGAAGCTCGAGCAACCGGATGAGATTGGCCACGTGGGAGCGGTCGATCGAAAGCCGCTTGGCGAGTTCCTCCTGCGTGCAGCCCCAGGTGGCGATGTAGTGCTTGAAGCTGGCGGCCTTCTCGAGGGCGTCGAGGTCGCGTCGCTGGAGGTTCTCGACGATGGCGATCTCGGCCATCTGCCGGTCTTCCACCTCGAGCACGCGGGCGGGCAGCTGCTCCCAGCCAAGCATGCGGGCGGCCGCGAGCCGCCGCTGGCCGGCGATCAACTGGTAGCGGTCGCCCCGGGTGCGGACCACGATCGGCTGCACCAGGCCGTGCTCGCGGAGGCTGTCGGCCAGTTCGGCGAGATCGGTGTCGCCAAGCACGCTGCGGGGCTGCCAGGGGTTGGGGTCGACGAGGGCCACGGCGAGGTCGCTCGTGGGCAGGGTTGCAGCGACCTGCTCAACCTCCTCCGCCGCATGAAGCATGAGCCGAGCGGCCCCCGAGCCCAGTCCCGAGCCGAGTCCCGAGCGGGCCGCAGGCTGGCTGGCGACAGCCGCAGAGCCGTTGGTGATCGGGGCGGGGGGCGCGGCGGGATCGACCCCGGCCCGTCCCAGGAGGGCTTCCAGTCCACGTCCCAGACGTCGTTCCCTACTCACAGTCGCGTACCTCCATCACGAGTTCCGTGTAGGCCCGTGCTCCCGGCGAGCGCGGCGCATAGTCCAAGACACTTTGACCGTGGCTGGGGGCCTCCGAGACGGCCACGTCGCGGGGCACCACCGTCTCGAAGACGATCTCTCCGAAGAAGTCCCGTACCTCGGCCTCGACCTCGAGGGTCAGTTCGAGCGCGGCGTCGTGCATCGTGAGAACGATGCCGCTGAAAGAGAGGCGTCCCGGCCGCTCCTGCATCACGTCGCGGATCACCTCGATCATCTGCGTGAGCCCCTCGAGAGCAAAATATTCGCACTGGATTGGCATCAGAACCTCCGTGCTGCCGGCGAGGGCTGCGCGGGTGAGTTCTCCGGCCGAAGGCGGGCAGTCGATGAGGCAGTAGTCCCAGGCGGCCAGGCCGCGGGCGAGGTGGCCTTCGAGCACGGCTGATCCCTGCTGGGCGAGGGCGGCGATCCGCTCGACGTCGCGGACGCTGCGGCTGCCCGGCAGCACGAACAGCCCCGGCAGGAAGGTCGCGACGATCGACTCATGGAGCGGGGCTTCCGATACGAGCGGATGGGTGGCCGCCGGCGCAACGCCGAATCCGGTGGTGGCGTTGCACTGCGGATCGAGATCGACCAGCAGCGTCCGCAGCCCTCCGTGGGCCAGTCCTGCGGCAACGTTGCAGGCGGTGGTCGTCTTGCCGACGCCCCCCTTCTGATTGGCCACGCACAAAATCCTTCCCACGCGCAGAATCCTTCCCGTCGGTCCCTCGCACACACCCGGTGCTTTCGGTGTATCGGCCACGGCGGGCACGATCGGTACGTTGCGCACCCGGCCTCACCATTCCCGCCCTGCCGCGCAAGTTCGCGGCGGCAGTTCCACGTGAAACCCCCAAGTCTTCCCAGACCCGCCAGTGTCCGCAGGCCACCTGGTTTCACGTGGAACCCCTGATCAGGGGTTCCACGGGTGAAGTAGGCGTTGGGCCCGGCGTTGCCCGTTTCACGGGAAACAGCAGTTCAACGCCCTGGGTGGCGTTGCCCCCGGGGTGGCCATGCCATCGCGTGGGCCATGCCATCGCGTGGGCCGTCCGCTATTTCCAGAGATCTTGAGCCAAGCTCAATAACGATAGTACTCAGGCTTGAACGGCCCCTCGACGGGCACGTGGATGTACTCGGCCTGCTCCGGGGTGAGCTTCGTCAGCTTCACACCGAGCTTATCGAGGTGGAGCCGGGCGACCTCCTCGTCAAGCTTCTTGGGCAGCAGGTGGACGCCCACGTCATAGGTGTCGGCCTCTGTCCAGAGGGCGATCTGGGCCAGCACCTGGTTGGTGAAGCTCGTGCTCATCACGAACGAAGGATGGCCGGTGGCACAGCCAAGGTTCACGAGCCGGCCTTCCGCCAACAGGATGATGCTGCGGCCCGAGGGGAGCGTGTACCGGTCTACCTGGGGCTTGATCTCGACCTTCTTGATGCCCTTCGTGTTCTCGAGCCAGGCCACATCGATCTCGAGGTCGAAGTGGCCAATGTTGCAGACGATCGCGTCGTTTGGCATGGCAGCGAGGTGCTCCGCCAGGATTACGTCGCGGCAGCCGGTGGCTGTCACGAAGATCTGGCCCCGCGGGGCGGCCTCCTCCATGGTGGTCACCTCGTAGCCCTCCATCACGGCCTGCAGGGCGTTGATCGGGTCGATCTCGGTCACGATCACCCGGGCGCCGAGCACCTTCATGGCGTGGGCGCTGCCCTTGCCGACGTCGCCGAAGCCAGCCACGACCACCACCTTGCCGGCCACCATCACGTCGGTGGCCCGCTTGATGCCGTCGGCCAGGCTCTCCCGGCAGCCGTAGAGGTTGTCAAACTTGCTCTTCGTGCAGGAGTCATTGACGTTGATCGCCGGGAGCTTGAGCTCGCCAGCCTCGTGCATCTGGTAGAGCCGGTGAACGCCCGTGGTCGTCTCCTCGGAGAGGCCGCGGATACCGCCGAGCAGTTCCGGGAACTTCTGGTGCACCATCGCGGTCAGGTCGCCGCCATCGTCGAGGATCATGTTGAGCGGCTCGCCGTCCGGGAAGAAGATCGTCTGCTCGATGCACCAATCAGACTCCTCGTTTGTCATCCCCTTCCAGGCGTAGACGGGGATGCCGGCCTTGGCGATCGCTGCCGCGGCATGATCCTGGGTCGAGAAGATGTTGCAGCTGCTCCAGGTCACCTCGGCCCCAAGCTCCTTGAGCGTCTCGATGAGCACAGCCGTCTGGATGGTCATGTGCAGGCAGCCGGCGATCCGGGCTCCGGCCAGCGGCTTTGAGCGGCCATACTTTTCCCGCAGGGCCATCAAGCCCGGCATCTCGTTCTCTGCCAGCATGATCTCCTTGCGGCCCCAGTCGGCGAGCGAGAGATCAGCGACCTTGTAGGGCAGGCGGGTTTCGACGTGGGACACAGGCAAGCTCCTTGAAAGGGAAAAGCTGGAAAGCGAGACGAAAAAGGGAAGAGCGTGAACGAAAACAGCAGGCTCGCACCTGCCAATTATGAGTGCCACTATCGTAGCGGCTTAGCCCGATCCGCACAGGGTTAGTTTGAGGCCCGGAAGGCGGCCCGGGCCGCGGCCACAAAGGCCCTCACGAGGGCCGGATCCTTGTGGCCGGGCGAGCTTTCCACCCCGCTGGCCGTGTCGACCGCCGCGACCCCGGTCGCGACGATGGCAGCGGCCACATTTTCGGGTGTGAGACCGCCGGCCAGTGCTAGCGGGATGCCCAGCGGTGGCTCCCGCCCCATCGCCCCCCAGTCGACCCGGGTGCCGGTGCCCCCGAGAACGCCGGCGGCAGCCACGCCCGTGACGGCCCCGTCGACGATGAGCATCTCGGGCACGCGGCCCGCTGCGGCCGCCGCGGCGATCCACCTGCGGGCCGCCGTTAGCCCGTCGGCCTCCAGGCGGACCGCGCGGATCACCGGCAGCCCGGCGAGCTCGCCACACCGCTCAGGGGGATCGACCGCGGGACCGTGGCCCTCGAGGTGACCGTGAAGTTGGATCGCCCCGAGCCGCACGGCCCGCGCGATGGCCATGATCTCCGGGGCCGGCATGCCGGCGAACACGCCTACGGCCAGCACGCCCACGGGCAGCGCGGCCACGGCCTCACGGGCAGTCGCCACGTCGACCCACCGAGGGGAGCCGGACACGAAGTTGAAGCCGACCGCGTCGGCTCCCGCTTCGGCCGCGAGGACCGCATCGGCCGGCGTCGTCACGCCGCAGACTTTCACGTGGAACAACGGCGGCGGCGCCGCGGGCTCTCGCATCCGGTGGCTCGCCGGAACAGTTGGTTGCTGCATGGACATGTCTCTGCGTGTCGCCGGCGCATCCGGCGTGACCGTGCGCGTGGGCGCTGGTTTCCTGATCGGAAGATTCTACGGCCAGAGCCCATGGTGCAGGAACCGGTGGCCGATGGTCGAAACCTGTTGGTGTCCGGCCCCGTCCGTGCGGCCGCCGCTCTCTCCGGTGACACCCGTGATGCACGTCCCCAGCAGGCACCCCTCGAGCCGTCCCTTCATGGCCTCCGCGCGGCCGCAGTTCTACCACGCGGCCGCCGAGATGGATGCCGCGCTCAAGGGGATCGAGCGGTGCATCAGGCGGGCCGAAGGGGTGGCCCTCGTGGTGGGATCGCCGGGCACCGGCAAGTCGCTGTTGCTCCTCAAGCTCGTTGAGCAGGTGCGAGACGACTTCGATGTGGCGCTGCTGACCGGCGCGAGCATCTGCACGCGGCGGGCGCTGTGGCAGTCGATTCTCGCAGCCATCGGCGAGTCTTACCGAGGGATCGACGAGGCCGATCTCAGGATCGCGATCGTGGAGCGGATCCGGGGCCTGGCGGCAGCTGGCAGCGGCCTGGTCATCCTCGTGGACGAGGCCCACACCTTGCCGACCCGGCTGATCGAGGAGTTGCGGCTCCTGACCAACGTCCCCACGCCGTTGCCCGCGGTTCATATCGTGCTCGCCGGCACGCTCGGACTCGAGGAACTCCTCGGCACGCCGCGGATGGCGAGCCTTGCGCAGCGGATCTCGGTCCGCGGGTATCTCGAACCGCTCGACCACACTGAGACGCTTGCCTACCTGCGAACGCAGGTCATGGCGGCCGGGCTCGCGTGGGAGGAGCTGTTTGCGGCCGGCTGCGACGACGCCGTGTACCGTGTGACCGAGGGGGTGCCGCGGCTGATCAACCAGGTATGCGACCAGGCGCTGGTGTTGGTGGCCGAGTCGAACCGGCTGGTGACGCCGGCCGATATCGCCTCGGCCTGGCGGGTGATCCAGCGGCTGCCGGCGCCGGCGGGGCTCGAGCCAGATGCCGGACCACGCAGCAGGCCGTCACACACAGCCCCGGTGCGGACGCCGGCAAGCGACGACGACTTTGGTGGTGACGACCTGGCCGTGATCGAGTTCGGTGCCGGCGACGAAGGGCTATTCGTCGATCACGCCGGCGAGGCGGAGACGGTCGCGGGCGTGACCGATCCTTGGGGCGGCCCCGACGTGGAACTCGTGTTCGATGCGGCGATCGATCCGTTCGAGGAGTTTTTCGCGAGCGAGGAGCAGGCGGTGGAGCGGCAGCTGATAAGCGGGCCCGACGACTTCCGTGGCTGCCGGCATGTGGCCAGCCGCGAAGGTCAATCGCTTGGGCGAGTGCTCGCGACGATCACCCAGGAAGACGTCGGCCAATCGACCGCGGAGCCGACCGATCGTCAGGACCCGGTTGCATCCGGGCCAACGCCGGTCGCGGAGCCGGCCGACACCGATGAGCGGGCTGGCGTGGCCGTGACTGACGACGGTGAGATCGACGATTCCGACATGGTTGTGATCGAGGAGGATCTGCACGAAGCTGGCGGAGTCGTCGGGCCGTCAGTCTTGAGTGTTCGGCCGAGTGACTACCGCAGCCTCTTTACGCGGCTGCGACGCGGAGATCACCGCGGGTAAGGCGGGCGAGATTGAGGCCGCGGCAATCGCGGGATGCCACTCTCAAGCGGCATCGGCCGCATAAAAACCCCAGGCGCGAGCCCGAGGGGACTGCGGGTGGTCGGGCCATGCCGCTACCGCCGCCCCGGATGCCCACCACCATCCAGCTCGGCTGAGTCAACCGGTACTTCGCGCCACAGTCCCCCGGCTCGCGCCGGGGGCCTGTATGACCGCGGGCCGTGGCGAGCAGCACTGCCGGCATAAAAGCCCCGGGCGCGAGCCCGGGGATTC
>JBBEEF010000001.1:6553-9269 GCA_040880915.1 Pirellulales bacterium
CATAAAAGCCCCGGGCGCGAGCCCGGGGATTCGGTGGCTGCTCGAAGCAGACACCTAAAAGCCTTCGTAGATCACGAGAATGTCGCCACTCTTCTGGAAGCGGACGATCACCGAGCAGCCGCAGGCGTAGTCGTACCGCACCTGGCCGCAGCCCAAGAGCGTGCACCGCGACGACTCGCAGGGGCAGCCCTGGCAGCAGGCAGGCAGGCAGACCGGCACGGCGACCGTGCAGCAGGTCTCGGGACTCGTCGGAGTGAGGACCGTCTCGTAGGTTGGCTCGGGGCAGCAGCCAGCGGCCTTCTTGTGCCGGTGGGCGTGCTTGTGGTGGTACTTGATGCAGGGCTGTTCGGCGAAACATGGGGCCGCACCGCAGCTCGGCTCCATCGCACCGCAGACCGGCTCGAAGGCCGAGCACCCTGGCTCAATGCAGCCGGTGTCACAGCCGCAGCTCGGGTCGGCGGCATGGGCATGACGGTGACGCAGGCCGGCGTCGGCCGAACTGCATGCGAAGAGCAACGCGGCCAGGCCGCAAGCGGAAAGGAAGGAAACACGTGACATGATGGCGAACTCCTCGAAGAGGCTGAGGGGATGGGCAGGCGGGCCGCCGGGGGCCGGCGGGGCCCACGGCAACTGCCGTGGATCCTCCCAATTCTGGCATGCGGGAGGGGCATGTCAAAAAAATCTTCTCTCCGGGCGCTCTCGATCCGCCTCGGCTGGAGGCACAACCAGATACCGCACCGGAGTATGACGACCGTGCGGGTTGTCCGGCCCCATTCCTGCGCGCCAACGCCTACGCCAACATCCCGCGAAAGCGGTTGAAGAGGTAGGCGGAATCATGGGGCCCGGCGGCCGCCTCCGGATGATACTGCACGCTCGCCGCAGGTTCTGTGCGGTGTCTGAGCCCTTCAATCGTGCCGTCGTTCAAATTCCGGTGGGTTACCACGAGATTCGCTGGAAGCGTCTCCTCGTCCACGGCAAACCCGTGGTTCTGGGAGGTGATCTCCACCTTGCCCGTGTCGAGATCCATCACCGGCTGGTTCGCGCCGCGGTGGCCGAACTTGAGCTTGAAGGTCTTCGCGCCGCAGGCAAGGGCGAGGAGTTGGTGGCCGAGGCAGATGCCGAACAGTGGCACCTTGCCGATCAGTCCGCGGACGGTATCAACGCAGTAGCCGAGCACCTCTGGGTCGCCCGGGCCGTTCGAGAGGAAGACACCGTCGGGCTTATGAGCCATCACCTCAGCGACGCTGGCGCGGCCGGGGAGCACGGTCACATCGCAACCCACGCTCGCAAGGTGGCGGGCGATATTCCACTTCATTCCATAGTCGAGGGCGACCACCCGCTTGGTCGGGCTCGTGCCCGGGCGGCTCGGTAAGGCTCCCCCCTCGGCAGGTTGCACTAGCGGCATGGCCGACTCGTCGAGCGACTCGGTCCAGAGCGTGGCCGCGTCGGGCATGACTTCGCCCACGAGGTCGCGGCCCACCAGCGGCAACGCCCCGCGGGCGAGAGCGACGAGCTTTCCGGCGTCGAGCACCTCACTCGAAAGCACGCCTGTCATCGCACCGCGGATTCGCAAGCGACGGACGAGGGCACGGGTGTCGATACCGGAGAGCCCCACGACGCCGGCCTGGGCGAGGTAGTCGCCGAGCGTGCCGGTGGCGGTGAAGTTGCTCGCGATCCGGCTAGCTTCGCGGACGATGAAGCCAGCCATCTGGAGCCGTCCGCTCTCGACGTCGGCATGGTTGACCCCGTAGTTGCCGATCTGGGGCGCGGTCATCGTGAGGATCTGCCCGCGGTACGAGGGATCGGTGAGGATCTCCTGGTAGCCGGTCATCGAGGTGTTGAAGCAGACCTCTCCCGAGACGGTGCCGGTGGCCCCGAACGAGTCACCAAAAAAAACTGTGCCGTCTTCGAGAGCGAGTGCCGCGCGTGCCACGGAAGGGTCTCCTGGGTGCCGCCTGGCACCGATGCGGCCAGGCCGCAGATGGGCTGGCTGGCTCGGGCCAAACGCCCCCATGATAGCGTTGGCTGCGGCGGTGCCGCTCGGGCCGCTCATATATTGGCCCCTCTATATACTGAGGGCTCCACGCTCCCGTAGCTCAGTGGATAGAGCGACGGTTTCCTAAACCGTAGGTCGGCAGTTCGATCCTGCCCGGGGGTACTGGTTTTCCGCGTCTTTCACGACGTCAAGCGATTTCTCGCGGGCGCCATGAGGCGTTGACGGCTCCTGAACACCCCTGACGAGCGTTGATGGTGCCGGAATTGGTGCCGGAATTTTCTCCGCCGATCCGGTGACCGACGCCCAGTCCTCCGGCCGCACCGCGTGGTAGTGCCGGCTGCGCATCCGAGCGGAGTCTCCGATCCAGGCGTTGATCGCTTTCTCCGGCACGCGAGCACACTCCAGATCGTCAGAGCAGCTGCCCCGCAGGTTCGTGAAAAACTTCTGCCATACCTTGAAGCCCGCCTTCTTCACGAGCCGCTTGGCCTGCGTGCCGAGGTTTCGCCCACCCCGGGCGCTCGGCACCACAAAGACCGCCCCCGGTGCACGCTCGCGGAACGCCCGCTCAAGGTGCGGCCGCAGCTCTGTGAAGATCGGCACCAACCGCTGGCCACGGCCGGGATGGTGCTCGACCTTCGATTCGTGGACCGTGAACCGCGAATTCGCGAAATCCACGTCCGTCCACTTCAGGCCTTCCACCTCGCTCGGAAAGCGGACGCC
>JBBEEF010000002.1:0-9180 GCA_040880915.1 Pirellulales bacterium
AAACAAGGCCCCCGCAAAAAGCTGCCCAAGGAACTGGCGGTCATCAACGCCGACAACTGCACCGGCTGCGAGAGTTGCCTCGAGGTCTGCCCGGTCGACTGTATTTTCAAGGTGCAACAGTACGACCAGTTCCAGAATCTTCAGAGCTGGTGCGAGATCGACATCGAGCGGTGCGTGGGCTGCGAGGTGTGCGTGCACATCCCGGGCAAGAAGTCGAATCCCTACGACCTGAAGGTCTGTCCCTGGGACGCCATCGAAATGGTGCCCACGGAGGAGGTGGCCGAGGTGGTCGCCCAGATCGGCGGGCCGCCGGAATACGTCGAGGCCAACTGGGATCGCCTCGTCAATACCGCCCACCGGCTGGCGGAGCTGAAGGTCGCAGCCGGCTGACGCCTGATCCGCAGGCCCGCCCAGGCTTTCGCCCAGCGGCTTGCACCACATACGGAACGTCCGTACACTCTCGGCTCCACCAGCCCAGGAGCCGTGCGCATGGCCGAACCCACCCCTCCCGTCAGTGCGTCTGTCGATGACTATTTTTTGGCCGAGGTGAGTCTCGCCTGCGTGGCTGGCGTGGGCGGACTGCTGCGGAAGCGGCTCGTCGACCGATTCGGCTCGCCACGGGCCGTTTTGACGGCGAGCCCGGAAGAACTCGCCCGTGTTGACCAGGTCGGCCCGAAGCTCTCCCGGCTCATCCCCACCTTCGCCGACGATGCCGCGGCTGGCGAATTGATCACGCTCTGCCAACGCCGGGGCGTCGACATCCTGGTCGAGGGCACCGGCGGCTACCCGCGGCTGCTCGGCCAGATCGACGATCCGCCCGGCGTGCTATTCCTCCGCGGCACGCTCGAGCCTTGCGACGCTCTGGCCGTCGCGATCGTGGGGGCGCGTCATGCCACCGCGTACGGCCGCCGCGTGGCCCATCAACTCGCCGGCGGCCTGGCCCGGGCGGGGTATACGGTCGTGAGCGGCCTCGCCCGCGGCATCGACCACGCCGCTCACCGCGGGGCCCTCGAGGCGGGCGGCCGCACGATCGCCGTGCTCGGCTCGGGGGTGCTCGAGATCTATCCCCCTGAGCATGCCGATCTTGCCGTGGAGATCACCCACCGCGGGGCGGTCGTGAGCGAGGCGCCGCCGCTGGCCGCTCCCGTCGCAGGCGCGTTTCCCAGGCGCAACCGAATCGTGTCGGGGCTCACGCTCGGCACGGTCGTGGTCGAGGCAGCCGACCGCTCGGGGGCGCTCATCACCGCCCGGCTCGCCGGCGAACAGGGTCGCGAGGTCTTCGCCGTGCCCGGCCCAGTCGACAGCCGGATGTCCCGGGGCTGCCATCGGCTCATCCGTGACGGTGCCAAGCTCGTGGAAAGCATCGACGACATCCTCGAGGAGCTCGGTCCGCTGTTTGAGCCGACCGTCACGAGCGACGGACGGCTCGTGAACTCGCCGGCCGAACTTCAGCTTGACGACGTGGAGCGGCAGGTGCTCGCCGCAATCGACGCCCAGGCGGCCGAGGGAGGCGGGGCGGTCGGAATCTCCATCGACGACCTGGTGACCGACTCCGGGCTGGCCGCCTCGCGGGTGCTCGCGGCCGTCGGTGTTCTGGAGATGCGACGGATCGCCCGCCGCCTGCCGGGCAGCAGGGTGGCCCGGGTCTAGCCGTCACCGAGCGGAGCTGCTCGCCGCTGGTTGCTTCGGCCATACAAGCCCTCGGCGCGAGCCGGGGGACTGTGACCGAGCCCCTCTCCCGGCGCTGCCAAACCAGCACCGAATTACCTCGCCTTCACCGGAGGAACCCCACCGCGTAGAATCAAACCTATGGAAACCGTACTTTTTAATCGTGCCGAAGCCATCCGGGCCCGCCTGCTCCAGCTGCGGGACTCTCTTTGACTGGCAGGGCCGCAAGCAATCCGCCGCCCGCCTCGAGGAGGCGATGGGGGTCTCAGGTTTCTGGAGCAATGCCGCCAAGGCGCAGGCCACGGTGGCCGAACTCAAGGGCGTGAACTCGATCCTCAAGCCACTCGAGGAGGCGCTCGCGGCCGGCCGCGACCTCGAAGCGCTCGAGGAACTTGCCCGCGAGGACGAGTCGCTCGAGGCCGAACTGGCCCCGGAAACCGACCGGCTTGAAAAGCTCGTCGATGCCCTCGAACTCGCCTCGCTCCTCTCCGGTCCGCACGACTCGAGCGACGCGCTGGTGTCGATCAATGCCCGCGACGGCGGCACCGACGCGAACGACTGGGCCGAGATGCTCCTGCGGATGTATTCCGCGTGGGCGAACAAGCACGACTGCCAGGTCGAGCTCCTCGACCAGCAGGATGACGACGTGGCCGGCATTCAGAGCGCCACAGTCGCCATCCGTGGCCCGTGGGCCTACGGCTACCTCAAGGGGGAGACGGGCATCCACCGGCTCGTGCGGATCAGCCCGTTCAACTCCGAGGGCAAGCGGCAGACGAGTTTCGCCGCGGTGGACGTCTCCCCCGAGATCGCCGACGACAACACCGAGGTGGAGCTCAGGGACGAGGACATCCGCGAGGATGTCTTCCGGGCCAGCGGCGCCGGCGGCCAGCACGTCAACAAGACATCGAGCGCCATCCGCATGACGCACTTCCCCACGGGGATCGTCGTGCAGTGCCAGAGCGAGCGGAGCCAGCACAAGAACCGGGCCACCGCCATCAAGATGCTGCGGGCCCGGATCGCCCGGCTCCAGGAGGAGCAGCGGGAGGCCGAGCAGTACGCCCGCTACAAGGAGAGGCCCAAGACCGGGTTCGGGTCGCAGATCCGCAACTATTTCCTCCATCCCGATCAGCGGGTCAAGGACCAGCGAACCGGGCACTACGTCGGCAGCTTTCAAAGCGTGCTGGACGGCAACCTCGACGGGTTCTTCGACGCCTACCTGCGGTGGAAGGCCTCCGGCTCCGCCCCGGCGGCGGACGAGTCCTGAGGGTCCGGAACCCGCTCCGCTGGACTGTCGCCGCCCCTGCGGCTAGAGTCTGGGCTCACAGGTTGGCTTCATCCCCCGGGGAACCCATGGCGGAAAAAGAGCAGGCACTGGAGGTCGAGGGCGTCGTAACCCAGGCCCTGGCAAACACGAGGTTTCGTGTGCAAATCACGGGCGGACATATCGTCAACGCCCACGTCGCCGGCCGGATGAGAAAAAACTTCATCCGGATCGTGCCGGGTGACAAGGTCAAGGTCGAACTCTCCCCGTACGACCTGACGAAGGGCCGGATCACGTTCCGCGAGCGTTGATTCCACGGCGGCACAGGCGCGGCGGAGCGTCGCCACGGCGAGAGCCCGCACGCTCACTCTGCGGAGGGCCCGGCCGGTGTTGGATCACTCGGCGGCGGAGGTTGCGGCTCCTCGACGGCTTCGGCCGACTTCGCCAGAAACTGGGCCAGGTCGCCAAAGGTCCGCAGCGGCTCACGGCCCTGCCGCATGGCGTCCGAGAGCGGTTTCGATTCCTTCTTCTGCTTCGCCTCGTAGACCCGCGGCCGCTCTTCCCGTGGCCGCCGTTCATCCTGCCTGCCCCGCGGCTTCGGCTGTCGCTGCGGATGGGGACGGGAATGAGGACGCTCGCCGCTGGCCGCATCGCCGGAACCAGTGCCGGCAGTCGCGGGCCGGGCGGTGGCGGGCGGACGCTCGCCGCCCCCATCGGGCCGCCGCCCACGCCCCTCCTGCCGCTGTTCGGATCGCTGCTGCTGGCGGGCCCGCTCCGCGGGTGAGAGCATCGTGAGGGCCACCCGCCGCCGGGCCTTGTCGAGCTCGAGCACCCACACCTTCACGATCTCACCAACGCTTACCACATCGTGCGGGTCTCGCACGTAGCGGGAGGAAAGCTGGCTGATGTGGACCAGGCCGCTGTCGTGCATCCCGATGTCGACGAATGCCCCGAAATCGACGACGTTGAGCACCGACCCGTGCAACTCCATGCCCACTTCGAGGTCCTCGAGCTTGAGCACGCCCTTCTTAAAAAAAGGCTCGGGCAGATCCTCGCGGGGATCGCGGCCGGGCCGGGCGAGCTGTTCGAGGATGTCGGCCAGGAGCAGCCGGCCAATGCCGAGCTCCGCCGCCAGGGCATCGAGATCGATCGCCGCCGTCTGCTCGGCCAGGCTGCCCGCCTGCTGCCGGGAGACCAGGTCGGCCGGGCTGCCTCCGAGCCGCTCGAGCACCTGCGTGGCCACGGCGTAGCTCTCCGGATGGATCCAGGTCGCATCAAGCGGATTGACGCCGTCGGTGATCTTGAGAAACCCGACCGCCTGCACATACGTCGCCTCGCCGAAGCCCGGCACGTCCAGGAATTGCTGCCGCGACGTGAACGGACCGTGCGTGGTCCGCCACTCGTGGAGGTTGCGGGCGGTGGTCTGGCTGAGGCCGGAGACATGGCGGAGCAGAGCCGGGCTGGCGGTATTGACGTCTACCCCCACGTAATTGACGCAGCTCTCCACGACCGAGGCAAGCGAATCCCGCAGGTGCTTCGCTTTGACGTCGTGCTGGTAGAGGCCAACGCCAATGTTGGCTGGCTCGATCTTGACGAGTTCCGAGAGGGGATCCTGCAGCCGCCGAGCGATCGAGATCGCGCTGCGGATCGCCGCCTCGTGGGCTGGCAACTCCTCGCGGCCATACACGCTCGTGGAATAGACGCTAGCCCCCGCCTCATTGACGATCACGTAGCCGACGTCGTGCGGCGCAAGCTCCCCGGCCACGAGCTCAGCCACGATCGCCTCGGTTTCCCGGGCCGCCGCCCCGTTGCCGATCGCGATCACGGTGCAGCCGTGTGTTGTGACGAGCTCCACGATCCGCCGGGCGGTCTCCTGCCGCTTCTCCTGCTGGCCGACGACGTGGAGCACGCCATGCTCCAGCGGCACACCGCACTCATCGATCACCACCGCCTTACAGCCGCTCTTGAAGCCGGGGTCGAGCGCGAGCACGCGGCGGCCCCGAATCGGGGGCTGGAGGAGCAGGTTGCGGAGGTTGCGGGCGAACACCTCCACGGCGTGGCTCTCGCAGGCATCGGTCATCTCCCGGCGGATCTCCCGCTCGAGACTGGGAAGCACGAGCCGGGCGAGGGCGTCATGGGCACACCCGTGGAGAAACTCGGCGTGCGGATGGTCGGCCGGCACGAGCACCTGGTCGGCTACCGCCTGCATCTCTTCAGCCGGCCCCTCGATCCGCACCCTCAGAAGCTTGGCCCGCTCGCCGCGATTGATCGCCAGGAGTCGGTGTGCCGGCACGCGGTCGATCCGCTCGCCGTAGTCGAAGTAGTCGCGGAAGTGCTTCTCGTCCTTCGACAGAGCCTTGCCGACCGTCTCCACCCGCTGGCTTCGCAGGCGGCCGGTCCGCTCGAGAATGCCTCGCAGCCGCTGCCGCAGATCGACTCGGGCACTAAAGTCGTCGGCGATGATGTGCCCTACGCCGAGCAGCACATCGGCGGCGGATGGCACCTCGGCGTCGGTGGAAATGAAGTCGGCCGCCCGCGTGTCGAGATCGGCAGCCGCGGGCTCGGCAGCAAGAATTTCTCGGGCCAGAGGCTCGAGCCTCCGTTGTCGGGCAATCTCTGCGAGGGAGAGCCGCCTTGGCTTGTAGGGCAGATAGAGATCCTCGAGTTGCTTGAGGCTCTCGGCCGTGGTGATCTCCTCCTCCAGGCCTGCGGTCAGCCTGCCCTGCCCTTGGATCGTCCGCAGAACGGTCTGCTTGCGGTCGAGCAGTTGCCGGGTCCGGGCAACGCCCTCCTGCACTCTCCTCACGGCTTCCTCGTCGAAGCCGCCGGTCCCATCCCGCCGGTAGCGGGAGATGAAGGGAATCGTGTTGCCCGCATCGAGCAACTCGACAGCGGCCTGGACGCCGGCTACGGGTAGGCCGAGCCGGCGAGCGAGACGTCCCAGATCGATGACAGGAGTGATCGCCGTGGATCCCATCCGATATGCGATCCCGTTGCTTTGCGAACGGGATTCGCCAACCCTCCTCCGCGATTTCCGGGCCGCACCGCAGGCACGCTGCCGCCAATGGAAACCTGGGTTCCGAAGTAGGAATCTAGGGTGGGCACGGGAAGGCTGTCAAACGGGCAGGCTGGTCAATTTCCCCGGAGTCGCCACCGCCCGGCTTCGAGCCCGCCATTTCCCGACGGATCGTTCCCATCCTGCCAGCGTTGCCCGGACCGCCCCGGCGGGTTCCCCTGCCCTTGACGCTCCGGGGGCGGCAGACCTATTTCCCGGTCTGGCACCTGGGGCCGCGCGGCCTGGGTTGCGGTTTGGATTGGAGCGGCAGGCGCGGTCCTGACGATTCAATGGCTTCGGTGGGCCATCGCGCCGGGACCCATCAAAACAATCCGCAGATTCGGCCAGCACGACAGGAAATTGAGCGACACCATGAGCAGCGTCACGACGTCCGCAGCCCCCGGCCAGACAGCCGCTTCCGACCTCCTGCCTGCCGTTCCGCTCCTCGCCCTCGACCGGCAGCACGCGGTGCTCCGCGAGGAGATCCGGGCCGCCGTCGACCGCGTCTGCGAATCTGGCCGGTTTGTGCTCGGGCCCGACGTGACCGCCCTCGAGGAGGAACTCGCCGCCGCGCTCGACGTGCCCCACGCCATCAGTTGTGCCTCCGGCAGCGACGCCCTGCTCCTGGCACTCATGGCCCTGGGAGTCGGGTCCGGGGACGAGGTCGTATTACCGAGCTATACGTTCTTCGCCACGGCCAGTGCCGTCACCCGGCTCGGTGGGGTGCCGATCTTCGCCGACATCGACCCCGAAACCTACCTCGTCGATCCGGAGGATGTCCGTCGCAAGGTGAGCCGCCGCTGCCGGGCGATCATCCCGGTGCATCTCTTCGGCCGCACGGCCGACATGGACGCCCTCCGGCCCATCGCCGAAGCGGCCGGCGTGCCGATCGTAGAGGACGCCGCCCAGTCGATCCTCTCGACCTGGCATGGCCGGTGCTCGGGCGGACTCGGAGATATCGGCTGCTTCAGCTTCTATCCCACCAAGAACCTCGGCGGCGCCGGCGACGGTGGCTTCCTGACCACCACGCGTGACGACCTGGCGAAGTCGCTCCGGCTCCTGCGGGTGCACGGCATGGAGCCGCGGTATTATCACGACGTGATCGGGATCAACAGCCGGCTCGATTCGATCCAGGCGGCGGTGCTGCGAGTGAAGCTGCCGCATCTCGACGCCTGGACCACAAGCCGGCAGCACAATGCCGCCCGCTACGCGTCCCTGTTCGCCGCCTACGACTTCGCCGGTCGTGTGTTCGTACCGACCGACGAGTCCCGGGGCCGGCATGTCTGGAATCAGTACGTCATCCGGATCGCCGACGGGCAGCGGGACAGCCTGCGAAAGCACCTCGCCGCCTGTGGCGTCGGCACGGAGATCTACTACCCCGTCCCGCTCCATCTCCAGGCCTGCTTCTCCCACCTCGGCTGGCGGCAGGGCGACCTGCCGCAGACCGAGCGGGCCGCCGAGGAGACACTCGCACTGCCGATCTTCCCCGAACTGCGGGCCGACGAGCAGCACACGGTCGTGGCCAGGATCGCCGAGTTTTTCGGTGTGGCCCGCAAGCCTGCGGCAACCCCGGCCACCAGGGCGGCCGCCTCCGGGCCGCACTTTCTCCGCCGGATGGTCGGCCGCGCCGACGAAGTGATCAGCTAGCTGGCCGACCGTTGGGCTCACCCAGCAAACCCGGCATGCCGAGGCGATTGAGCGGCAAGAGAGCCCCGAGCGCCATGCCACGAGCGCCATGCCACGAATCCCGAGCCACGACGGCCCCGTGAACACTGGGGGGCTACCGGTCACCCTCAAAGCGGCGGCTGGGCCGGCAGAGGATGTAGCTGCCCAGGCCGATGAACAGGGCCATCAGGGCATAGGAGAGGATGTATTTCGTCATGGGTGCGGCCGACGTGGTCGGACGGTAGGATTTCGGCCCGGTCCGCCAGTATCTCTTCGCTCTTCAGGAAATGCTACCACGCATGGCCACCTCGCCGAAACGCCCCCCGAAGACGCCTCTCGACAAGCTGCCAGCCGTCGACATCAAGACCCGGAAGCTCATCGTAGGCCTCGCCGACGAGGTGGCCGCCGCCGCCGAGCGGCAGCGGGATCCCTGGCTCGACATCCCGACCCGCAGCCTCTCAAACGTCCGCTTCAACAAGGCGCGGAAAATCATCGAGATGGGGGGGCAACGGAACCGTCGCCTTCTGTTCAACCTCTCCCAGGCCAAGAGCTACATGCAGACCCTGCTCGTGGGCACCGGCTGCAAGCAGCTCATTGAGCAGCAGAAGACCACCAGCATCCGAGGCCTCTACTACCTCCTCAAGCACACGATCGAGGGCACCCGCGAGGAGACCTTCGCCACCCAGGAGGAGTGCGACCCAATCATCGAAGATCTCGAGGTCACGCTCGAGAGCCTCCGCGAGGAGCTGCATGTCTACGCCAGCAACCGCGGCGGCATGGTGGGACCGATCACGCTGATCGACTCGGGAGATGAAATCGATTGCGCGCGGATGGGTTCAGGGGGCTATTCGATCCCCTCGATCGTCGAGGCCGACGTGATCCGCTTCAAGTCGTGTGACGCCAAATTCATCCTCCACGTCGAGAAGGACACGGTCTGGCGGCGATTCAACGAGGACAAGTTCTGGCGGAAGCACTCCTGCCTGCTCACCCACGGGGGCGGCCAGCCGCCACGGGGCGTGCGCCGGATGCTCTACCGGCTTCACCACGAGCTCAAGCTACCGGTCTACTGCCTGCTCGACAACGACCCCTGGGGATACTACATCTACTCCGTGCTCAAGCAGGGATCGATTAACCTCGCCTACGAATCCAAGCGGATGGCGATCCCCGAGGCTCGCTTCCTCGGCCTCCGCAGCCGCGACTATGAACGGTGCAAGCTCTCCCCCAGCGTGCAAATCGCATTGGCCGACACTGACATCAAGCGGGCCAAGCAGATCGCCGCCTATCCCTGGTTTGCCGCCAAGAAGGCCTGGCAGAAGGAGATCGCCACGATGCTCTCCAACGGCTTCAAGCTGGAGGTCGAGGCGCTCATCTCCAAGGACATCAGCTACGTCACCGACACCTACACGCCGGAAAGGCTGGCCGAAGGCGACTGGCTGGACTGATTGTGATGCCCGCAGGGCCAGGCTGACCGCGTCTTGCGGTGTGGATGGCGGGCAGCCTTTGTTCCCGCAGTCCCCTTCCCGCAGTCCCC
>JBBEEF010000003.1:0-1532 GCA_040880915.1 Pirellulales bacterium
GGGCAGTCGCCGCCGCCCGTGAGGATGCCGATTGTGGGTTTGCGGTGCGACATGGGACAAGAGTCTACCCGCCACCCTCGTGGGCGGCGGCTGTCAATGCTCTCCCTGGCCGGCCAACCACCGCTCGGCGTCGAGGGCCGACATGCAGCCCGTGCCGGCCGCCGAGATCGCCTGCCGGTAGTAGTCGTCGGCTACGTCGCCGGCCGCAAACACCCCCTCCAGGCTGGTGGCGGTGCGGAAGTGCTGTGTCCACACGATGTATCGCTTGTCGGTGAGCGCGAGCTGACCGTCGAGGAAGCCGGTGTTCGGCGTGTGGCCGATCGCCAGAAAAACACCCACCGCGGCGAGCGTCTGCTCTGGCCCGCCGGTCGTGCTTTCCAGCCGCACGCCCGTCACGCCGCTCGTGTCGTCGCCAAGCACCTCGGCAAGCGCCGAGTCGAAGTGGATCTTGATCTTCGGGCTGTCGAGCGCCCGCTGGGCCATGATCTTCGACGCCCGCAGCTCGTTGCGGCGGTGGATGAGGTGGACGGTACTCGCAAACTTCGTCAGATACGTCGCCTCCTCGACTGCCGAGTCGCCGCCGCCGACAACGACCAGCGGCTTGTTGCGGAACCGCGGCAGGGCCCCGTCGCAGACGGCACAGGCGCTGACGCCCCGGTTTTTGAAGGCCTCCTCGCTCGGCAGGCCGAGCCAGTTGGCGCTCGCCCCGGCGGCCACGATCACGCACTTCGCCTCAATCACACCCCCCTCGGCGGGAAAGAGCTTGAACGGGCGGCTCGAGAAGTCGACCTTCGTGATGTCGTCGGTGATGACCCGGGTGCCGAAGTTCACGGCCTGCTGCCGCATGAGCTCCATGAGCTCGGGTCCGGTCACGCCGTGCCCCTCGTGCGGGCCCATCATCGTCCGCCGCTCCGGGGGGAGGGCCGAGTCGAGGAAGGCACCCAGATTGCCGGCGGGGAAGCCGGCGTAGTTTTCCACCTCGCTTGTGAGGGCGAGCTGGCCGAGCGGCAGCGTGCCGGCCATCCGGTTCTTCTCCGTGATCGCCCCTTCGAAAACGAGCGGCTCAAGCTGGGCCCGGGCGGCGTAGGTGGCCGCCGACCAGCCGGCCGGGCCGCTGCCGATGATGACGAGTTTTTCAAGCTGCGTGGCGGTCATGCTGGAAGAGTCTCCGGTGTGTGGGCGAAGGGGCCGCTGCGATTCGACAGCGAAGCGGCGGGTGAGGCATGATAAACGCCGATGCCACGTCGCCGAAAACCTACCGTGAAAACCGGGGCCACCGGAGGCCTTGCCAGGGGCCGCGGCCCCAAGCCCACGAAGCTCTGCGTTGCCTGTGGCCGGCCCTTCGAGTGGCGGCGAAAGTGGGCCCGCTGCTGGGATGCCGTGAAATACTGTAGCGACCGCTGCCGGGCGGCAGGAGGGCCATGACGCCGGGGCTCGTGAGACTTCCGCGTGCTGGCCACTGATGCCGTCACTTCCCCCCCAGTTCCTGGTCCAGGAACGTCCAGGCGAGGGCGTCCATGAAGGCCTTCTGA
>JBBEEF010000004.1:0-9148 GCA_040880915.1 Pirellulales bacterium
GAGTTGGGGAGGCCACTCTAAGCGTGATCCGGTCACGGCGTGACCGGACTACACGCAGGCTTCGCCGGGGTCGGCTACAGCAATGCGGCGGTCTCGAGAGACGACTCGGCGGAGCCTGCCTCGACCACTTTGTAGACGGTCCGACGCCGGCGGAACCCCAGCCGCTGATAGAGCCGGACGGCCCGGGCGTTGTCGACCGTGACCTCGAGCGAGGCCCGGTCGAGGCCGTGCATGCGAAAGCCCGCCAAGGCCCGTTCCACGAGGCAGCGTCCGAGCCCAAGCCCGCGATGGCCGGGCACAACGCCAACATTCTGGATCATGCCGAGGCCGGCCCGCTCGGCCACGCCCTGGATCGTGCCGCACCACTGGAGCGACTCGGGGGTGGCCCCGCAGGCGATCAGCCAGGTCGCTGCCGGCAGAAAGCCCGATTTGCCGCGGATCTCCCGCATCAGTCGTCGGCAGCCTTCGAGGCTTCCTAGGCAGGGAAACACAATCGCATCGAGTTCGTCCCGAAAGGCCCGAAACTTCGTGCGAGCGTGAACGTCGACCAGGGCTCCATTCCACGGAACGAACCGGTAGCCGGCTGGCAGGGCCGGGCACCCGGACGGCGCCGCCAGCTCCGCTTCCATCCGGAACCGCTTGAAATATGTCGAATACACCGGAGGTCTCCACCCGCGGGGTCGGGGATCAGGGGCCCGTCACCGCCTCGACCATAAGACTGCCTCACGATTTGGTCAACGCGCCGGTCGGCCAGGGGTGTTGTATGCGCGATAGCGGGGCGGGTATTCTTTTTTGATGGTTCAAAAAAAGTTTTTTGGTTTCCCGAAATTTTGGCCTGAGTTGCCACCGAAACCGGGGCCCAGTTCGGCTGTCGGCAGGTTTTTCTCCGCCGCGGGGCTCGTCTCGCTCGTCTCGCTCGTCTCACTTGTCATCGGCTGCTCCGGCAGCGAGTCGGCCAGCGGCCCGGCTGCGGCCGACGGGCGGCCCCGGGTCGTGACCACAACCACGATCGTCGCCGATCTTGTGCGACAGGTCGGAGGCGATCGCGTCGTGGTCGAGTGCCTGCTTGGTGCTGGGATCGATCCGCACTCCTATAAGGCCACACCTCGCGATGCGGATCGGCTGCTCCGGGCCGACCTCGTGGTCTCGTCGGGGCTGCACCTCGAGGGGCGGCTGGCCGACCTGCTCGCCCGGCTCGCCGACCGAGTGCCGGTGCTCGCGGTAGCCGACCGGCTGCCGCCCGATAGGCTCCTCGCCGCCGAGGCCGGGATCGCCGACCCGCATGTCTGGTTCGACGCCGGCCTGTGGAGTCTGCTGCCCGCCGAGGTTGCCGAGTCGCTTGCCCGAGTCGATCCTGAGGGGGCCGACGAATACCGCTCCCGCGCCGAAACATACTCCGCCCGGCTTCGGGAGCTCGACGAACAGGTCCGCAGGCGGATCGCCTCGATCTCTGAGAACGGCCGCGTGCTCGTGACCGCACACGACGCCTTCCGCTACTTCGGCCGGGCGTACGGCCTCGAAGTGGTGGGCGTCCAGGGCACCAACACAACCGCGGAGGCGGGGCTCGGCGACGTCAATCGGCTCGTCGAGCTCGTGGTTGACCGCGGCATTCCGGCGGTGTTCGTCGAGACGAGCGTCGCCGACCGCAACGTCGCGGCGGTGATCGAGGGGGCAGGGGCCCGCGGCCACAACCTCCGTCTCGGCGGCCGGCTCCACTCCGATTCCCTCGGCGCCACCCCCGCCGACAACACGCTCGAGGGGGCCCTGCTCATGAACGTCGAGACGATCGTGGCGGCGCTCGCTCCGGTTGCCCGGGAGACAACGCCGTGAGCCTGACTCCCGGCGGGCCGATCCTCGAGTTTCACGACGTCACGGTCGCCTACGGCCGGCGGCCTGTGATCTGGAACGTCGACCTGGCGATCGAGAAGCCCTGCCTGTTCGGTGTGATCGGTCCCAACGGGGCCGGCAAGAGCACGCTCCTCAAGGCGGCGCTGGGGCTAGTGCCAGTGGTGGGGGGCTACGTCCGGTTCTTCGGCGCTCCGCTCGCGCGGGTGCGTGGCCGGGTGGGCTATGTGCCCCAGCGGGAAACCGTCGACTGGGACTTTCCCGTGAGCGTGCTCGATGTCGTGCTCATGGGCTCGTTTGCGCGGCTCGGCTGGTTCAGGCGGCCGGGAAGGCGGGAGCGGTCGCTGGCCATCGAGTGTCTCGAGCGGGTAGGGCTCGCCGACTTCGCTGACCGCCAGATCGGCCGCCTCTCCGGCGGCCAGCAGCAGCGGGTGTTTCTCGCACGAGCGCTCGCCCAGGAGGCTGATGTGTATCTGCTCGACGAGCCGATGGCGGGCGTCGATGCCCAGTCGCAGGAGAAGATCTTCGGCGTGTTGGCGGGCCTGCGAGACGCCGGGCGGCTGGTCGTTGTGGTGCACCACGACCTGCGGACGGCCGCCGAGTGGTTCGACCGCGTGGCGCTGGTCGACATGCGACTGGTGGCGGCAGGCCCCACGGCCGACGTGCTCACTGCCGCCAATCTTCGGCGAACCTACTCGGGGCGGATCGAACTGCTCGAGGAGTTAGGCCGGGCCGTCGCCCAGCGGGGCCGCACATCATGATCGCCACCTGGATCGCCTACAACACGCTCGTGGTACTGGCTGGGGTGGCGGCAGTGGGCTTCGCGGCGGGGGTGGTCGGCAGCCTGGCGGTGCTTCGCAAGCGACCGCTGGTCGGTGATGCCGCTGCCCATGCGACGCTGGCCGGCGTGGCCAGCGCCTTTTTGCTCACGGGCCGCCGCGATCTCGCCACGCTCCTGGCCGGCGCGCTTGTGTCGGCGCTGGCGGGCCTGATTGCACTCGTGCTCGTTCGCCGCTACACAAAAACCCGCGACGACGCTGCCACGGCCATCGTGATCGGCGTCTCGTTCGGGATCGGGATCGCGCTGGTGGCCGGGATCACGGCCCGGGCCATGCCGGGGAGCGCGGGCCTCGAGCAGTTTCTCCTTGGTCACACCGCCGCGCTCACCGCCCGCGATGCCACGCTGCTGGCAGCCGCCTCGCTCCTGGCCGTGGTTGTGGTGGTGGTCGCTCTCAAGGAGGCGGTGGTGGTCGCCTTCGACGCCGACTTCGCGGCCGCCACCGGCTGGCCCGTGGAGCTCATCGACGTGGCGCTGGTGACGCTTGTGGCGGTGATGGTCGTGGTGGGCCTGCCGGCGGCGGGCGCGGTGCTCGTGACGGCGCTGGTTGTGATTCCGCCCGTGGCGGCCCGGCAGTGGACGCAACGGGTTGGCACGATGCTCCTTCTGGCGGGCGTGTTCGGTCTTACCGCGGCGGTGGTCGGCGTGGCCACAAGCAGCCTGCGGCCGGGGCTGGCCACCGGGCCGCTTGTGGTGCTGGCGGCGGCGGCCATCTGCGTGGTCTCCTTCCTCGCCGCGCCTGAGCGAGGCTGGCTCACCCGCCGCCGGCAGGTCGGGCGGCTGGCGGACTTGTGGGCGCGTGGCCGGGTGCTCGAGGAATGCCTCGATGTCGGTGGCGACGACGGCCGCGGAGGCTTTGCGGAGGCGACCATCACCGGCCGCGCCGGTGGCGATGGCCGCGGAGCGGAGCGAAGCGTGCGCCGGGCCTGGGAGGGGCTCGTGCGGGACGCCGCAGTGGTGCCCGTGGGCCACGAGCGAGAGGCGGCCGGCTTGATGCGGCTGCCCGTGGGTGGTCGCGACCTGTGGACGCTCTCGGCTGCGGGCCTCGCCGAGGCGCGTGACCGGCGGCTCAGGATTGCCGCCTGGCACAAGGTGCTCGACGTGGCCTCCGAGGCCGGCCGTGCAGGACTCTCACTCGACCTCCCCGATCCGGCCGACGTGCTCGATCCAGCCACGCTCGCCCGCGTCGGGTCGCTGGCAAACCACGCCGGCGACGGGGCCACCTCCGGGGCCGGAACATGAAACAGTTTGCCCATGCCACGCCGTGCTCGAGATGGAGCGGATGCTGCTCGGCCCATGCCTCGGGATCGGATGGAACGTGGCGATCTGGTGGACCGGAATCATGATCACGACTGACACGCTGCTGCTGCATGTCTGGTCGATGGCTACCGCCGCGGTGGTGGCGGCGTCGTGCGCGCTTGTTGGCAGCTTCCTTGTCGTGCGGCGGATGAGCCTGCTCGGCGACGCCATCGCCCACGCCGTGCTGCCCGGGATCGCGGTGGGCGTGCTCGCGGGGGGCCGCCTCGGCGGGCCGCTTGTGATCGCCGGTGCTGTGGCGGCAGCGCTTGTGACTGTGTGGCTTACGCAGGCGCTCAAGGCGGGCGTGGGCCTTTCCGAAGACGCCGGAGCCGGTGTTGTGTTCACGTCGCTATTTGCCCTCGGCGTCGTCATCATCACGCTCGGGGCGTCGCGGATCGACCTCGATCCCGACTGCGTGCTCTTCGGCATCCTCGAGCTGGCGGCCTTCGACCGTGTGTCCTGGGGGCCGATCTCGGTGCCCCGGCCGTTTGTGACCGGCATGGTGGTGTTGGTTCTTGTGACGGCCCTGCTCGTCGGCACCTGGAGGATGCAGGTGTTTACGGCCTTCGACACCGCGGCCGCCCGGGCTGTTGGCGTGCCCGTGGGGTGGGTAACCACCGCTCTCCTCGCGGCCACGTCGGTGGCGACCGTTGCGGGCTTTGAGGCTGTGGGGGCCGTGCTCGTGGTGGCGATGCTCGTCGTGCCGGCGGCAACTGCCGAGCTGCTCGTGCGCCGGATGCACCACGTTGCCGGCCTGGCCGTGGCGATCGCCGTCGCGGCCGCCTGCCTGGGATGGCTGGCCGCCTGGCGGTGGAACACCTCCGCGGCCGGGATGATCGCGATCGTTCTGGGCTGCTGCTACGCCGCGGCGGTGATTCTCGCTCCCGATGAGGGGCTCTTGGCCCGGGTGCGGGCGCGGCTGTCGCTTGAGTGGCGGGTGGCCCGAGAGGATTGGCTGGCCCGGATCTGGCGGATGCAGGAGACGGCCGGCGGCAGCGGCGGCGTTTCACCGCAGCCCCACTCGCTGCTTGAGCAATTGGCCGCGGTGTGGCTGCGACTCACCGGGCGTGTCGAGGTGACGGCCGGCGGCCTGCGGCTCTCGCCGGCGGCGGCCCGGGAGGCTGAGACGGTCGTCCGCTCGCACCGGCTGTGGGAGGCGTGGCTCGGCCGCCATGCGGAGTTGCCGCTCGACCACCTCCATCCGCCGGCGGAGTGGGTGGAGCACCACCTCGGCGCCGCGATGCGGGAACGCATCGAGGCCGAGATGGCCGCCGGCGAGGCCGATCCGCATGGCCGTGAGATCCCGCCCGAGGTAAGCCGGCATCCGTAGCCGGCACACGGCTCAGCTCCTTCCTGCCAGCCGCCGCAGGATCGCGAGGTTTGCGCGATCGCGGGCCGGTGTGGGCTTGCCGTCGGGGCCTTCCTTGGGCGTCTCGAGCACCAGCGGTATGCCCGCCAGGCGGGGATGGTTGACGATGAACCGAAACGCCTCCCGGCCGATCTTGCCTTTGCCAATCGCCTCGTGCCGGTCTACCCGCGAGCCGAGTTCCTTCTTCGAGTCGTTGGCATGGATGCAGACAAGTCGGTCCAGGCCGATCGTGCGATCGAAGGCCGCGAGCGTCTCGTCGAGCGCGGCCTGCGGGGCGAGCGGGTAGCCCGCGGCGAACACGTGGCAGGTATCGAGGCAGACGCCCGCTCGCTTCCGAAGGCCGGGCTGGGCGTCGATCACCGCGAGCATCTCCCCGATCTCCTCGAATCTCGCTCCTAAACACGACCCCTGCCCGGCGGTCGTTTCGATCAGGATCCCGGCGGTGAATTCGGCGGTTCGCCGGAGCGCTTCGGTGATGCCTGCCGCGGCGCGGGCCACGGCCCGCTTCAGAGTCTGTTCGCCCGCCGCGCCCGGATGGGCCACGACCCAGGGGATGCCCAGGCATTCGGCCCGCTTGAGTTCCTCGACCAGGCCGGCGATCGACTTCGCCCGCAGGTCTTTGTCGGCGGAGGCGGGATTGATGAGGTAGGAGTCATGGGCCACGACAAAGGCAAGCTTTGCCTCCTTGACCGCCCGGCGGAACGCGGCCGCCTCGGCGGGATCGATCGGCTTGGTCTGCCACTGATTGATGTTGCGAGTGAAGATCTGGAGGGTTTCAGAGCCGGTCTCGACGGCCCGGTCGACCGCCCGGGCGTAGCCGCCGGCGATCGATTGGTGGGCGCCAAAGGGGGCGGGTTTGTGGCGACGTCGCGCTGGCGGCATGGGGTGTTTCCCGGGGCAGGCTCAAGGATCGCAGCGGGCAGTGTACGGCTGCCGAGGGTAGGCCGGGGCGGCCGGAAAAGGGGCTCATCGGAGCGTCACACTTTGACCATCGCGGCCCGCCTCGTACACTGCCGGTATCTTTCTCACCCAGGAACTACCGGTCATGGCCAACCTGCTCCTGTTTGTCGCCGTGGCTGGGGTTGCGATCGTCGCCATCCTGGCGGTGGTTCTTGCGGTGAGGCCAATCCGGGCGGCTCGCCAGGCTGAGCGGCTCGCCCGAGCCCAGCGAGACTTCCATCGCCAGCGGGAACCACTCGAGGCCAAGTTTATCGAGCGGGCGGCGGCCACCGGCAAGCCCCGCGGCCTGCGGTGGCACGACGTCGACTTCGACGACGACGTTGTCTACGCCCGCGATCGCCGATCGGGCAGGCTCAAGGCTCTTGTGGCCATCGAGGTGAGTTTCGAGGCGATCCCAGGCGGGGGCATGGAAGAGGTCGAAGCCGTTGGCAACGTGCGGGCGGCCACGGCGGAGTTTGTCCACGACGGATCCCGCTGGCAGACCGATGGCCGCGTGTTCTTTAACCTCGCCCCAACGGCGACGGTGAAGTATCTGGCCAGCGACCTCGAGATGGTCGCCGAAGAACACGCCGCCCCGCGTGGGTGAGCCGAAAGGCTCGCGGCTGAGAGCGAAGTTGTACGGTCGCTCGCAATCGCGAGTCTGGCCAGCCCGATCTGGCGGAAATTGGTTTGGTTTACCCTCCTTCGCCAGCCGGAAGACTGGGCGCGGTTTCGCTCAGCGACCACGCGGACCCTGGGCACATCGGGCGGAGGTTGCGGGTCGGGCCCGGGATGCCGGACGGGCACGGCGGGGTGGTCGATACCTCAACCATCCGACGGGAGGGTGGCGGGGTGATCCGACGGTCGTTTCCATGGCTTGTGATTCTGGTGAGCCTTGCCGTCGGCACAGCGGTCGGAGGGCCGCGTCTACCTCCGGCTCCCCCCGAAGAACCGCTGCCAGCGGCCCAGCGGCACCTGCGTCTGGCCCGCGAGTATGTCGCCGCCTCCTGCGAGATGCTCAGGCGACACGACCGCCACGCCCTCGACGGCTACTACGCGGCCTGCCAGGAAGCGTGGAACGCCGTTCAGACCTGCCCGGGCTCGCCTGAGATCCTCGTAGCCGCAAGCGACCTCTACGCCGACGCGCTGGCTGGCTTCCTCGAGGCCGCTGCCCGACACGGCCGGATCGGCGACGGTGGCGTTTGGGTGGGCCCGCCCGGGCGGCTGGTGAAGGTGCCGCTCGAGCCCAAGGCGCTGCCGCTGCCGGTGGCCGCCATCGCGTCGCTCGAGCCGCAAGCCCAGGCCGATGACAAGCGGATCAGTCGGCGACACCTCCGGGACGGCTTCGGGCTGCCGGTCGTGGTCCGTGTCGACTCCACGAAGCTCGGGAGCGTGGAGACTGCCTTTGCCTTTCAGCGGCAGTCGCTGGCTGCTACGGCGGTGCTCCGCTTCGACATGCCGGGCCACGAGAACGTGCTCGAGAAGTTTGCCGGGCCGGTGTATCGCGACCATGCCGCCGCCGTGCTCGATCTTGCCAATCCGGTTGAGATCGCGGCGGTCAAGATCGGCCGGGCCCGGCCGCATCTGGCAGCCGACCTGACGGCGCCACTCCTTGACACGCTCGCCGGGATGCCGGTGTCTGGTCTCGAGGGCTTTATCCAGCCCTTCGGTCGCGGTGACACGCAGCCGCGGCTTGAGTTTCTCGAGCCCCACCAGCCGGGGCGGATCCCGGTGGTCTTTATCCACGGCCTGGCGAGCGACCAGGGCACCTGGTTCGACATGATCAACGAGCTGCGGGCCTGGCCCGAATTCCATCGCCGCTTTGAGCCGTGGGTGTATCACTACCCTACTGGGGCATCATTTCTGCAGATTTCGGCCAGCCTGCGGCGGCAACTCACTGCGGCGGTAGCCGGGCTCGACCCCGAAGGACGCGATCCGGCGCTCAAGCACCTCGTGCTCGTCGGCCACAGCATGGGGGGCTTGCACGCCAAGATGCAGGTGGTCGATTCGGGCACCGCGATCTGGTACTCGATAGCTCAGGTGCCCTTCGAGACCGTCCGGCTCGGGCCGCAAACGCGGGACGTGGTGACGCGGTCCGTGTTCTTCCGGCCGCTGCCGTTTGTGACCCGCGTCGTGTACGTCGCCACGCCACACCGCGGCTCGATCCTGGCCTCGCTGGGCGTGGGGCGGCTGGCATCGCTGGCCGTCCGTGAGCCGCCGCAGATGACGGAGGCCCACGAGCAGATCGTGCGGATGAACCCCAACGCGTTCCGGCCGGAATTCGCCAAGAAGGTGCCGACGACGATCGATCTGTTGGAGCCGAGTTCGCCCACGCTCGAGGCCATCGACGGGCTGCGGCCGCCCTGTTGGGTAACGACGCATTCAATCGTGGGCGACATCCACCCGTCGCTCATGGGCGGCCGCGACGACTGCGTTGTGGCGGTGGAGAGCGCCCACACGCCGGGCGCGGTGAGCGAGATCTTCGTGCCGGCCAAGCACACGCGGGTGCATCATCATCCGTGGTCGGTCAGCGAAATCGAGCGGATCCTGCGGCAGCATCTGCTCGAAGTAGGCCGGCCATAGCCCCGTAGCCCGGTTCCTCCGGAACCGGGTCAGAGTTGGGGAGGCTACCTCAAGCGTGATCCGGTCACGGCGTGCCCGGACTACCGTAGCCCGGTTCCTCCGGAACCGGGTCAGAGTTGAGGAGGCCACTTCAAGCGATATCCGGTCACGGCGTGCCCGGACTACAGTAGCCCGGTTCCTCCGGAACCGGGTCAGAGTTGGGGAGGCCACCTCAAGCGTGATCCGGTCACGGCGTGCCCGGACTACAGTAGCCCGGTTCCTCCGGAACCGGGTCA
>JBBEEF010000005.1:0-1877 GCA_040880915.1 Pirellulales bacterium
CGTGCCAATCTCGCCGGCCTTGCAAGCGAGCGAGAGGCAGGATGCCGAAGCGAGCTTGCGTGGAGTGAGCGCAGGGCAGGATGCCCGTAGCGAACGTCCGGCGAGATGGCACGGGCAACCCCGAGCCGGCATCACGCCTGCGTGAGCGTGCCTTTTGTGCTCGGGATGCCGGGCTGGCGGGGGTCGGGCTCGATCGCCATGCGGAGAGAACGGGCCAGGCCCTTGAAGACCGCCTCGGCGATGTGGTGGCCGTTGCGGCCATGGTGGAGCACGACGTGGACGTTCGCCCCTGCCGTGGCGGCGAAGCTCTCCCAGAAGACCTCCACGAGCTGTGCGTCGAACGAGCCGATTGTCGGAACGGGGAACTCGACGGCGAGCACGCAGGCCGCCCGGCCACCGAGATCCACCGCGGCGGTCACAAGCGACTCGTCCATCGGCAAGACACTGTGCCCGTAGCGGCCTATCCCCCGCCGGTCGCCGAGGGCCTCCGCCACGGCGAAGCCCAGGGCCCGCCCCACGTCCTCCACCGTGTGGTGGCCGTCAACGTGCGTGTCGCCGGTGCAGGTGATCGTCAGATCGACGAGCGCATGGCCGGCCAGGAGCGTGAGCATGTGGTCGAAGAAGCCGATGCCGGTGGCGACCTGAGCACGGCCGAGGCCGTCGAGGTCGAGCAAGAGCCGGATGTCGGTTTCCTTCGTCGTGCGGGTGACGGTGGCGGTGCGGGCCATGAGGAAACCTGCTCAGAGGGTCTGCATGAGGGAGAGGAAGGCGTCGATTTCGGCATCGGTGCCGACGGTAATCCGCAGGCCGTCGCCCCAGCCCGGATACTGCATGAACCGAATCAGGCAGCCCTGAGCCTTGAGGGCCTCGTAGATGGGCTTGTGCGGCCGCTCGGGGTGGGTGCACCACACAAAGTTGGCCTGGCTCTCGACGGCGTCATAGCCGAGGGCCCGCATCGCGTCGGTGAGCCGACGGCGGGTGGCCCGGATCACCCGCTGATTCTCCGCCATCCAGGCGGCATCGTCGATCGCCGCGGTGGCGGCAGCAATCGAAAGGGCGTCGCAGCTGTAGGAATCCTTCACCTTACGAAGCTCGGCGATGACTTCGGGACGGGCCACGGCGAACCCGAACCGCAGGCCGGCTAGGGCATACGACTTGCTCAATGACCGCGTCACGATGACACGGTCGCATCCCCGCACGAGGTCGAGGCAGTGGGCGTCGGAAAAGTCGCCGTAGGCCTCGTCAACGACCAGCGGGCAGGGCAGCCGGTCGGCCAGTTCGCGAACACGGGCCGGTGAGACGAGCGTGCCGGAGGGGCTGTTTGGGTTGGCGAGGAACGCGAGTTTGAGACCGTCCCGGGCCGCGGCGAAGGCGTCGGACACCGACCAGTCCCGCTCATACAACACCTCCTCGCAGTTCGCACCCTGAATGCCTGCGAGCGTGCGGTAGAGGATGTAACTGGGGGAGGCGATCCGCAGCCACTCCCCTTCCCCCACGAACGTGCGGACGAGGATCGTGAGCAGGTCGTCGGAGCCGTTGCCGCAGATGATCCAGTCGGGGTCGACGCCGAGGACCTCGGCCGCCCGCAGACGGAAGACAGTGGCCAGCGGGTCGGGATACTTGGCGAGCGTCCGGCCGGCCGCCGTAGCGGCGACTGCCCGGGCCACCGCCGGTGAGGGCGGGTAGGGATTCTCGTTTGTGTTGAGCTTGATCCACTTGCCGGCCTGCGGTTGCTCGCCGGGCACGTAGCCGGCGAGTTCCTGGATCGCGGAGCGGACGAAGCTCGGGGCGGTGGCCGGAGCGGAAGCGGTCATGTCGACACCTGGAAAAGTAATCTTTGAAGTCTAGCTCATTCCGGTCGGCTGGCCGCCGAAGCA
>JBBEEF010000005.1:1977-9142 GCA_040880915.1 Pirellulales bacterium
CCCGCGGCACCGACAGCCGCAGAAGCCCGACCTCGGTACCGAGGTACCTCGGTTGATGGGCCGGCTCGCCTCTGGCCTCAGGAATCCTCTGGCGGGCCGCCCCGGGCCAAGGTCGCCGCTCGCGACCGCTCAATCCAGATAAAACCGGAGAACACTCCGAGCACTGCCAGGCCATACAGCATGGCGATCAGGGCGAGCCCGAGGTCATATGGCTTGGGTGTCGAGAGGGAGACCCGCAGGAGGACCGTTGAAATCACAAAGCCAGCGTTGCGAAACACGTATTCATAGCGGTCGTAATAGGCCAACGACACGATCAGCAGGAATACGTCGGTAAAGATCATGAACTCAAAGAACCGGGGAAAGAAGAAGAGGTCGACATTAGCCGGCGGCCCGCCAATCGCCTCGGGCAGGCCGCGAATGAGGCCGAGCCAACTGGCGAAGTTAATCGCCGCCAGCGCGACGAGCACCACCATCAGCAACACGGCCACCCCCTTTTTGAGCTCCACAAAACCCTTCAGGTCGCGGTGGATCGGCATCTTGGGGGTCACGTGGCGGAGAAATGTGAAGGCCGTGACGATCACGAACATCAGCACCGCACCGCCCATGTCGAGCAGCACCGCACGCACCGCCTCGGGCTCGGCTAGCCAGTTTTCAAGCTCGCTGAAACTGCCGATGTCCTTGAACACCCGGCGGACGACGATCAGCGAGATGATCTGGTACTGCTTGGCGATTTCACCGGTATGCGAGGCGGCCAGGGCGAACACGAGGAGCAGCACCTCGTAGAACAGGATCACGCTGAAGGGTGTGTAGACCGCGTGGAGCGGGCTCTCGTCGAGCCCCTTGAACACCGTCTCTGGCAGATGCGGCAGGTAGTGCGCAACACCGATCACACCCAGGTGCACAAGAAACCCGATCGCAGCCCCGGCAACCACCAGTTTCTCGAGCCGTCTCCGCACCGACGGGCTGTCGATCGCGTCGAAGATGGCGGCAAAACGGCGGCGAATGGCGAGCAACATGGCCCATCTCCCGGAGGAATCGTCTGGCCAAGGCTACCCTGCCGACCAACTGAGAGTGTAGTTGCTCACCCATGTGCGCGGGGCAGCCAAAATCCGAGCGGGTTTGGCGGCCCGAGGCGGATCTCGACGCTCCGCCGGTGGGCCGTGAGCCCTTCGACGTCGGCGAGCGTGCGGATGTCGGCGGCCATCTCGGCGAGATCGGATGCGGCGAGCCGGATCACGCTCCCGCCGCGGACAAACTCATTGGCCGAGAGGCCGGCGGCGAACCTGGCGGTGCCGCCGGTAGGTAGAACGTGCGATGGGCCAGCCGCATAGTCGCCGGCGGCCACGGGGCTGTGGGGACCGAGGAATGCGGCGCCCACGTGGCGAATCAGACTGAGCGTGGCCTCGGGATCGCGGGTGTCGATCGAGAGGTGCTCCGGGGCGAGTTCGTGGGCAATCGTCGCCGACTCCTCGTCGCTGCGTGTAACGACGAGGCCGCAGAACCGCGCGAGGCTGTCGCGGGTGAGTTCGGCCCGCTCGAGAACGGTGAGTTGGCTGGCGAGCGCCGCGGCCACCGCAGCGGCAAGCGACCGGCTGGCCGTGAGCAGGATCGCCGAGCCGGGAGAATGCTCGGCCTGGGCGAGCATGTCGGCCGCAATGCATTCTGGCCGGGCCGCATCGTCAGCCACGATCACGATCTCGCTGGGGCCGGCGATCGAGTCGATCGCCACGTCACCGAACACGTATTCCTTGGCGAGGGCCACGAAGAGATTGCCCGGCCCGACGATCTTGTCGACGCGGCGGAGACCCTCGACCCCATAGGCGAGGGCCGCCACGGCCTGAGCCCCACCGGCCCGCACGACCGTGGTCACGCCCAGTTCGTGGCACGTGGCAAGCACGTGGTTGTTGTCGGCCCCGAACGGCGTCGGCGGCGCGACCACAACGATCTCCCTGACGCCGGCCACACCCGCCGGCACAACGGTCATCAGGAGCGTGGATGGATAGGCCGCCGCCCCGCCGGGCACGCACACGCCGACCCGCTCGAGCGGCAAATACCGCTGCCGCAGCGAACCTCCGCCGGCAAGGGGCACCGTCACGTCGCGGGCGAGGATGGCCTGCTGGAACCGAATCACGCGGTCGCGGATCCGCCGCACGGCGGCGAGGAAGTCGGGTTCGACCGCGGCATGGGCAGCGGCGAGCGTCGGGGGTGGCACAACGAGCGTCTCAGCGGTTACCGCCGCCCGGTCGATCCGCCGCGAGTAGTCGAGCAGGGCCGCGATCCCCTGCCCGCGAACGTCTTCGCAGATCCGCTCCACGACCTGCCGCGGCGAGAGCGGCTCACCGAAGACGTCGATCGTGCGCTGGCGGCTCGCGGGGCTAACGACGTCTCCCTGCGAAACCAGTTTGTTCCGGAGGGCCGCGAGCCGGGTCCGGCCACTCGGCTCCGCCAGGTCAATTCGCTCGCAAAGGGTGTCGCCGGCAGTCATGACCTCCAAGGATACCCTCGTTCGCTGCGGCGGCGAGGTGGTGACGTGTTCCGCGGCGGTCAGCGAATGGCAGCATCGCTCGCGGCGAGCGCCGCCAAACCGCTGGCAGCCTGGCCGGCCCAGCGATCGGCGACCAGCGCGATCGTGTCGCGGGCCTGCTCGCCCCGGTCGCGGCCGAGGTCACGGAGGATCGCCAGACCCCTCTCGACCAAGGGCGAGGGCCGGTCCACGGCCTGCTCACCGGGTCGGTAGGCGAGCCGGCCGTCGATGGCGACAGCGAGGGCAGCCGCGGCGTCTGCCTCGGCCTGCCGGCCCAGGGCCACGAGCGCAAGAGCATGCCGGACGTGGATGTCGGGGTCGTCCGGGGCTGCCTTCGCGGCAGAAGCATATGCCGAGGCCGCGGCGGCGAGTTTGTCGGGTGCGGCACCCGAAGCGATCAAATTCTGATCGCCCGCGGCCACGAGCAAAGCCGCGCGACGACGGGCGATCGCGGTCGTGGCCGCTGCCACAACCGGCCGCGGCCGCGGTCGTACCTGTCGGGCGAGTGAGCCGCGGCGTTCGGCCGGCCGCGGCGAAGCTACCGCGACGGCAGCCGCCGCGGCAGTGCCGGAGGTTCCGCCGAACCACGGCGTGGGAACGGCAACAGGATAGGGAACGGCGTATGGAACTCCGTACGGCACCGGAAAGGGAACGATGCCTCCGGAAAAGAACATGCCGCCGCCACCTGCCGGCGTGGCCAGATACACCGACTGCACGCCCGAGTACATCGACGAGCCGTACCAGCCGCCGAAGCCGCAGCCGGGCCAGCCGGCCCAGCCACCACCCCAACCGGGATAACACGGGCTGCAGAGCCTCGGCCGACAAGCCCACCGTGGACCGTAGCCGTAGCCGTAGCCGTAGCCGTAGCCGGATCCCCAGCTCCGGCCACACCAGCCAACACGCCGCGTGACAAACGTGCTGTAACCGGACGCGTAGCCCGCGTTTCCGTAGCCGAAGCCGTTGCACCACCGTTGGCCGCGGGCCTCCGCCGAGCCAGCTATCGAGAGGCAGACCATGATTCCGCAGACCATGGCAGCCATGACTAAACGTCGCTGTCGCACGCCAACGCCTCCTTGGGGCTCCGACAAACAGAACCGATAACTTAATCGTAGCGACCGGGAAAAAAACCGGCGACTGTTAGGTAATTTCTCTTCGGGATGAACGAACGTCACACAAATTCCAATTTTTTCGCTACGCTCTCAGCAGCTCGCATTTCATTTTTGTTGGAAAAGCTGACCGGGAGGTTCCGAATGTCGCAGGCGGTAGCGGAACAAATCGACCTCGGGCTGCCGCGGACAATCGAGACCCGGCTCCTCCGACTCCGTTCTCCGGAAAGAATCCAGAGCTTCATCAATCACATTCCCTGGAACACGGAGCCGGACGGCCATACGGCCCGCTCGGTGGTGGGGGTACTCGAGCATGATGCCGCCCACTGCATCGAGGCCGCGTTTGTGGCGGCGGCAGCACTAGCCTTAGCCGGAGCACCCCCCCTTCTGATGGACATGGGGGCGGCCCGGGGTGACGTTGACCACGTGGTGGCCCTGTTCCGCCGCCGAGGCCATTGGGGAGCGATCTCGAAGAGCAACAGCCCTCTCCTCCGCTACCGTGACCCGATCTACCGTTCGCTGCGGGAACTCTCGCTCTCGTTCTTTCCACAGTATGTCAGGGGCCGCCGCAAGACGCTCCGTACCTATTCGGTGTCGATCGATCTCCGAAAGCAGGATCCCTCGATCTGGGCGACGCATCCGGGCCCTGTCTGCCAGGAGATGGTGGACCTCCTGACGAAGGCCCGGCACTTCCCGATCGTTTCTCCCGAGGCCGAAAGCGACCTCCGGCCGATCGACGAGATCGAGCAGCAGGGAGCGATGCTCTACGAGCATCCCTGAGGAACTGCTCGGGGTTTGCCGTGCCATCGTGCCAGGCGTTCGCTCCCGGCAGCCGCTGCGGACAAGAAAGGGGACAGTCCCCGAAAGGGGACAGTCCCCGTTTCAAACGGGGACAGTCCCCCCCCGTTTCTCAGCCGCCAAGGCTCGAACGGGCCGCGATGTTCCTGCCGACGTACACCCTAGCCGGCCTGCCCAAGCAGCTTGCGAAGCGACGTCATCGCAATCTCACCGAACTGGCGTGGAGGCACTCCCCAGAGTTGCGGGTTCATCAGCTCGACGGTGACAGCCCCCGTGTAGCCGATCTCGCCGAGCCGCCGCACGAGGTCGTGGGGCGGAGACGAACCTTCGCCGGGAAGGATCCGGTCGGCATCTGTAGCCATCTCCCGGGGCACGTCGGCGATGTCGGAGAGCTGCACATGGGCGAGGTTCTCCAGCGTGAGCAGCCAGAGGTCGAGCGGCTTACTTGGGCCGACCGTCCAGTGAAGCCAGTCGAGACACACGCCCAGGCTCGGGCTACCCACGTCCTCGACGACCGCCACGGCGGATTGGAGGTTGTTTGGAAAGCTCGCGCGGGCATCGAACTCGAGCGCCAGTTTCACGCCGACGTCGGCCGCTCGCTTCGCGGCCTCGACGAGGCTCGCCGAGAGCCGGCCGAGATCCTCTGGCCCGAGCGGCCCGTGGGCGTCGCCGGCCACGACAAGCACCGGGATGCCGAGGTCGCGGCACAGGCCTAGCCTGCCCTCGAACGTCTTCCAGTGCTCGGCCCGGGCCTCCCCCTGGCTCGTGAGGAGGCCTCCCTGAAAGCTCGCGGCCACCGGCGCGATGCCGTGCCTGCCAAACGCCTCACGGAGCTCCGCGACGGTCCGTCCCTTCAGGAATGCGTCGGCCTGACCGAGCCAGAGATCGACCGCATCGACGTGGCCGGCGGCGTAGTCCTCGAGCACGGTTTCGAGCGGGGCGTCAAGACTGCAGATGGTCGCGATCGCAGGTCTCATGCCAGTCGGTCTCGCAGCATGTCCACGACCTCGGCGAGTGGAACCCGCTCTTGAACGAGCGAGTCGCGGTCGCGGAGGGTCACAGTCTGATCGGAGAGCGTCTGGCCGTCGATCGTCAGGCACCAGGGGGTTCCCGCCTCGTCCTGCCGGGCGTAGCGGCGGCCGACTGAGCCCTTCTCGTCATACTGGCAGGCCATCTGCCGCTTGAGCCGCCGATAGAGATCGATCGCCACCTCGGGCATCCCGTCCTTCTTAACGAGCGGCAGCACCGCCGCCTTCACCGGCGCGAGCTTCGGGTGAAGCTTCACAACCGTGCGGCTCCGCGGCTTGCCATCCTCATCGGGCACCTCGTCCTCGTGATAGGCGTCACAGAGGAAGGCGAGCGTCGCCCGGTCAGCGCCGGCTGAGGGCTCGATCACGTGCGGTACGTACCGTTCCCGCGAGATGTCGTCGAAGTAGGACAGATCCTTGCCGCTGCCCCGGTGCCGCGGCTTGCCGTCCTCCCCCGTCTCAACCACGAGTTCGCCGTCCCGCCGGACGAGCTTGCCCTCCATGTGGCTACGAAGGTCGAAGTCGCCGCGGTGCGCGATGCCCTCGAGCTCACCGAACTCGCCTTCCGCCAGAAACGGAAAGGCATATTCGATGTCGGCCGTACCAACCGAATAGTGCGACAGCTCGTCCTGGCCGTGCTCCCGCAGCTGGAGCTTGCCCGCGGTGAGGCCGAGGTCGAGGTACCACTTCCAGCGCCGGTCCCGCCAGTAGCGATACCACTCGGCCGAGTCGGCCGGCCGGCAGAAGAACTCAATTTCCATCTGCTCAAACTCACGCGACCGGAAGGTGAAGTTGCGCGGCGTGATCTCGTTGCGGAAACTCTTGCCGATCTGGGCAATCCCAAAGGGCACGCGAACCCGCGAGGTGTCGCAGACGTTCTTGAAGTTGACGAAGATGCCCTGGGCGGTCTCGGGACGAAGAAACGCCCGGTCTTCATCGCTTGCCATCGCTCCGATCCGGGTCTCAAACATCAGGTTGAACTCGCGGGGCTCGGTGAGCGTGCCCGGAGCCATGGCGTCGGGGCCGAGGGTGTCGACCAGGCTCGCCCCGCCCGATGTGATGGCGGCGGCAAGCGGCTCGATCTCGCCGACCCACTCGATTTCAGCCGCCTGCTTGGCCCGCAGGCCGAAAAACTTCTGGGCCCGGGCGGCAAGTTCGGCCGGGGCGTCATCGCCCGAGGCGTCGGTGGTCACGAACACCTGCTTGCCGCGGTGAGCCGCCCGCCGGCCAAGGAGATGGTCGTAGCGATACCGCTTCTTCGAATCGCGGCAGTCGATCATCCAATCGTGAAACAGGTCGAAATGGCCCGAGCACTTCCAGACCTGGGGGTGCATGATGATCGTGCAGTCGAGCCCGGCCATCTCATACGGGCTCGGCGCTCCGGCGGCCGTGGCGAGTTCGTCGTGGCCGGCGACCATGTCGTGCCACCAGGCATCTTTGAGATTCCGCTTGAGGGCCACGCCGAGGGGGCCATAGTCCCAGAAGCCGTTCAGGCCGCCATAGATCTCACTCGACGGGAAAATGAATCCGCGTCGCTTTGCGAGCGACACGATCTTGTCCATCCGGGACTGGTCATCAGGTTTCGTCATGAGGCTGGCAGGGTTCCGATCTCGAGCGGGAAGAAGTGTGGCGCAGGGGGCAGGACGGAGTGTATCGTGATGGTCCCGAGGTCGGCAGGGCGACGGTCGGCACGCCCCGAAGCCGCGGAA
>JBBEEF010000006.1:0-1097 GCA_040880915.1 Pirellulales bacterium
CCTGCCTCGATGATGGTCGGCGACGGGGAGGGATTCATGGTCAGCCACGAGCCGGGCGGGAACAGTCGCCCGCGAGTATAGTGATGATGACATCCGGGCCGGCGTGGCAGGCCGCCCCATGGTCGTGGAGCCTCCCCATGCGTGTGCAGTTGCTGCCCTCGGCCTGCGGTTCGCCGGGCCCCGGGCCGCAGTTCCTGTCGAGCTACCTCCTCGGCGAGCGGATCGTGATCGACGGCGGCTCGATCGGCCTGCAGGCCGATCTCGAGCTCCAGCGGCACGTCCGCCACGTGTTCCTGACCCACGCCCATCTCGACCACGTCGCCAGCCTGCCGCTGTTGGTCGAGAACGTGCACTCGGCCGGATCCCATTGCGTCGAGGTGCTAGCCTCGGCCGGCACGCTGGCGACGCTCCGGGAGGATCTCTTCAACGGCCGCACCTGGCCCGACTTCTTCGCCCTCTCGACCCCAGAGGAGCAGTTCCTCTCGGCCACGACGCTCGAGCCGATGGTGACCATCGAACGGGCCGGCTACCGGATCACGCCGGTGCCGGTCAGCCATGGCACCGACACCCTGGCGATGATCGTCGACGACGGCCAGTCGTGCCTGGCCTTCACCGCCGACACCGGCCCGACCGAGCTGGTCTGGGCGGAACTGGCCCGGCGGACAAACGTTCGCGGGGTGTTCCTGGAGTGCAGCTTCCCACAGGCCCTCGCCGGCCTGGCCGACCGCTCGGGCCACCTCGCACCGGCGAGCTTCGCCTCCCAGGTGGCCCGCCTCCCGGCCGGCGTGCGGACCCTCGTGGTCCATCGCAAGGCGGCCCACGCCGCGGCGATCGCGGCGGAGCTTGCGGCCCTGAAGCTATCCGGCGTCGAGCTGGCCGAGCCGGGCCGGAGCTACGAGTTCTGACGGGCCCGGCAGGCCACCGGGGGTGGCGGCCGCGTAGGAGTTGTCGCGGTCGAAGCCCATCGTGTGAACCTTGTCGATCGGGTGCAGGAAACGGGGACTGTCCCCGCCCCGGGGACTGTCCCCATTCGGCGGCGGCGGCTTTCGAGGTGTCGCTGGGAATTCCGGCGGGGGCCATCTGGCACCTGTGTTTTG
>JBBEEF010000006.1:1197-4565 GCA_040880915.1 Pirellulales bacterium
CTCGGCCTGGTCAACTCTAGGCCTGGCCAACTCTAGAAGGCTCACCGGGCCACGAGCTTGAGCTCCACCTCGGACAATCCGCCGGCGGCATCGGTCCGCTTGACCTTCACAGGCACGATATCGCCCACGTTCACCGTCGTGCGGATCATCCGGTCGAAGGCCCGCCGGTCGTCGCGGCTCGAAAACTCGAGCCGCTGGCCGCCCCAGGCCACAATCTCATCGCCGGCCGCAAACCCCGCTGCTGCGGCCGCGGAGCCCTGCTCGACCTGGTCTACCCTGGGGGCGAGGTCATTGCCCCGGGCCCGCGCGAACGCGAAGCCGAGCTTCGCCCGCTCGGGCGCCGTCAGCGTGGCGTCGAACGTGGTGGTCTCTTCCCCTCGCCTCACCGTCACCGGCACGCGGTGGCCGTCGGGATAGATGCCGAGGAGTCCCTTGAGCCTGAGCTGATTGGGCACAACGGCGCCATCGAGCCGCACGACCACGTCCCCCGCCCGAAACCCCGCCGTGGCGGCCGGCGAGCCGTCGGCCACGTCCTTGACGACCACGCTCGCGGCCGTTTCCGGGGCCGCCCGATCAAACTCGATCCCCGCGAGCCCCGCGTGTTTGACCTCGGTGCCACCGGCCGCCTCGAGCCGCGGCAGCCAGAGCTTGATCTGCCGCGCGCTAATCGCAAAGCCGAGCCCCGTGTTGCTCCGCAGACCGAATCGGGTGCTGATCTGGCCGTTGATCCCCACCACCTCGCCAGCCATGTTTACCAGCGGCCCGCCGGAGTTGCCGGGATTCACCTCGGCGTCGGTGACGATGCACTCGGTGTAGCTGCCTTGCGTGTGATGAAGCGCTGAGATGATGCCGATCGTGAAGGTCGGCGCCTGATCGAGCACGCCCAGCGCGAAGGGATTGCCCACGGCGAGGGCGTCGTCGCCGACCCGCAGGGCCTCGGAGTCGCCAAGCGGGAGCCAGGGCACGCTCTGCCCCTCCGGCACATCGAGCTGGAGGGCGGCCAGGTCGCCGAAGGGATCACGGCCAAGCAGCCTCGCCTTGAACGACCGGCCGTCGCCAATCCGCACCGTGAACGACCGCTTGGGGCCGATCACGTGGTCGTTGGTGAGCATCAGCCCATCCGGACGCACAATCACGCCACTGCCGCCGCCGATGAACACAAACGCCGGCCGCACCCGGATGCAGAGCTCGGTCAGATCGACCGGATCGACGGCGTCCGCTACCGCTACCGCTACCGCGGGCGGCGCCGGTGCTACTGCCGGCTCGGCCCGCAGGATCGGGCCGGCAGCGGCAGCCACGAGCAGGGGGGTGATCAACCCGGCCAGCCTCGAGCCCAAGGGGGTGCGTGTGATCATCGGTTTTCCTCCAGGACCACTTCGAGCTCCCGCGTGTCGTCGGTGCTAAGCACCCCCTCGAAGGGCTCGTCGGGCCGGAGCGATTTCCTCAGCCGCTCGAGATCCTCGAGCGACTCGATGTCACGGCCGGCGATCACCAGCCGCGGCCCGCGGCTGCGCCGCTGCACGAGGAGCGTCACCCGGTCGCCCGCCTTGCTGGCGGCGATCCGGTCGGTGAGATCCCGCCAGGTGTTGATCTCGACTCCATCTATCTCAACGAGCTGGTCTCCCTTTCTGATACCTGCCCGGTCGGCCGGTGAGCCGGGGGCCACACCTCCGACCCACACGTCCTCACCGAAGGCCCGGGCCATGTCGGCCTGAACCCCCAGAAACGGTCCCGGGATCCGCTCAAACGACCTGCCTCCCTTCAGTGCCTCAAAGGCATCTCTGATCCGGTCGGCCCTGGCCACCATTCCCACGCCCGAGTTGGGAGCCCGCGTCCAGCGGATGAGTTGGGGCGGGGGCACGATCCGGCCAAGCACGGTGTCGGGCTCGATCGGGGCGGTCGCGATGCCGAGGAAGTTGCCGGCTGAGTCGACGAGCGGGCCGCCGGAGTTGCCGTAGTTCAAAAGCGCAGCAGTCTGGAACTGATAGCCCCGCATGCGGGACGGGGCGCTCACGATCCCCTCGTTGAGCGTGAACGCGGCCAGACCACCGGGCGCCCGGCCCACCGCCACCACCGCATCACCGAGCAGCGGGGATGTGGCCGCGGCGATGTCGAACCAGGGCAGCCCGTCGGCGGCGATCTTGAGGAGCGCCACCCCCAGCGGCTCGTGCCGGGCGACCACCGTGGCCGTGTGCCGCGTGCCGTCGGGCAGGACCACGGTGACGCCGGTGATGGCATTGGCCTGCCGGTCGATGCCGCCGGCCGGCTCTGCCAGGAGTTTGGTGATCTCGGCGTGCGGATCAAAGACCGGCGGCTTGCCCGTCGCCTTGGCCACGAAGGCCGTGTCGTCGCCGAGGTTAAATAGGCTCGTGAGCACGTAGCCGTCGGGCGAGACGATGAGGCCCGTGACCAGCCCCACGGGCCGGCGGAGGAGCTGGTTGACCTCGAGGGCCCTGGCAACATTGGCGAAGGCCATGAACCGCTTCGACTTTTCCTGCTTGGAGAGCTGCTCCCAGTTGGTGATCGAGTCGCGATGCTCGCTCCAGGAGATCCGTGGCAGTTCTTCCGGCGGGTGCCGGCGCGCCACCTCGATCCCCACAAGGGAGCCCGCGATCTCCTCGGCGGCCCGGCGCAACTCTGCGGCCTTGCGGGCCGCGGCGAGCGTGGCCGGATCGAGTACGAGCCCGGCAGGCGGCTCGAACCCGAGCGGCACCTCGGCCGACAAGAGCGGTGGAAACTTCTCCAGGAGCACCGCCAGCGGCACGGCCACCCCCTGCCACCGCAGCGGCGAGACGCCCAGGTTGATCACGCCACAGAGCCGACCGGCCGCATCGACAAGCGGTCCGCCGTCGGAGCCAGGATTCACCGCCGCGGTGGTCTCGATCACCGCTCCGGCGTAGAGCGACTCCCCCTGCCGAGCCACGTCGTAGAGCCCGCTGACAAGGCCGCGGCTGAACGAGGCCCGGCCGTTGGTGAGGAGCACCCGGTCGACGTCGCTGCCGGTGTAGGCCAGTGTGCCGAGCGTTGGCATCTCCCGCGCAACCGGCAGGCAGGCAAGCCCCGCCGCCTCGACCCTGATGAGGCTCACTGCCAGGCTCGCATCGGCGGCCACGAGCCTCGCCTCGCGGATCACGTAGTCGGGGAACGTCACCCGGATCGTCGCCGCATCCGGCGGCACAACACTCGTGGAGGTGAGGATGTGGCCGGTCGGCGTGACCACGGTGCCGGTGCCGGTAAACGCCGCCTCGTCGGCCGTCGTCGCGGAGATGCCAACCGTAGCGGCCAGCACATGGTCGGCGAGCGATCTGGCCGGCGGCGACTCAGCGGCCCCGATCGCTCCGGCCCCGAGCGATGCGATCGCCACGAGC
>JBBEEF010000006.1:4665-9050 GCA_040880915.1 Pirellulales bacterium
CGGCGACTCAGCGGCCCCGATCGCTCCGGCCCCGAGCGATGCGATCGCCACGAGCCACGCCCAGGCACCGCCGACCCGGCACATCTCTGTCGTCATTCCAGCCATGAGTCGTGCGCTCCGCGCTGCCCGAATCCTCTCCCGACAATGATTGATTTTAGTCGCGCCGCGCGCCGACCGACAGCGGCTCCTTGCGGCCATTTCCGCGAGCCCCTACAACAGCGTCGCACTGTGCTCACAAGGCTTCCGTCCTGAGGGGTTTTCCATGGCCGCTGTTTCTGCTCCCCATGCCTCCGCCCGGCTGCCCGAGGCCAAGAACGTCGGGTCTGCCCTCGAGCGGGCGTTCGCTGCCGGGCGGGGAATCCTCCGCCTCTCGCCCACCTGGGTGCCCCGGAGCTTCCTCCATCCCGGCAAACGGGTCCGGCTCCATCCCGACGACTACTACTCCTACGGCCTCGACCGCGGCGGGATCGACGAGCGGTGGTTCGCGAGCACGACCGAGGCGGCCAACGAGGGCCGCGTGCCCGACGAGGGGCTCTCGTGGTGCGTGTTCGAGGGGGAGCGGTTTCTCCTGCGGGACGCGGTCGCTGAGGGCAGAGGTCGGCTCGTCGGCTCTCGCATCTGGGACGCGTACGCGAAGTGGCCTGTGTATTCAAAGTTTTTTGACAACATGGGACCGATCCCGCACCACATGCATCAGTCGTTCGACGACGCAAAGCTCGTCGGCCGGGAAGGTAAGCCGGAGAGCTATTACTTCCCCCCTCAGTACAACAACTGCGACAACAATTTCCCCTACACCTTCATGGGCCTGGAGCCGGGCACCACCAAGGCCGACGTCCGCCGCTGCCTCGAGCACTGGAACCGGGGCGACAATCGTGTCCTCGATCTCGCCAAGGCCTACCGTCTCGAGCGGGGCACCGGCTGGCTGATCCCGCCGGGCGTGCTCCATGCGCCCGGGTCGCTGCTCACCTACGAGCCGCAGTGGGGCAGCGACGTGTTCGCGATGTTCCAGTCGCTCGTCGAGGGCCGGGCTGTGCCCTGGAGCCTGCTCGTCAAAGACATGCCCGAGGCCAAACACCACGACCTCGACTTCATCATCGGCCAGCTCGACTGGGACAAGAATGTCGACACCCACTTCAAACAGAGCAACTTCCTCGTGCCGATCGTGGACGAGAAGCGGAGCATGGACGGGGCGACCGACCGCTGGATCGTCTACGGCCGCGTGGACGGCCGGCAGCTGTTTTCGGCTAAGGAGCTCACCCTCGAGCCGGGCGCGAAAGTGACCGTGACCGACGCCGGTGCCAGCGGGTGGATCACGGTCCAGGGCGAGGGCACGGTGGGTGTCCACGACGTAGCCACGCCCACCCTCATCCGCTTCGGCCAGATGACGGCCGACGAGCTCTTCATCTCGGCCGAGGCCGCGACAGCAGGCTACGTGGTCAAAAACACCGGCCCCGGGCCCCTCGTCGCCCTCCGCTACTTCGGCCCCGATGTCCACGCCGATCTGCCCACTCACGGAAGGCAGCCCTGAGCCGAACCAAAAAAGGGGACAGTCCCCTAGGAGGGGACAGTCCCCGGGGCAGCCCTGAGCCTACGCACCCGCGAGTCACTGATTGAGCCACAGCGAGAACCACAGCATCATGCCCACGCACCCGCTCCCCAAGCTCCACAACGCCATGTGGCCCGGCCTCGTCGGCAAGGGCACCAACCCCGGCCAGGAGCCCCCGATCTCGCTCGAGCGGATGCTCGAACTCACGGCGGCCGCCGAGGTGGACGGCCAGAAATTTGACGGGATCGACTACTTCCTGTTTCTGCCCCACACCAATCCCGAGGCGAGCGACGCCGAATTGCAACGCATCGCCGACTCGATCGCCTCCTACGGCTTCACCGTGGGTTCACTCGTGGCCCCGGTCTGGCCCGGCACGGTCGGGGATTCGGCGATGGGGGATGCCGCCGCCCGCGAGAAGTTTCTCTCGGCGGTACGGATGGCCTGCCGGATCGCGGGCATCTTCGAGCGGCACGGGGTGCGGAAGTATGGTGTGATCCGGATCGATTCGGCTGAGTTCGGCGTGGCCGCGTGGCGGGAAAACCCGCGTGCCAACACCGCGAAGATCGCTGAGACCTTCCGGGAGGCGGCCGCGATCGCCCGCGACCACGGCCAGCGACTGGCGGCCGAGGGGGAGATCTGCTGGGCCGGAATGCACTCCTGGAAGGACATGCTCGACCTGCTTGAGGCGGTCGGAATGCCCGACGTGTTCGGCTTCCAGGCCGACCTCGCCCACACCTATCTCTACCTTCTCGGCTACAACGCCCCTGAGCATGCCCTCGTGCAGCCGGGCTACACGGAAGCGGAGTTCTGGCCTGCCTACGAGCAGATGGTGGCCAAGCTCCGGCCTTGGACGATCGACTTCCACGTGGCCCAGAACGACGGTGAGGTGCACGGTGCCGGCTCTCATGACAAGACGGGCAAGCACTGCCGGGCCGACGATCCCCGGGGCAAGCTCGACATCGTCAAGTGTGCCGGGCCCTGGCTCGAGGGGGCCGCCGACCGCGGCCTCCAGCACATCTGCTGGGACGGCTGCATGTTTCCCAACGCCACCCTCGAAGACCCGCACACCTGGAACACCATCCTCAAGACCATGATCGCCGTCCGGGACGCCCACGGTTGGAAGTGACCAGGGCTGACCCGCGCCCCTCCCCGGCTCAACTGCACCACATCAAGGCACACTGACTGAGCTCTCGCCAGGCGAAGGGATTGGCGGAAGCTTGAGGAGGCTTGGAGATTTCCCCGGAGCGAGCCGGAACTGCACCCCGAGGTGGCGGGAAATATCCCGGCGACGAAACTTCTGCCATCCCCGAGCCGGACCACGCAAACAGATTCATCACGAGCATCACACGAAGTCACCCCACCAACCATCGAGATACATACCCCAATGGCCAAACCCCTCCGCATCGGCATGATCGGCTACGGCTTCATGGGCCGCGCCCACTCCAACGGCTACAACCGCGTCAAGGACTTCTTCGACCTCGAGTATCTGCCGGTCCTCCAGGCAGTGGCGGCCCGTGACGCCGACAAGGCCCAGGCCTTCGCCGACCGCTGGGGCTATGCCCGCGTCGAGACCGACTGGCGGAAGCTCGTGGCCGCCGACGACATCGACGCGGTCGACATCTGCACTCCCAACAACCTCCATGCCGAGATCGCGATCGAAGCGGCGAAGCACGGCAAGGCGATCCTCTGCGAGAAGCCCCTCTCGATGGACACGGCCGAAGGGGAGCGGATGTGCGCGGCGGTCGAGCGGGCGGGGGTGCCCAACACCGTCTGGTACAACTACCGCCGCATTCCGGCCGTCACCTTCGCCAAGCAGTTGATCGACTCCGGCCGGCTCGGCCGCGTGTTCCACTACCGGGCCGAGTTTCTCCAAGACTGGACGATCAATGCCGACCTGCCCCAAGGGGGTGCGGCCCTGTGGCGGCTCGACGCCAAGGCGGCTGGCAGCGGCGTAACCGGCGACCTCCTCGCCCACTGCATCGACACGGCGATCTGGCTCAACGGACAGGTCAAGGACGTCACGGCCATGACCGAGACGTTTGTCAAGGAGCGGGTCCACCAGCTCACCGGCAAGGTGGAGCCGGTCGAGATCGACGACGCCTGCTCGTTTCTCTGCCACTTCGCCAACGGTTCGCTCGGCCTGTTCGAAAGCACCCGCTACGCCCGCGGCCACAAGGCGCTCTACACCTTCGAGATCAACGGCGAGCACATGAGCCTCAAGTGGGATCTCCACGACCTCCATCGGCTGCAGGTGTACGACCACAAGGACGCCGGGCCTGAGCGAGGCTGGAAGAGTGTCCATGTCACCGACGGAGACCACCCTTACATGGACAAGTGGTGGGTGCCTGGACTGGCGATCGGCTACGAGCACTCGTTTGTTCATCAGGTGGCCGACTTCCTCGAGGCCTACGCGCGGAAGCAGCCCTGCCATCCGACCTTCCGCGACGCGCTCGAGACCCAGAAGGTCTGCGACGCGGTCTTGAAGAGTGCGAAGAGCCACCAGTGGGCCGCCGTGTAGGGCCGCCAGCAGAGGAATGGGTTCTGCCGGGATTTTCATGGTTCGGCCCGGCCCGTGCGGCATCCAAGCCCCCAGCGCCCGCTGGGGGACTGTGACGTGGTGCACCAATTGGAAACAGCCAGGCTCAAGCGGGGCCGTCTATCCGGGGCAGCATGGGTGGCATGGCGGGCGGGGTGGCTTTTATTCCCCAAGTCCCCGGGCTCGCGCCCTGGGGCTTTTATGCGGAAGCGAGGGGTTGCCCGTGCTATCGAGCCGGCCTTGCAAGCGAGCGAGAGGCAGGATGCCGAAGCGAACGTCCGGCGAGATGGCACGGGCAACCCC
>JBBEEF010000007.1:0-6844 GCA_040880915.1 Pirellulales bacterium
TCTGCTCAAGACCCTTTTTCAATACAGCGAGAGCGTTGTGCCATCGGGCCAGTGCACGACCGGCTGCCGCGTGTACCGCACGCCGCCCGCAAGCGACCTGATCTCAGCGGCCCGCGTGCCGATCAGGCTCCATTCGCCGAGCGATCGGCGGGCCGGCGCGGCCGACCCGGCCATCCCCCAGGCGGTGGCGGCCTGCTCCCAGAGCTCATCGAGCCGCCGTCGCCGGACATGGATCGAATCAAGCCCATACCATTCGCCCGGCTGCTCGATGACCGTCGCCGATGACTCCGCTGCGATTCCTCGCACCGCGTCATCGAGCCGTCGGGCGGCCGACTGGAGCTGCTCAAGCGTGAGCGGACAGCCGGGCACGTAGACCGTCTTGAGCAACCGATACCGCAGCGGCCCGGCCCGGGCCACGCTCTCCAGCGGCAGCCCGGTCACGGCCACGCTCGCGGCCCGCTCGGCCAGCCTGGCGATGCAGCCGCGCACCCAGTCGGCCGTCTGCTCGACAGAAAACCCATACAGCAAGTCGTTGCCGATGTCGGTCACGATCGCCGCGACCGGCCGGTCACCGGCCGGGTTGAGCCGATCGATCGCCCGCCACAGGCCGCAGCCCAGGATCGACGGCAGCCGCCGCCAGGCCACGCGGCTCGTGGCACCGAAGGATCGGCCGTGGCCGGCTGCGACGAGGATGTCGCTACCCATGCGCCGTCGCCGCACGGTCGTGACAAGGCCCGCCAGCCCGCGTGAGAGGTTGCTTGCGCCGATCGCGACAACGAGCGGCCCGCGGGCCGCGGCTTCGCCGGCATCCGTCCCGGCCATCACCGCCATCGCCCGCCGCCGGCGGTGAGTCCCTGCCAGCAGGAGACAGCGAGCATGGCGAACAGGATCGCAAGATAGGTCTGGCCGCTCGTGTAGCCCCACCAGGCCGCGACGCCACCGACCCCGACCCCGATCACGCCGGCGATCCGGTGGGCGTCGGCCACGCCTGCGGCGAGGAGTCCCTCGCGGACGATCTGCCCGCCGTCAAGCGGCGGCACGGGCACGAGGTTGAGCAGTGGCCAGAAGATGTTGACGGAGAGCAGGAAGTGGACGAGCGCCCCGAGCAGCGGAGACTCAAGCGGAGCACCCTCGTAGAGTCCCAGGCTCCGTCCGAGCGACACGATCGGAAAGGGTACGAACCAGCCTCCCAGCTTGAGCGTGGCGACGACCGCCGCCGCGAGGGCGAACTGCGCCAGCGGCCCGGCGGCCGACACAGCCAACCGCTGAATCGGCCGCAGGGCCACCCGCCGCCCCGAGGTCTCGGGAATGGCCAGGCCGCCGAAGTGGTAGACGACGATGTGGGCTCCCTGGCCGAAGAAGCGGTAGGCGAGGGCGTGGCCCAGCTCGTGGACAAGCAGCGACACGAGCACCGCCCCGGCCCACATGACGAGATACCCGAGCAGGGCCCGCTGGTCTCCGGCAGCGAATTGCTGGCAGATACCAAAGCCAAGCAGCGCCGCCGCCAGCCAGAACCAGACGGAAACACGGATCCTGATCCCGGCAATCTCGAAGTGCCAGTCGGCGGGCGTGGGCTGGGGTTCGGCAAGCAACATTCAGCCCACGATACCCGATTCCCTCAGGCGGCCCGTCGCCCGAGAGCGGTCACCATTCCCGGACGCGTGCCGGCGGCGATCGCGATCACGGCCTCGGCCGCCCGGGCCGCCGAACCGGGGTGCGCTACGCGGGCGGCCACGGCGTCCACCCGGGCCCGGGCCCGGGCGAATGCGACGGGGTTCCGGAGCCATTCGATCACGTGCCCGGCGACCCGGTCGGCCGGATCACCCACCGAGAGATATTCTGGAAACACCGCCTCCGGGTCGGCCGGCGGCACCGTCCGCGGTGGCAGCAAGACCGGCCGCGCCGGGACGATCGGCTCGCGGCACGCAAGAAGGTTGACCAGCGTGATAAATCGCGCGTGGCGGAGCACGCTCTGGACAACATACGCGAAGCCGTTAATCCGGTAGACGATCACGCTCGGCACGCGGGCGGCGAGGAGTTCAAGCGACACCGATCCGCTCACGGCGACCGCCGTCGTGGCTGCCGCGATCAAGGCTTGGGTCTTGCCCGCCTCGACGGCGATCCCGAGTCCGCGAGACTCGGCGCTCGAGGCGATCACCTCGCGGACGCGTCTGGCATGCCGCTCGTGGAGGGCAGCCACTGCGAACCGGGCCTCCGGCACCCGTCGCTTCACGATCGCAGCCGTTCGCAGGATGCTGCCGATGTTGCCTTCGATCTCCTGGCCCCGCGAGCCGGGAAGGAGCAGCACGAGCGGCGGTCGCTCTCCCGCTGCTGCCGAGCGCAGGCCAGGGAGAGGACCAGGCTGCGGGTGCCCGGCCAGGTCGTCGAAGAAGGGGTGCCCGACGAGCGTGCTTGTCATTCCCTGTGCCAGGAACCACTCATGCTCAAAGGGCAAGGGCGCGAGGATGTGATCGACAAGCCGGCGCATCTTCGCGGCCCGCCAGCTGGCCCAGGCCCAGATCTGCGGCGGGCAGTAGAAGACCACCGGGATGCCGTGCCGTTTGGCCCGCCAGGCGAGCCACCAGTGGAAACCCGGAAAGTCGACGAGCACGCAGACGTCGGGCGGGCTGTCGAGGAAGCTCCGCTCGGCCTGCCGCGCGAGATCGACGAACCGATGGATCGAGAGGATCACCCGCAGGAACCACATCACCGCCAGCCGCGTGAGGTCGGCCACGAGCCGGCAGCCGGCAGCCTCCATGGATGGCCCGCCGAGCCCGATACACTCGACGCCCGGCACCCGCGCGCGGAGCTCCCGCACGAGCAGTGCCGCGTGATGATCGCCCGAGGGCTCACCGGCTGAAAGAAAGACGCGCATCGAAACGACTCCGCCCGGACGGGTATCGTCCGGGCGGAGTATTTCAAGAAGGGCCGCAGCGCCCTAGGCCAGTTCCCCGCGACAATCAGGCCTTACTGGGCCAGCGTGAAGCCCTTGTTGCTGCCGAAGACCAGCTTGACCTGGTCGTCTGCGCCGGCCTGGGCGACCTTGCCCTTACAGTTATTGCAGCAGAAGCCCACCTCAATGCCGTCGACGGCGAGCTGCGTGCCCGCCTTCACCGGCCCACCGCTCAGGGGGCAGCCGCTCTGCTTGAACTGGCCGGTTGCCACCAGCTGCTGCCGTGCCTTGGCGGCAAACTTTGCCGTGTCGGCCTCGAAGGCCTTGACGCACTTCTCGCAGCAGAAGCAGACCTTGCCCCCTTCGAAGGCCGCGGTCGCATCGGGATCGCAGGGGTGGCCGGAGACCGGACACTTCGGGTCCACTTTCGGGGCCGCGGCCAAGACCACGACGGACGATGAAATGGCGACAAACAAGGCGGCGGCCAGGAGGCCACGGAGGTTAGCGATCAACATGACGAGTCACTCCTCTTGAGGACAAACAGATCAAAACGATTCCCAGAATCTTCGAGAGTCTAGCAGGCCGGGGGGCGGGCCGATTTTTTGGGCTGCCGATTTTTTGGGTTGCCGATTTTTCGGGCTGATTGGAGAGCCCTGATCCCGCCGCTACCATTGCCCAAGTGCGGGTTGTCGGTGCAGCCTGCTATCGGCTCTGGGAGATTCATCGATGAACTGTCTGCCCCATGTTCTCCTCGTGACCGTGGCGCTTGCCGGAATGGCCTGCTCTGCGACGGCAGTCGACTCGGCAACTGGTGAACTGGTCTGGTTCGGCACCTACACCCAGGGGAAATCGGGCTCGGAGGGCATCTACGTCGCCCGCTTTGATGCCGCCAGCGGCGAGCTTTCCCCGCCGGTGCTTGCGGCGGCTGCAACGAACCCCTCGTTTCTGGCCGCCCACCCCACGCGGCCGATCCTCTACGCCGTGGCGGAGGTTGCCAACGAGGCGGGCAACCCCACCGGCAGCGTTACCGGCTTCTCGATCGACGAGGCGACCGGCAGTCTTACGTCGCTCGGCAGTCAGCCTTCGGGCGGCGGCGGCCCCTGCCACGTGGTCGTCGATCCCTCGGGCCGGGCGGTTCTTGCGGCCAACTACGGCGGTGGCAGCGTGATCTGCCTGGGGATCAACACGGACGGCGGCCCGCGGCCGGTGGTCAGCGGAACGCCCGGCGGGTTCGTGCAGCATGGCTTCGACCGGGCAGGCGTTACGGGGATCAATCCCCGGCGCCAGGAGAAGCCGCACGCCCACTCGATCGATGTCTCGCCCGACGGCCGGTTTGCCCTGTGCTGCGACCTCGGCCTCGACCAGGTGCTCGTGTACCGGCTCGACGCCGCGGCGGCCACGCTCACTCCCCACGCCGCCGCCACGGTCGCCGCCGGCGCCGGCCCGCGGCACCTCGCCATGCATCCCAAAGGGGGCTTCGCCTGGTGCGTCAACGAGCTGGACCTCACGGTGACCGGCTTTGCCTACGACGCTGCGGCCGGCACGCTGACCGAGATCGAGTCGCTCTCCACGCTCCCCGCCGACGTGACCGACCGCACCGGTGTCTCGACCGCCGAGATCGCCGTGCACCCCTCGGGACGATTCCTGTACGCGAGCAATCGGGGCCACGACTCGATCGCGACCTATGCGATCGCCGAGGCGACGGGCCGGCTCACGTTCCTGGGAGTCGAGCCGACCCGCTGCAAGACGCCCCGCAACTTCGCGATCGCCCCCGGTGGAAGCCACCTGCTCGCCGCCGGCCAAGACTCCGACACCGTGACCGTGTTCGCGATCGATCCGACCACCGGGAAGCTCTCGTTCACCGGCCGGTCGGTCGCAGTGCCGGCCCCCGTCTGCGTGCTCTTCCGCCGCCAATAACCAGAACCGATGCCAGCGATCCGATGATGCCCTCGAGACTTCGGCTGTTCCGGTGGGCGTTGTTGGCCCCCGTCGTGGCGGTCATGACGGCCGGCTGTGGCACGCCCCCGGTTCATCCCGCCGTCGGGATAGAGCTGGGGCCTCTGCCGATCGCTCCGATCGTCGAATTGGCCGCCGATCTGGCCGCCGCCCCTCCCGCACTCACCGGCCGCGTCACGCTGCTCAACTTCTGGGGAACGTGGTGTCCTCCCTGTCGGCGAGAACTCCCCGGCCTTGCCCGCCTAGCCGAGGGCCTCGCCGCCGACCGGCGGTTCCAACTCGTCGCGGTCTCCTGCAGCGGGGGTGGCTTCACCGACCCGGCCGACCTCGCCGCCGAGACCGGCGAGTTCCTGCTTGGCCAGAACCTTCCGATTGCGGCCTTTGTGTTGTCCGATCCGCTCACCGCCGACATGCTGGCGACCTCGCTCGGCCTCCGTTCCCTGCCGGCCACCTACCTCGTGGGCCCCGATGCCACAGTCCGCGAGGTCTGGATCGGCTACCGGCCCCGCGACGAGGCCGAGATGGCGGCCGCGATCGTACGGCTCCTCAAGGAAGTGCCGTAGGTTCGCGGCGGCAGGGGCTTCCCTGACATCGACCGCAGTCGCCCCTGCCCAACCTCCAATTTTCCCGCCGACAAACGCCCGGTTTTCGATCTACAATTCAAGGTTCTCTTCCGCGTGAGCCACAGCCCATGAGCCTCCCCTCCCTCCGCGCCTCCGAGCACCTCCACGAGGTCAAGTACGAGATCCGCGGTGCCCTGGCCCGTCGGGCCGAGCAGCTCGAGCGCGAGGGGCACGACATCATCAAGCTCAACATTGGCAACCCCGGGGCCTTCGGGTTCCGGATGCCCTCCGCGATGCGGGTGGCGATCGTCGAGAACCTCCATCAGGCCGATCCCTACTCGCACCAGAAGGGCATCTTCCCGGCCCGTGAAGCGGTCGTGATGCAGCAGCAGAATCGGGGCATCATGGACGTCACCGCCGACGACGTGTTCATCGGCAATGGCGTCTCCGAGCTGATCATGCTGGCGATGCGGGCCCTGCTCAATCCGGGTGACGAGGTGCTCGTGCCGAGTCCCGACTACCCGCTCTGGACTGCGAGTGTGGTCATCCATGGCGCCAAGGCCGTCCACTATCCCTGCCGGCCCGAGCAGGGTTTCATTCCTGACCCAGTCGAGGTCGAGCGGCTCGTCACCGACCGGACACGGGCGATTGTCGTCATCAATCCCAACAACCCATCAGGTGCCGTCTACCCACGCGAGGTGCTCGCAGCGCTCGCGGGAATCGCCGAGCGACGGCACCTGGTGCTCTGCGCCGACGAGATCTACGACGAGATGCTCTACGACGGCGCGGAGTTTGTGCCACTGGCTACGCTCACCCGACGCGGCCTGTGCCTCACCTTCTCGGGGCTGAGCAAGGTCTACCGGGCCTGCGGCCTGCGGGTTGGCTGGCTCGTCTTCTCCGGCGAGCGGGAACACGCCCGCGACTACCTTCAGGCGGTCGATCTCTTGGCTTCGCTGCGGCTGTGCTCGAACGTGCCCGGGCAGTTCGCCGTGCAGACGGCCCTCGGCGGCCACCAGTCGATCTTCGAACTCACGCGTCCCGGTGGCCGGCTCCATGCCACGCGGGCGGCGCTCGTCGATTCAATGGCGAGAAGCCGCTGGCTCTCGCTCGATCCGGCCCCGCTGGGGGCGATGTATGGGTTTGTCCGCGTCCACGCGGAGCGGCTGCCGGGGGGCCTCGCAGCCTTCGACGACCAGGCCTTCGCGCTCGACCTCCTCGAACGCAAGCACGTGCTCGTGGCTCCCGGCTCGAGCTTCAATGTCCCCTACCGCGACCACTTCCGGGTGACGCTCCTGCCGGACGCCGACGCGATGGTCGACGTCTGTGGTCGGATCGAGTCGCTGCTGACTGAGTACGCCGTGCCACCGGCGTAGGGGATGAGTACGCCGTGCCACCGGCGTAGGGGATGAGTACGCCGTGCCACCGGCGTAGG
>JBBEEF010000007.1:6944-9046 GCA_040880915.1 Pirellulales bacterium
AGTACGCCGTGCCACCGGCGTAGGGGATGAGTACGCCGTGCCACCGGCGTAGGGGCCGAGTACGCCGTGCCACCGGCGTAGGGGCCGAGCCAGAGGATCTCTCGGCAGCCGCAGCCACAACAACGGCCACAAGAGCCTATCATGGTACTGTCACGGGCAGCCCGGAAGGGAGCCCCAGTTCACTGCCCCGGTTTCAATCGTCTGAACCCATGCATCGCACCGCCTCCCCGCCGCCCCGGCCGCTCTCTGTCTGGCTGGCCGGCCGGATCGACTGGCACCGCTACGCCGTTCTGGCCGAGCGGCTCGCGGGCGAGACGACCACGCCCGGGGGCCGCAATCCCACGCTTGTCATCTTCGAACTCGAGCCCTGCATCACAATCGGGAGGCTCGGGTCGCGGGCTGACGTCGCGATCCCCGACGAGGAACTGGCCGCGCGGCAACTCGCGGTACGGTTCACCGGCCGCGGCGGCGGGGCGGTCCTCCACGGCCCCGGCCAGGTATGCGTGGCGATGTTCGCATCGCTCGTCGACCTGGGGCTCGCCTCCAACGCCGTGGGGGCCTGCGTGGAACGGTTCGAACAAGGCCTGGAACAGGCGCTTCGAAGTCTTCGCTGCGGCCCGATGCGTCACCCGGGTGTTCACGGGCTCAGCGGCCGTACCGGCCTCGTAGCCGCCGTCGGCCTGGCGGCCCGCCGCGGGGGCATCGCCCACGGCGGATTCGTGAACGTCTCCTCGGCGTTCGATCTTGCCCACCGCGTCACGAGCCAGAAACGGCCGCTTGCCGACGGCAGGCAGGTGGCCATGACCATGGGTTCGATCGAGGCCGAGATCCGGCGGCGAGTTCGGCTCCAGGACGCACGGACCACCCTCGTGGCGGCGATCACCGAGTCGTTTGGCTTTGACACCCCGCACGTGCACTCGGGGTTCCCGGTCATGCCAGCGGCATTGGGCTCTTCTCTCTCGGAGACCATCAGCCGTGTCGGCTAACATCACCTCCAATCCGCTGCCGATCGTGTCGCTCGACGACCCCCCGGCGCCGGCCGCCCCCGCCCGCCGCCTCCCCCCGTGGCTGCGGCAGAACCTCGCCCCCGGCGGCGGCCACGGCGAAACTGCCTCCTTGATCGCCGAACTCGGCCTCGAGACCGTCTGCTCGTCGGCGAAGTGCCCCAACCGCCTCGAGTGCTGGTCGCAGCGGACGGCCACCTTCATGATCCTCGGCAACGTCTGCACCCGGCCCTGCGGATTCTGCAGCGTGCCCCGCGGCAAGACGGAAGACCTCGAGGCCGACGAACCCCAGCGGGTAGCCGAGGCGGCCAAGCGGCTCGGCCTGGCGTACGTCGTGATCACAAGCGTGACGCGAGACGATCTCGCCGACGGCGGCGCCGAGCACTTCCGCAAGGCGGTCGAGGCGGTGCGGGCAGCGACGGGGGCGACGATCGAGGTGCTCGTGCCCGACTTTCTGGGCAAGGAGGGGGCCCTCGAACGGCTGATGACGGCGCGGCCCGATGTGTTCAACCACAACACGGAGACGGTGCCGCGGCTCTACCGCACCGTCCGTGGCCGCAAGAGTGTTTACGCCTGGACCCTCAAACTACTCGCCCGAGCCAAACAACTCATGCCCGATGTCAGGACCAAAAGCGGCCTGATGCTCGGCCTCGGTGAGACCCGCGACGAACTCTTGGAGGTGTTTGCCGATCTCCTTGACCACGGCGTCGACTATCTCACGCTCGGCCAATATCTCCAGCCCACGCCCGACTCGCTTCCGGTGGAGCGGTACGTGCCACCGGATGAGTTCGACGACCTTGGCACGCTCGCCCGCAGGCTGGGCTTCCGCAAGGTGGCCAGCGGCCCGCTCGTGCGATCGAGCTACCACGCCCGCGAGATGGCCGAGGCCCTTTGACCCATAAAAGCCCCAGGCCGCGAGCCCGGGGACTACGGGAGCAACGGCCAGCCTGCGATCAATGTCACCCCGCGTCACCTCGGCCCATGCCATCCATGGGGGCCCGGGGTCCACGACGCCGCTTGAGCCTGGCTCTTCTCCACTTGGTCCGCTACGTCACAGTCCCCCGGCTCGCGCCGGGGGCTTCTATGCGACGCACGCCG
>JBBEEF010000008.1:0-8983 GCA_040880915.1 Pirellulales bacterium
CGCTCCGCGGGGCCGGATCCTCGGAGTGGATCCGGGGGAATCGCAGTTCCCACTGCCGGGCCCGGTCCTCGAGGAGTGCCGCGGCGTCGCGGTACTGCTTGTATTCGAGGAGCCGTTGCACGAGGTCCTCGCGGATCGGCTCGACGGTCTCCTCCTGCTCCTCAGGTCGCGGCACGAGCGCCCGGGCCTTGATTTCAAGGAGCACGCTGGCGAGTTCGACGAACTCGCCCACCTGCTCGATCGAGAGTTCCTCGAGCACGGCGAGGTGGTCGCAGAACTCTTTGGCGATCACCGCGATCGGCACCTCCATCACGTTCACCTCGTGCTTCTTGACGAGGTAAAGCAACAGGTCGAGCGGCCCGCTAAAGACGTCGAGGGAGACCTTGAATTCCACGGAGCGTTTCCGGGCGGATCCGGCGGGGCAACGAAACGCTCATTATCGTACGTGATCGGGCCAAGGTTCGGCGTGGCAACCACGCCCTTCGGGCCGCGGTACACTGCCGGCATGGATACCGAGCGGCTCTGGGCCCCGTGGCGACTGGGCTATGTGCAGGGAAGAGATGCGGGCGATCCCGCTGAGCCGGTCCCAGTCGACGCGTGGCGGCCGGCCGCTGATTGCGACTGCTTCCTGTGCCGGGCGGCGGCGGCGACCCCGAAGCACGACCGGATCTTGGGCGTTGTGGGCCGCACGGAGCGGAGCGTGGTCGTGATCAATCGCTTTCCCTACTCCAATGGTCACCTGCTCGTCGCCCCGCTCGACCACCGCGGTACGCTCGCCGGCCTCGCCGACGACGAATTGCTCGACCTCCAGCGGTGCCTTGTTCGCTGGTGCGACGTGATCGCCCGGGCCATGGAGTCAGAGGGGTTTAACCTCGGGCTCAACCTCGGTCGCGTGGCCGGGGCCGGCGTGCCCGGCCACCTCCACTGGCACATCGTGCCCCGCTGGGCCGGCGACGTGAATTTCATGCCCACGACCGCCGGGGTTCGGGTTTTGCCCCAGTCGCTCGATGACCTCTGGCTCCAACTCACGGAGGCGACCAGATGACAATCGCGGGGTTTGAGATTCCCGACTGGCGGAGCCGCGAGGCGGCGGTGCTGGCTCCCTGGGCGATGCATGCCGCCGACTCGACCGGCCGCGTCCACGCCGAGCAGCCGCATCGTTTCCGCAGCCCGTACCAGCGGGACCGTGACCGGATCGTTCACTCGGCCGCCTTCCGCCGGCTGGCCCACAAGACGCAGGTGTTCACCGGCTACCACGGCGACTACCACCGTAGCCGCCTCACGCACACCCTCGAGGTGACCAACATCGCCCGTACGCTGGCCCGGGCGCTTGCGGTCAACGAGGACCTTGTCGAGACGTTGGCGCTCGCCCACGACATTGGCCACCCGCCGCTGGGTCATGCCGGCGAGGACGTGCTCGCGGAACTCCTCCGCGACGAGGGGGGCTTCAACCACAACGCCCAGGCGTTGCGGATCATGGAACTGCTGGAGGCCCGCTATCCCGAGTTTCCAGGGCTTAATCTCTCGCGGGAGGTTCTCGACGCCCAGGCAACACGCAAGAAGGACGGCACCGCACCCGCGCCGCTGCTCGAAACGCAGGTGGTGGATGCGGCCGACTCGATCGCCTACGACACACACGACGCCGATGACGCAATCGAGCTGGGGCTCGTCGCCCTCGACGAACTGCTCGACCTGCCACTGGTGGCCGACGCCGCAGCCCGGGCCCGCGACCGGTTCGGCCCGCTCACCGGCGGCGACCTCAAGCGGGCCGTGATCCACGAGCTGGTCGACTTCCAGGTGGCCGAACTGGTCCGCACGAGCCTGGCCACGCTCGAGGAGATCGCCCCCCGCTCAGTGGCCGACGTGCGGGACGCGGGCCGGCCCGTCGAAGGGGGCCCGATCCGGCGAATCGTTTGCCATGCCCCGGCGGTGGCAGCCGCCAAGCGGGAACTCGAGCGGTTTCTATTCGAGCGGGTCTACCGCAGTGGTCGTGTGATCGATGTCCGCGTGCCGGCCCAGCAGAAGCTGGCGGAACTCTTTGCCTGGTACTGCGACCATGTTGACCAGCTCCCCCCGAGCTACCGCGAGCGGGCTGAGGCGTTGGGCGGCCTCCGCAGCACGGCCGACTACATCGCCGGAATGACCGACCGGTTCCTGGAGACCGAGCACGCGCGGCGAACCGGCCGCTGAGGAGCAGCTTGGACCCCCGCTCACCGCCAAAACATGGGCGAAGGGCAGCCACCTGGAAGCCGGCCGGCCGGTTTGTGCGTGGGGCGGGTGTATAATTAGGATTGTGTAAACTGTCCGCCGGCAGCGTTGTCTCATGGCCCTCTTCTTCCTCCGTGCGATCTTCATCGTCGTGTCGGCAGGTATCGCCGTCCTGATCATCAATTCCCCCCCCTTGCGGACGGCCCCGGCCTGGGTGCCCTGGGGCATTCTCGCGGGGATGATCGCCCTGCCGCTCATGGTCATCGCGATCGACAGCGGAATCCGCCGCAAGGACCTGACGACGATCACGGCCGTCTACTTCGGCCTCCTGATCGGTGTCTTCATGACCTACGTGACGATGCTCGCCCTGACGCCAGTCTTGCCGCTCAACCAGGCCGACCCGTTCTGGACGTGGCTGCCGCTCATCCTCGGGGCCGTGCTCTGCTACCTCTGCACGAGCCTGCTCCTGCAGACGCGAAACGACTTCCGGTTCTTGATCCCGTTCGTCGAGTTTGCCCGCGATGTTCGCGGCCTGCGGCCCAACCTGCTCGACACCACGGCGATCGTGGACGGCCGGGTGGCCGACCTCGCCGAGGCGGGCATCTTCGAAAGCCGGTTCGTGGTGCCGACGTTCGTGCTCGATGAACTGCAGGCGGCAGCGGAGTCGGCAGACCGGCAGCGCCGGACCCGCGGCCGCCGGGGGCTCGACATCCTGAACCGCCTCCGGGCCAACAAGGCGGTCGACATCGACGTCATCAGCCCCCGTGACGAACGCGACGAGGAAGCCACGCTCGAATCGCGGGTCGTCGCCATGGCCCGCCAACTCGAGGGCCGCGTGGTCACGATCGACCCCAACGTCGTCAAGCTCGCGAGTGTGCGGAGCGTGCCGGCGATCAATGTCAACGACGTGGCAATCGCGCTCAAGCCGGCCTTCGTGCCGGGTGATGCCCTCACGGTACGGCTGGTCAAGCCCGGCGAGGAGCCGGACCAGGGCGTGGGCTATCTCGAGGACGGCACCATGGTGGTCGTGGAGAACGGCCGCAGCCAGATTGGCCGCACCGTAGACGTGAGTGTGACAAGCACGCTCCAGACATCGGCGGGCCGGCTGGTGTTCGCGAAACCGGCCAGTGCTGCCTGACGGCGGGGCGGTGACCGCCCGCCACCATTCTCTTTCCAATTCCTGAGAGGGAGCCCGCACATGCGCAGGATCGTAATGCAGGGTTTGCTCGTGGTCGCGGCTGTCGCCGGAGCCGGGCGGCTCGGGACTGCCGCCGAACCGGCTGCCCAGCCCAACGTACTCTTTGTGCTCTGCGACGACATCCGGCCCGACGCCGTCGGCTGCTACGGCTCAGCCCACGTGAAGACGCCACGGATCGACGCGCTCGCCGCGGAAGGAGTGCGGTTTGCCAATGCCTTCTGCACCACTTCCCTCTGCTCGCCCAGCCGGGCGAGCATCCTGACCGGGCTCTATGCCCATGCCCACGGCGTACGAGATAATTTTACTGAACTCCCCCCCGCCCTGCCCCACTGGCCGGCCCGGCTGAGGCAGCAGGGCTACGCCACGGCATACATCGGCAAGTGGCACATGGGGGAAGACAGCGACGACCCCCGCCCCGGCTTCGATTGGTTTGTCAGCCATAAGGGCCAGGGCAAATACTTCGACACCGTGTGGAACTTTGATGGCGAGCGACGCGAGGTCGTACCAGGCTACTACACGACACTCGTCACGGACTTCTCCCTCGACTGGCTGAAAAAGCAGCCGGCCGGCTCGCCCTGGGCCCTGTGCATTGGCCACAAGGCGCCGCACTCCTTCTACCTTCCTGAGCCCAGGTATGAGCGGGTCTTTGCCGACATCCGCGTGCCCTATCCGGCGAGCGCTTTTGAGCTCGATGACAAGCCCGACTGGATCAAGGAGCGGCTCACCACCTGGCACGGCATCTACGGGCCGCTGTTTGAGTGGCGGAAGAAGTTTCCCGACACCCGGCCCGAGGGGGTCGTCGACTTCGAGAACATGGTGCACGCCTACTGGGGCACGATCCTCTCGGTCGACGACAGCATGGGCCGCCTTGTGGACTACCTGCGGGATTCCGGGCAGCTCGCCAACACGCTGATCGTGTTCATGGGCGACAACGGCCTGCTCGAAGGGGAGCACGGCATGATCGACAAGCGGACGATGCACGAGCCGAGCATCCGCGTGCCCCTGATCGCCAGCGGGCCGGGGCTACCCCGGGGCAAGGTCGTGGGCGAACAGGTACTCGTCGAGGACATCGCCCCGAGTGTGCTCGATGTCTGCGGGGCGCCGGCGATCGAGGGCATTGATGGCCGGTCGTGGCGGATGCTGGCAGGCGGCACCGACCCCGCCTGGCGAACCGAGTGGCTCTATGAATACAACTATGAAAAGCAGTTTCCCTACACGCCCAACATCCGCGGCATCCGCACCGACCGCTGGAAGTTTGTGCGGTATCCGCACGGCGACGGCACGCCCGACCGGCATCGCCCGGAGATGTACGACCTCGCGAACGACCCGGGGGAACTGGTAAACCTCGCGGCCGCCCCGGCCCACGCTGCCACGCGGGCCGACCTCGAGCAGCGGCTCGCCGCGATCCTCGAAGCCCATGGCCTTGGGCCTGGCAACGACCCGATGCCGCTCGACGAGGGGATCAAGACCGAACTGCCCGATGCGAAGGTCCGCTGAGCTGGCAGACTGTGATATCCGTCTAGAGCCAGGAGGACGCGGCGGCTGGCGGTCGCCCGAGTGGAACGAAGCCCGGGACGGCTCTTCCGACAGATGGCTGGGGCGATCTTCCCAGGTGTCCATCGAGGGGTGACCGGACCCTTCCAGGGCGTGTAGCTGATTGATTGGTCACGTGATTGACTCCCGCTCCGGGTCGCCTAGATTAGTGACGCTCGCGGTCTGGCGGGCTCCCTTCGGGGCGATCCATCGGCAGGCTGCCGTTCTCACGGCAACCTTCGCGATGACGCCTCTGACCCGCGTTGATTTTCCGCAGCCACCCGCAACGAGTCGTCGCCGGGCCGGCCCTGCGATTATGGCTGGCCGCCCGCGGGCATTTTCGCTCGTCGAAGTGCTCGTCGTCATCGGGATGCTCGGGGCGCTCGTGGGCATGCTTTTGCCCGCCATTCAAAGCACGAGGGAATCCGCGCGGCGGGCCCAGTGCATGGAACATCTTCGGCAGGTGGCACTCGGCGTCTGCCTTCACGAATCGGCGCGGCGTGCCTTCCCGGCAGGCTGCGACATGGTGCCCCGCGGGCCGGCTCTGCCGGAGGGAACGCAGCATGCGTGGTCGTCTTTGATCCTTGCGTACATCGACGAGCGTGGGCTCGCGGCCCGCATCGACTACGCGAAAATGTGGAACGCCGGCGGCGGTAACAACGTCGCCGCGGAGGCGAACATCCCCGGCTACGTCTGCCCGACCGGTATCGTCACGGCATTGGGGAAGGCCGATTACGGTGGTATCGCGGGGGCCTGGCTGGTTACCGAGGGCGTGCCCTTCGCGGGGCCGACCGGGTTCACCAGCGGGATCCTGTTCCCGGTTGACGGTCTCCAAGGGCCAGTCCGGGCTGCACAGGTCAGCGATGGATTGACCCGGACGCTGCTGGTGGCCGAGGCCGTCGACCGGGCAGACGCGAACGCACCTGCCGACGACACCGACGCGACCGGCCGCTGGGCGAGGATCAATTGCTTCGCGCAGGGGGCGCCGTTCATCAACACACGCGGCAGCGACATTGCCAGCAACCATCCCGGCGGTGCCCACGGGGCCTTCGCCGACGGCCGCACCGATTTTCTCGACGACACGATGGATCCAGTGGTGCTCGCGGCGATCTGCACCCGGGCCGGCGGTGAGGCCAATGCTTCACCGCAGGCCCGGTGATGATCGACCCGCACACCAGTGGCGGTGGGCTGCCGCGCGTTGCGGCCGCCCATGCGAGGGATCGCAGTGGTCCACTCCGTCGGCGGCACACCGCACCGGAGTCCCAAGTGGTTCTGTTTCCAATGAAAGGGTGACTCATGCTTCGCAGACATAGTATCGCCGTGCTCGCGGTTGCAACGCTCGGCTTCTTCGCCACCGCCCCAGCCCATGCGGGCGGGACGGGGGGTGCCGTGGGCGTCAAGAAGACCGCCAACGTGAAGATCCAGAACGTCGGCACGATCCCGACGTATGTCGTGATCGTGCCACAGGGTCTGGCCCCGCCGGTCACGGTGCGGGACGCCAAACGGCTCGGCGCGATCCTGCTCGGGGCCAGCAGCCGGCCGATCTTCTATCCCGTGCCATCCGGCGGGGGGACGATCGCCGTGATCGACGCCACGCTTGTGCCCCCGACGGGCGTGCTGCCCCCGCCGTCGGCCACGGTGAACTACTCGGTCGGCAGGGGGAAGATCGCCTACGCGAGGATCTTCTCACCCGGTCCGACCGTCGCCATCGTGCCGCGGTATTGATCCTTGACCCACTGACTCGCACCGCGCGGAAACAGTTCAGGGACGACGTTTCCCGCGGGCAGTCGCCAGGAAGCATCGATGGCGGGATTTCGCGGAACACCGTGGCACGCACTCTCCCTCGTGGGCATCGGGCTCGTCGCCGCCGCCCTGCTCGCCGCGCCATGGCTCGACCAGCGGTTGGTGTGGTGCGCGTGGCTCGGTGTGGCCATCGCCCTTCTGGTGGCATCCCGCAACCGCGGCTGGCAGGGGGAGGCGTGGATGCTGGGCACCGCCGCGCTGGCGCTCGCGATCGCGTTCCATTGGGCGCCCGACGTGCTTGCCGCCGCCATGAACGCGGAATACCCGGCCGGCCTGCTCGTCGCCGCGCCGATCGTGCTCTGGGATGCCGTGCGGCTCGCGCTGCCCTTCTGGTTCGCCGCACGCGTCGCCCGCCACCCGCTCGACGCCTGGCTGCCGGCGGGCCTCGCGGCCGCATGCAGCGAGGCGGTTATGCCTGCGATCTTTCCCTGGAAACTCGGCTACGCGCAGGCGGCTTGGCCCGTGACGGTGCAATCGGTCGATCTGCTCGGCCCGGAGTTCGCCACGTTGACACTCTTCGCCCATGCGGGAGCGACGGCCTGCCTCCTGCAGGCACTCGGCCTTGGCCTTGCCGCGGCCCGGGGCGTGCCGCGAGGTTCGCCCATCGTGCGGCCTGCCGCCGTGGTCGCGTTCGTCACGTGCGGACTCAACATCGCGTACGGCGTGGCCGCGGCGGCCTACTGGGAGCGGCGGATCGATGCCGCGCCGTGGTTCACGGCCGCCCTCGTTCAGGCCAATCCCGAGGATCCCGACGGCATCGAGGCCCTGCGTCTGCTCACCCGCGAGCGGTCTGCGAGCGACCCCTCGCCGGACCTCGTCTGCTGGCCGGAATCCAGCGGCGGCTGCTACGACGCCCGGCTTGAGTCACTCGCCGATCCGGCCCTCACTCAGGCCTGGTCACGGCCACCCCAGCACGGCCTGCGACCGCTCGAGAATCCCCCCTGTCCACTGCTCTTTGGCGGCAAGATCTTCACCGGTCATCCCGAACGGCCACGGGCGATCCACCAGTCAGCGATTCTGCTCGACACCCACGAGGCCGTCCGCGGACGCTACCACAAGCGACACCTCATGCCCTTCGGCGAGTACGTTCCGGGCGGCGATCTCGTTCCGGAAATCCGCCTTCATTTTCCACTGGCCGACGACATTACCGCCGGTGACGAGGCACGCGTGCTCGACTGGGGTACGCGGCCGCGGCTGGGGGTGATGCTCTGCTACGAGGACATGGTCCCCGCAGCGGCCAGGTCACTCGTCGACGCGTCGGCGAACGTCCTCGTGTCGCTCGTCAATGGTTCGGCATTCACGCAGCCGGTGTCTCTCGCCCAACACCGCCTCCTCGCCCAACTCCGGGCCGTGGAAAACCGCCGCTGCCTGCTGCGGTGTGCGGCGACTGGAGAGACGTGCGTGATCACGCCTTTGGGGGTCGTCGCGACAACGCTGCCCTCCCACACCCGCGGCGTGCTCGTCGCCCGCGTGCCGCTCCTCGAGGGCCTGACGCTCGCCCGCCGGCTCGGGCCGACGTTTCCGCTCGCCAGCGGCGTGGCAGCCGTGCTGCTCGCGTTCCAGGCGGCACGGCGATCGCGGCAGGAGCGCAGCGCGGCTTTGCCCGGAGCCGCCAACGAGGCATCCGCCCCGACCGCCGATATCCCGTGGGTGCCCGCATGACTGCATTCCCGCCGCTGCCAGCCCCGGGCTATCATGGTGGGGCGGGAAAAGCCCGCAGTCGCGGAGCTCTATCGCCCCGCGACGCGGGCGTCGTAAATCTGGTTCCGGGGCTCCAACGTGGCCGTCGAACTTCGGCCCCGCCCCCAAGACCAAACTCCGTCTCACAGCCGGCTGTCACCCCCGATGACTCACGCCGCCCGATCAATTCCTCCGTGCCGTCCGCACAGCCGCCCGTGGGCCGCGGCGATCGTCTCTCTCGCGGTTGTCTTTCCGGTAGCCGCCGCCACGGCGCCTGCTCAACCAGGCCTGGCATGACCCTCCCCTGCTCGACGGCCGGGTGATGTCCGGAAACGAGAATGAATACCGATGCCGCCTGCCGTTGCTCGGCGGGCGGCCCCACCGGCTCGCGCTCGGGTTTGCCAAGGCCAACCAGGGCGTTGACAGCCAGCAGCACCCGCCGGCAGGCCATGCCTCGATCGAACTTCTCCGGAAGCCCCCCCTCGGTGTGCTGGAGCCGGAACGGACGGCGTGAGCCAGGGCCATGCCCTTCCAGCCGGCGTGTGATCGACCGTATGGTAC
>JBBEEF010000009.1:0-2719 GCA_040880915.1 Pirellulales bacterium
GCCCGGGGCTTGTATGGGGCAGGGGGTGGGGTTGCCCGTGCTATCTCGAGCCGGCTCAAATCGGTGGTTCAAGTTGCCCAGACCAAAAGGTCGAAAGCTCCTTCATGGTCTCTCTATCCTCCTCGGCCCGAACGCTCGCAGGTGGCATCGCAGCGGTCGCGGCCTGCTGCGTCTTCGATCCCGCAATGGCCCAGCCGCCGCTGCTCGGCCCCACCACGTCCCAGGCCGTGCCTGCCGCCACCACCTGGCCGGCCACGCCGGCCGCGCGGATCTACGTGATCCCCTTCCGGATGGATCCGGCCCTGCAGCAACAGCTCGCCCAGCAGGCGGCCCCTGTCATTCCGCAGGGGCCGGTGCGGTCGCTCTTCGCGTCGCGACCGCACCTCGTCGATGCGGTCACGGGCTACGACCGCAGCGAGCCGCCGGGCGTGGCGGTAGCGAGGCTCGTGGCCGAGGAGCTTGCGACCGCCGGCTGGCCGGCCGTGTTCTGGGGCGAGGCCGCCCAGCCGCCGGCCGACGGGTGGCGGCTCTATGGCGAGGTTGTGAACCTCGACGAGGGCAGCGCCGTGGCCCGCAACATGATCGGCTTTGGCGCGGGCAACGCGACCCTCGGCATCGACATCGCGCTGGCCGACCCGGCCACCGCCGGCGGCCGGCCGTTCTTCGTGCTCGACAGCTCCGACCGCGGCCGGCGGGCCCCAGGCACGCTCGCCATCGGGGCGGTGGCTGGCTTTAACCCAGCCGTTGTGGCGGGCAAGATCGTGGCGAGTAACAGCGGCTTTGCCGACGTCACGCAGCAGCGGCGCATGGCCGACGAGATCGCGACCGCGGTAGCCGACGCGGTCAACGGCCGGGCCTCGGTGCCCGCCCGCTGAATTCGTGCAGGTAGTCAAGCACCTGCAGGTCCAGCTCTCGCTGGTACCGCCCGGACATGGCGGCAGCATTTCGCCATCGCGATCAGGACCCACCTCGGCCCCGCGCTCCTCGTCGGCCCGTTTCCCGTCTCATCCGCCAGTTTCAGGCCGCTCGCCGGATCGGCTCTGGATGAGTGTCGGGCTCGCTTTCTTCGCCGGCGGTCGCCTTGCTGGTTTCGCTGGCCCCGCTGGTCTCACTGGCCTTGGGCAGGATCACCTGGAGGCCAATCAAACGGGAAACAAACACGGCCATATAAAACTGGCCGAACACCGCCTCGAGCCACACCAGCCAGCGGGCGGTGGCCGAAGCAGGCACGATATCGCCGTAGCCCACGGTGGTGAGCGTCACGAACGAGTAGTAGGTGAACACGCCGGCGGCGGCGAACGGGTCGGCGGCGGCATCGACGTGGTAGCGGGCGAAGTCGATGGCGAACGAGCCCGGGGCGAGTCGCTCCAAGAGCGTGTAGACATTGGCCCAGCACATCCCAAACAGCACGAACACGCAGAGCGCTCCGCAGACCATGTCGAACACGATCTGTTTGGCGGCCAAAACATCCACGAGGATCAGGAGCCCCACTGTGACGATCGGCACGATGAAACTCACCGCACGGGCGACGGCCCAGATCCCGTAATGACCTGCGGGGATCTCACCGGCCAGGATCGTCGCCCCGAGGGTCGCCAGCCCCGGCAGCAGGAGCGGCAGGCAGAAGAACAGCATCCGCCGGCCACCCAGCGCTGCCGCCGCGCCGACGAACACAAACTGTTCAATCGCCATGGCGAGCACCTCCGCCCGCGGGTGGCCCTCGGTGAGCACCGACAGCACGGGCAGGAGCAGAAGATGCACCAGCAGCAACGCGTAGCGGCCGAAGTGGGGCTGGCGGGTGAACCTTGCCAGTTCCGCCAATGGACTGATGGATGAGGGCATGGTCGGACGGTAGCGATCGCGGGGGCAGCGAGGGAGTCCGTTTTCCCGGTCCGCTAAGCGGGCCTGCGAGCGGGACCAACGCCTGTCGATAGCTCGCCCGACCCGGCTTCCCAGTTTTTACTCGGCCCTCCATCATCCGCAGACAGCCTTGCCCGCGGCGCAAGCCCGGGGACGACGGGTCGGCGGGCCACCCCGCACAGTTGACGCCACCTCCTGGGTGGGGAGGGGTTGCCCGTGCCATCTCGCCGGACGTTCGCTACGGCATCCTGCCTCCGCTCACTCCACGCAAGCTACGCTTCGGCATCCTGCCTCCGCTTGCTTGCAAGGCCGGCGAGATTGGCACGGGCAACCCCTCCCCCTGACCAATACAAACAAGCCCCGGTCGCAAGCCCGGGGACTGCGGGTCGGCGGGCCACCCCGTTGGCCATGCCGCCCGGGGTCGGTAACGCGTGGTGGAATAGCGGCGGAACTTTGTCCGCTACGTCACAGTCCCCCGGCTGGCGCCAGGGGCTTCTATGTCTGGCGATGTCCGGCGATCACCCACACCCCCGGCAATCCCGGAACGCTACATCGGCGTCTTGAAGCCCAGGGCTCGCACCACGCACCAGCCCTTCACGCCCTCGAAGATCGAGAACGCTCCGCCTGCGAGGCAGCCGATGCCGGCCCACAAAGCCCACGGCGGCAGGGCCCCGAGCCGCGCGGCCAGGACGAGGCCGACGCCCACTGCGGCGGTGACCGCCCCGGTGATTATCCGGGCCTGGCGGCCTCGGTTGTCGATGTTGCACTGCATGGTGAGCCAGCCTTTCTCGAGCCAAGATGCCTGCTTCATTCCAGCATCATACGCGGGCTGCTCCACTGAGGGCCGGCCAGGCGGGATGGC
>JBBEEF010000009.1:2819-6916 GCA_040880915.1 Pirellulales bacterium
GGCATAGCGGGCGGGATGGCCCACACACCCGCAGTCCCCGGGCTCGCGCCCGGGGCTTTTATGCCCGCAAGGGGTTTTCTGTGCCGAGTAAGACGCTCGACTCGCGGGGGCACGCGCGGGAAAACCGGGGATTCGTCGGGCCGGTTCATACCCTTTCACGCCCGCAGGCAGCCGGTATACTTCGAGGCTTCGCGCATCCCGCGATCTCTGCCCTCCCGAGACACCCGCCCGCCATGTTTCGCAATCTCAGCACCGTTGGCCTCCCCCTCTCCGGACGGCCCAGCGAACTCATCGAGTTGGCTCTCTCGTTTGGCTTTGATGGGATGGATATCGACATCCTCGACATGGAGAAGCAGGCCGCGGCCTTCGGGGTGGAGCACGCCCGGCGGCTGATGGTGAGCGCGCGGCTCAAGAGCGGTCTGTTTCACCTGCCCGTGCGGCTCGATGCCGACGAAGCCGCGTTTGCGGCCGACATCGCTGACCTTCCGGCCCGGCTCGAAGTGGCGGCCGCCTGCGAGTGCACGCGGGCGGTGACGACGATCGCCCCAGCATCAAACGAACACTCCTTCAAGGATTTTTTCGAGCTGCACCGCACGCGGCTCAACACGATCGGCGACCTGCTCGCGGCCCATGGAACCCAGCTCGGGCTGGCAATCCGGCCGGAGGCCGCGGCCCGCGAAGGGCTGACACACGCCTTCATCCACACCTTTGAAGGCCTCGTTGGTCTGGTGATGGTGGCCCATGAGCGGATCGGTGCGGTCGTCGATGCGTGGACGCTGTACGCGACCGGTGAGTCGCTCGATCTCGTCACCAAACTGCCCCCCGGCCGGATCGTGGAAGTGCGGCTCTCGGACGCCCCGCAGGGAACGCCCGCGGCCGACCTCACGGTGGTTGACCGGCTCATGCCGGGCGAAACCGGGGTCATTCCCATGGGTCCGGTGCTCGCGGCCGCTGCCGCCGCCGGGTTCGAAGGCCCGGCAACCCCATGGGCCGACCGATCCACACTCACCGGGCGGGGCCGCGAGAAGATCGTCCGGCTCGCCGGCGAGCGGATGGAGCAGGGCTGGCAGGAGGCGGGACTGCCGATCCTTCCCCGTTGGTTTGCTCCGGTGGCTCGCGACCAGTTCGGCCGGCCAATTGAAGAGCTCGAGGCCATGGCTGCGGAGATCGAGGCCGCCGCCGCCGCCGCCGCGGCAGCCGCTCCGGCCTGAGCCGAAAAGAATGCCTCCCGCCCTGCGGCGTTATGCGCCTTCGCGGATCCAGCTCACCCGCGGCTTGCCGCCGCCGGCCACGGCCTGCCCCTTGAGAAACTCCGCGACATAACGGAGCTGCTTTCCCGGGCGGTCGGGGTCGCGGAACGCATCTCCCTTCTGCAGGATCGGCAGTTGGTCGGGCATCGACCCGAAGGCCCTTGTGCCCGCCGCCTGACAGGGATGCCAGCAGCCAACGCCGGCCGCGTTCTCCAGGTAGAACTCGGGATAGCAGTGTCCTTCCACCCAGACGGTCCGGGCGGGGATGTTTTGCGACCGGGCGGCGGCGATGAACAGGCAGGTCAGCTCCTCGCAGTCGCCCCAGCCGTCGGCCAGCGCTCGCCGGGCTCCCTTCAGGTCGCCGTTTCGATACTCGACCGCTTCGCGGACGGCGTCGTAAATCGCTTCCACCCGACGCCAGCCCTCATGATCGCCGGCCGCCTGCTTGGCGAATTTCACGATCTTCGGATCCCGGGATTCGACGTACGGGCTCGGCCCCAGCAGTGTTCGCAGGTCGCGGCCGGGCTTCTCCGGGATCCGCCAGCTGGCGAGGTCTTCCGGGACGACGATCGCGGCCCGCTCGAGCTCAAAGGTCACAATCGCGTGCTCCTTGCCGCCGGCCGGCAGGGACGGGATCGAGACCAGCATCTGGGTAACGCCTCCGAGCGAGCGATACTCAAGGCCGCGGACGCCCCGCGACATGTCCTCTTCGACGATCCGCACCTTTTGCTCAGGCCACTCGGCAGGCACCGGGAGCGTCGCGTAGAGCCCTCGGCATGGCCCCCCTTCAGCCTCGACCCGCATGCCCACGCGGTATCGCTGGGTGCGGACATCCCCCAGGCTCGGGGCAATCCCGCCCTCCTCGGCCTCGACGAGCTGCCCCCTCAGGCTGGCCTGGATGGCGAGCCCCGAGAGCCCGAAGGCGACCGATTCGAGCAAGTGGCGGCGGGTGAGCATCGGCCTGGCGGAGCTCCGGAGACACGCTGAGTGTGGCATCGACCGATCGGCCATGCCCCGACCAGCGGCCGGAGAACCGCGACGATCGGGGGAAATGGGGCGTTCGCGAGCCCTGCTCGATTGTTCCAGCCGGTGCGGCCTGCTAGACTCCGCGGTCTCGCTCGGGCGTCGCACGCCCATTTCCTCCCTTCCCTAACCCCGGTTTTTCCCCGAACCCCCCAACGCATGGTCAACCGCAACCTTATTCGTGAACTTGAACTCGGAGATGATCTCGAACAGGAACTCGAACTCGCCATGGCAGGGGCCGGCGATGAGGAATATGCGGTGGCGACGCCCATGCTCGCCGTCAACGCGGTGCTGCAGGGGCGGGTGTTGCGGGTCGACAGCGAGTTCGTGCTGGTCGACGTCGGTTACAAGAGCGAAGGCCATATCCCGCGGAACGAGTGGGATGACAGCGAGCCGCCGCCCCAGATCGGCGACATCGTCAAGGTGTTGCTCGAGGAGTTCGAGGACGGCGCGCTCGAGGAGCAACGGGGGCTGATCACGCTCTCGAAGCGAAAGGCGCGGCGGATCGAAGACTGGCTCCGCGTCATGGAGAGCGTCAAGGAAAACGACGTCGTCACCGGCTTCGTGATCCGCAAGATCAAGGGTGGTTTGCTCGTCGACATCTCGGGCGTGAACGTGTTTCTGCCCGCCAGCCAGGTTGACATCCGCCGCCCCGCCGACATCGGCGACTACTGCGGCCGGGCGATCCAGTGCCTGGTGCTCAAGATCGACGAGACCCGGCGGAATATCGTCGTTTCGCGGCGGGCCCTCATCGAGCAGGAGCGAGCCGAGCGGAAGAAGCAGCTCATGGAGACGCTCGAGGTGGGGCAGGTCCGCCGCGGCATCGTCAAGAACATCGCCGACTTCGGTGCCTTCGTCGACCTCGGCGGCATCGACGGCCTGCTCCACATCACCGACATGTCGTGGGCGCGGATCGGCCACCCCAGCGAGATGGTGCAGATCGACCAAGAGGTCGAGGTTCAGGTTCTCCACATCGACCGCGACCGGGAAAAGATCGCGCTCGGCATGAAGCAACGCACCGCCAGCCCCTGGGCCAAGGTCGCCGATAAGTATCCGGTGGGCGCGGTCTGCATGGGGTCGGTCGTCAACGTGATGAGTTACGGCGCATTCGTGAAACTCGAAGACGGCGTCGAGGGGCTGGTGCACATCTCCGAGATGAGCTGGACAAAGCGGGTCAGCCACCCCAGCGAACTCGTCAAGCCGGGCGACGAGGTGGAGGTGGTGGTGCTCGCCATCAACAAGGAAAAGCAGGAAATCTCCCTGGGCATGAAGCAGACCCAGCAGAATCCCTGGGAGAAAGTGGCAGCCGACTATCCGCCGGGCGCGATCGTCAAGGGCGTGGTCCGCAACCTCACCAACTACGGTGCGTTCGTCGAGATCAACGACGGCATCGATGGCCTGCTCCACGTGACCGACATGTCGTGGACGCGGAAGGTCACCCACCCCAGCGAGATGCTCGACAAGGGGCAGGAAGTGGAGTGCAAGGTGCTCTCGGTCGATCAGCAGCGACGCCGGATCGCGCTGGGACTCAAGCAGATGAATGACGACCCGTGGACCGGCGACATTCCCGACCGCTACAAGCCGGGTGACGTCGTCCAGGGCACGGTCACGAAGATCACCAACTTCGGCGTGTTCGTGGGGCTCGAGGACGGGCTCGAGGGCCTGCTCCACATTTCGGAACTCTCCGACGACAAGGTGGAGAACGCCGAGGAGCTCGTGAAGGTCGGAGACCCGCTCGAGGTGAAGATCCTCCGCGTCGATATTGAAGAGCGGAAGATCGGCCTTTCGAAGAAGCAGGTCGGTGTCGTGAGCGACGACGTGGCG
>JBBEEF010000009.1:7016-8885 GCA_040880915.1 Pirellulales bacterium
CGCTGGGGAGGCCCGGCAGTCGCCAGCGGCCGGCCTTCGGCCGAGACCGTAGCCGCTTCGTAGAGCAGGGCCTCGCCGGTCGCGGGATCGACGAAGTCGAGCACGAGACAGCGGTGGGGCGATCCAGCCAGCCAGACGATCACCCGGCTGCCGGGAACGAGCGTTGCCCAGGCGAGCTCGCCGAGACCGCCGGGGGGCGGCTTCAAGTCAGCGGTCTGCCGCACCGCCGGCGGCGGCTCGGCCGCGGGGGAAGACACCTGCGGGGCTTGTGGCTGCCCGGTGGTTTGAGGTGTGCGGGGGAATTCATGCACCACGATCCCCCCGGGTGCGGTGGCAGGCAGCTCGCACTGCTGCGGAACATCCGCCGCCCCGAGCACCCGCGTGCCCCGCTCCGCGATCCAGGCCAGGTCGCCCGTCAGGCCGAAGCCGCCAACGAGCGTGGCAAGGGCGACCGACTTGGCCAGGAAGTTCTGCATGCGTGTCCCGAGGTGACGTGCCGAGGAGGGCCCCAGCCAACTATGCACCCCGCCGGGGGCGTTGGAGGGTAAAAATCGCCCGCGCATTACCCCCGGGCCTACGCGTTGTGCCGGTCGTAGCGGCACTTATCAGGGCGTTGCCCGGACGTTGCCCGGACAGGCCGCACTCGTAGAATCCGACAATGCTTGCCCCCCCGTTCCGAGCGGCCTTGGAGGTTCCTTCGCCGTGATTGATCAACCAGCGACTGTGCGGGTGGCCCTCCTCACGCCAGCGGGCCGCGGCGCACTCGCGGTTGTCGGGGTGGCGGGGGCCGATGCCTGCACGCTGGCTGATCGTCAGTTCAGCGGCCGGCGGGGCGTGTCGCTTGAGGCATGGGATGACCGCTCGGTCGGCGTCGGTCGCTGGCGTGGCGGCGGCCCGACCGACGCGGATCAACCGGGTGAGGAGCTGGTGGTTGTGCGGCACGCCGCCGACTGGCTGGAGGTGCATTGTCATGGTGGCCATGCCGCCGCGGAGGCCGTGATGGCGAGCCTCGAGGCGGCCGGTGCCGTGCGGACAATTTGGCCCGAGTGGCTGCGGGAGCGGGGCATCGACTTGATCGAAATGGAGGCCCGCGAGCACCTCGCCCGGGCGGCTGGCCCACGGGCCGCCCGGATCCTCTGCCGGCAGGCGACCGGCCTCTTGCGTGATGCGATTCACCACCTCACGAGCCTCTCGCCAAACGATCTACCCGCTGCCGCGGGCCGGCTTCTCCGAAGCGCCCGGGTGGGCCTGCGGCTGACCGAGCCGTGGCGGTGCGTGCTCAAGGGGGAAGTGAACGCCGGCAAGAGTAGCCTCGCCAACGCCCTGGCGGGGCATGCCCGGAGCATTGTCTCACCGCAGCCCGGCACGACCCGCGACCTCGTCTCCTCGAGACTCGTTCTCGGGGGCTGGGAGATCGAGCTGGTAGACACCGCCGGACTCCGGTGCTCCGCCGGGCCCGCGTCGGCCACAGAACGGGCCGGGATCGAGCGGGGCGAGGCAGCCGCTCGGGCCGCAGACCTCGTGCTGCAGGTGGTGCCCGCCGGTGATCCGCTGCCACCGCCGGTCGAGGGTGAGCTGCTCGTCATCACAAAAGCGGATCTCGCCGCGGAGCCGCTGGCCGCCCCGCCGGGTGGCGTCGTCACTTCGACCGTGACGCGGCGAGGCATCGATGAGCTCATCGCGCGGATTGTCGCCGCCCTTGTGCCGGAAGATACCGCCGAGCCCGGACTCCTCGCAGGCCCAGTGCCCTTTACGGCAAGGCAGGTTGAGATTATCCGCAGCTCCCTCGAGACTCCGCCCTCAGCCACCCAGCGCATGCCGTCGACGCTGCCCATGACGCCCCGGAGAGACGACCCCGCTTGAGCCTGG
>JBBEEF010000010.1:0-8815 GCA_040880915.1 Pirellulales bacterium
TAGAAATCGGTCGTTTTGTAGAGCACCTCGGCCGATTCCGAGAGCACGAGGAAGCCATGGGCGAGCCCCTCGGGCACCCACAGCTGCCGCCGGTTCTCGGCCGAGAGTTCGCTGCCTACCCAGCGGCCGAAGCTGGGGGACCCGGGGCGGATGTCGGCGGCGACGTCATAGATCGCGCCGGCCACAACGCGGACGAGCTTCCCCTGCGGCTTGGGCTCCTGATAGTGGAGGCCTCGGAGCACATGCCGCCGGCTCGTGCTCTGGTTGTCTTGGACAAACGACACGGGCCGGCCAACGGCCGCCGCGAAGGCGGCGGCGTTAAAGCTCTCGAAGAACGCCCCGCGGTCGTCGGTGAAGACGCGGGGCTCGAGCAGGAGCACGCCGGGAATCTCGGTGGCCACGACGTTCACCTGCGACGCTCCTCGCGGGCCAGTTCCACGAGATACCCGCCATAGCCACTCTTCACCAGCGGCGCCGCAAGCGCCGTGAGCGCGTCGTCGTCGATCCAGCCCTGCCGCCAGGCGATCTCCTCGGGGCAGCAGATCTTGAGTCCCTGCCGCTTCTCGAGCGACTGGATAAACTGCCCCGCCTCCAGCAGGCTGTCGTGAGTGCCCGTGTCGAGCCAGGCGTCGCCCCGGCCCATCAGCTCGACAGCCAGGTCGCCCCGCTCCAGGTAGACCCGGTTCAAGTCGGTGATCTCGAGCTCGCCGCGGGCCGAAGGCTTGATCTGCCGGGCGATGCCGACCACCTCGTCGTCGTAGAAGTAGAGCCCGGTCACGGCGTAGCGGCTGCGGGGCTCACGCGGCTTCTCTGCGATCGACACGGCCCGGCCCGCGGCGTCGAACTCGACCACGCCGTATCGCTCGGGATCGGCCACGGGATAGGCAAACACGGTCGCGCCCCGCCCCCGGGCTGCGGCCACCCGCAGCCGCTCGGCCAAGCCGTGGCCATAGAAGATGTTGTCGCCGAGCACGAGCACCGACGGGCCCCCGGCGAGAAACTCCGCGCCGATGAGAAACGCCTGGGCCAGACCCTCGGGGCTGGGCTGCACGGCGTACTCGAGCCGCAAGCCCCAGCGGCTGCCGTCGCCGAGCAGCTCCCGGAACCGGGGCGTGTCCTGCGGCGTCGAGATCACGAGGATCTCACGGATGCCCGCGAGCATCAGCACGCTCAGCGGGTAGTAAACCATCGGCTTGTCGTAGACCGGCAGCAGCTGCTTGGAGACGGCGAGCGTCGCCGGATGGAGCCGCGTGCCGCTGCCGCCGGCGAGGATGATGCCTTTGCGTGCGGTCATGGGCTGTTTCGGAGATGAGGTGTCAGCGGGCCGTCGCCGCGAGCATGGCGACTGTGGCAATCACGTCATCTTGCCAATTCGCAAGCGGTCCCGCGAGAGCCAATTCGAGTTTGGCGGTGCAGAGGAGCGAATTGGCAGGGCGGCGGGCCGCGGTCGGATAGTCGGCCGTTGTGAGCGGCCGTACCGCTTCTGGGGGGACGCGGAGCGGCAGGCCGTGACCGCGGGCCGCTTCCAGGATCGCCTGTGCATAGCCGTGCCACGTGACGGCGCCCCGGGGTGCGAGGTGGTAGAGGCCGTGGGCAGGCGGCGCGGATGCCAGCGACCCAAGAAACCCCGCCGTCACCTCGGCTACCAGGGCGGCGGAGGTGGGGGCACCGGTCTGGTCGGCGACCACGGCGAGCTCGTCCCGTTCGCCGGCCAGCCGGAGAATCGTTCGCAGGAAGTTTGACCCGTGGGGGGCGTAGACCCAGCTCGTGCGAAACACGTAGTGCCGGCAGCCAGCCGCGGTGATCGCCCGCTCGCCGGCGAGCTTTGTCGCTCCGTACACCGACAGCGGCCGCGGGTCGTCGGTCTCGGTGCGGCGGCCCAGGGTGGTGCCGTCAAAGACGTAGTCGGTGGAGTAGTGAACGAGAACCGCATCCTGCCGGGCGGCCTCGGCGGCGATCGCGGCCACGGCCGTGGCGTTGACCAGTTCCGCGCGGTCCGGCTCGCTCTCGGCCCGATCCACGGCCGTGTAGGCAGCGGCGTTGACGATCACCGCAGGCCGCTCCCGAGCGAGCAGGGCCACGACCTCTTCGGGTCGCTCCAGATTGGCCGCCTTGCGGTCGCAGGCCACGACATCGCCCAGGGCAGCCAGCGCGCCGCACAGCTCACGCCCCACCTGCCCGGCCGCTCCCAGGAGCACGATCTTCATGACCGCGTGCCTTCCGCGTCTGGCGGGAGCGGGGGATCGGGCCGGTGGTAGTCGCCGCGGCTAAAATATTTTTCCAGCCAGACGTAGGCCACGATGAAGAAGTAGCGACTGCCCATCTCGCGGATTTTGAGCTTGGCCATCCCCGTGCGGCGGTTCCGCCAGGTGATCGGGATCACCGTCCAGGTGTACCCGCGGACGATCGCCTTCAAGGGGAGTTCGACGGTGATGTTGAAGTGGGGGGCGAGGATCGGGAGGCAGCCTTGAATCACCTCGCGGCGATAGGCCTTGAAGGCGTTGGTTGTGTCATTGAGCCGGATTCGGAACAGCACCCTCACAAACCAGTTGGCCATCCGGTTGAAGAACAGCTTCACGCGGGGATAGTCGATCACGCCGCCCCCCTTCATGAACCGGCTGCCGAAGACGCAGTCCCAGCCTTGCTGCAGCGTGTTCCAGTAGCGGACGACGTCGCGGCAGTCGTCGCTCTCGTCGGCCATCATGATCACCACCGCGTCGCCCGTGAACATCGCCAGGCCGCGCTGGATCGCCCGGCCGAACCCGTGCGGCCCGAGGTTCTGCACTGGGGAGAGTTCCGGGATCCGCCGGGCCGTCTCCTCGAGGAGCCGCCAGGTCGAGTCGGTCGAGCCGTCGTCCACCACCACGATCTCGTGGGGCACGTTCTGGATCCGCAACTCGAGGTGGAGGTGTTCCACCGTGGCCACGATGCAGCCCTCCTCGTCGCGGGCCGGGATCACGACCGAGAGTTTGTGGAGCGGCCTGTCGGCACGGAAGTCCGGCGCGGCGAAAACCGTGCTCTCAGCCGCCACAGCGGTCGAGCCAGCCGGGATGTCGTTGGGCATGGTCGGCGATCTCCTCGAAAATCTGCTCCACGGTGCGGGCCGGCTTCCAGCCATGCCGGGAAGTCGCGGCTGCGTGGTCGAGCACGACCCAGGGGAGGTCGTAGGGCCGGGATTCATGACTGACGGCAACATCATGAGGCCCGAGCCGCTCGGCGCACCAGGCCGAAAGCTCGGCCAGGCTCGTCCCGCTCACACTGCCGCCGGAGACGTTCACCAGTTCGGGCTCGCCGCCGCGGGCCGCGGCCAACTGTGACAGGAGAACCTCGGCCAGGTCATCAGGGTGGAGGCAATCGCGAACCTGCAGCCCCCGGCCGCCGAAGCCGATCCAGGAGAGCGGGCGGCGGGCGGCCCAGCGGTGGATCCACCAGGAAAAAATCCCCTGATCGGCGCGGCCGAACTGGCCGGCCCCGGCCATCACGCCCAGGCGGTCGATCACCAGCGGCGTGCCAGCGGCGTAGGCATATTCAAGCGCCAGAATTTCAGCCGCGAGTTTGGTCGCGCCGTAGAGCGAGACGGGGGAGGCCGAGGAGCACCCCTCGCTGATCCCGGCAGGGGAGACGCCCGGCGGCAGAGGATGCGTGGCGTCGAGGGCGAATGCCGCCCCACCCCCCCGGCCAGACCGCTCGGCAAGCGGCAGGCCCGCAAGCGTGGGAATCGAATACACCCGGCTGGTGCTCAGGAGAACCATGCCCGCCTGCCAGCGGGCCGCGGCCTCGAGCAGGTTCACGGTGCCGACGAGGTTATGGTCCACAAGCTGCCGCCGGCCGGTCTGTCCGCCGGCGGCCGTGCCCGCCAACACGCTCGGCTCGGCCGCCGCATCGATCACCCAGTCAAACGGCCCCAGGGCGTCGATGTCGGCCGCCACGCGGACATCGCCGTGCACCACGCGGACGCCGCGGGCCTCGAGGTCAGCCACGTTCGTCTCGGCTCCCCGCCGCCTGAGGCTGTCGAGGACGGTGACCGCGAGGCCCGCGCGGGCGGTGAGAAACCGCCGGCAGAGCGCCGCCCCCACAAATCCGCAGCCACCGGTGATGAGAATCTTCATGGAGAATAGGAAGGATTCGTTGGCTAGATCGATCTCATCAAAGCCCCGGGCGCGAGCCCGGGGACGGCGGGCTCGCACGCCATCCCGGTAACAATCCTCTGGACAACCATGCGAATCGTCAGCCTTTCCGTTGCTCGTAGGCCGCGACGATCTGGTCGAAGGTCTCGCCGAGGGAGATTTCGGGCCGCCAGCCAGGGTAGTCGGCCTGCATCCGTCGGAGGTCCGAGTAATAGCAGATGTGGTCGCCGGCCCGCGGCTGCTCGTCGTAGACCCAGTCCATCGGCTGGCCCGTCCGCTCCGCCGCCAACTCGAAGGCCTCGAGGATCGAGCAGGAGTTGGGCTTGCCGCCGCCGATGTTGTAGACGGCCGCCGGTCGCGGGGCGGCGATAAACCGACTGATGAAGGCGGCCACGTCGGCGGCATGGATGTTGTCGCGGACCTGCTTGCCCTGATAGCCGAAGACGGTGTACCGCCGGCCTTCGAGGTTGCACTTCACGAGGTAGCTCAAAAACCCGTGCAGCTCCACGCCCGAGTGGGCCGGGCCCGTGAGGCAGCCCCCCCGCAGGCAGCAGGTGGGCAGGGAAAAGTAGCGACCATACTCCTGCACCATTACGTCGGCAGCCAGCTTCGAGGCCCCAAAGAGCGAGTGCTTGCTCTGGTCAGTCCGGAAGGATTCGGGGATCCCGTGGGCGTACCCCTCGTCGGCATAGTCCCAGCGGGTCGCGAGCTCGACGAGCGGAATCTCGTTGGGGGCGTCGCCGTAGACCTTGTTGGTGCTCATGTGCACAAAGGGGCTCTCGGGGCAGGCCCGGCGGGCGGCCTCCAAGAGATTGAGCGTGCCGACCGCGTTGGTGTCAAAGTCGTCGAAGGGGATCGCGGCGGCCCGGTCGTGGGAGGGCTGGGCTGCGGTGTGGACGATCGCCGTGGGCTTGACCTCGGCGACGAGCGTTAGCACCCCGGCCCGGTCGCGGATGTCGAGCTCGTGGTGGCGGAAGCTCGTGAGCGAGGCCGCGAGCCGCTCCTGATTCCAGCGGGTGTCGCCGGCCGGCCCGAAGAACACGGCCCGCTGGTTGTTGTCGACGCCGTGCACCTCCCAGCCGAGGCCGTCGAAGTGGCTCGCCACCTCGCTGCCGATCAGGCCCGAGGATCCGGTCACGAGCATTTTCCGCTGCGAGTTTTTCATGGTGCTTGACCGGAGGGGCCAAAGCCGCCGGGCGGGGGCACGTGCTCGCCGCCGGCGGATTTCGACGAAGCATGCCTAACTTGCATGGTGCGCCAACTCGGACAGTCGAAATGCACCGGCGGCTGCGCGCGACCCCCGGCCCGGCTTCCCGGTTCGGATTTTCCTGGAACGCTCTTGGGCGGAGGGGTTGCCCGTGCCAATCGAGACGGCGTTGGAAACCGAGCGCAGCCAGGATGGCGAAGCGAGGTTTCCATCGAGCGACCGGAGCACAGGATGTGCGCAGGGAGCGTCCGGCGAGATGGCACGGGCAACCCCGACCTTCCAGTTGACGTCGCTTCCGCTCTCATCCGACAGCCGCCTTGAGTCCTCATGGCCTCGACTCCGCGGCGTAGTGCTTGCCCACCCAGTCGCGGTAGGCGCCGCTGGTCACGTCGGCCACCCAGGCGGTGTGGTCGAGGTACCAGCGCACGGTCTTGCGGAGGCCGGTCTCAAATGATTCGCTTGGCCGCCAGCCGAGCTCGGCGGTGATCGTTGTGTGATCGATGGCGTAGCGGCGATCGTGGCCGGGCCGGTCGGCCACGAAGGTGATCTGGCTAGAGTAGGGCTTGCCGTCGGCCCGAGGCGATTCCTGGTCGAGGATCCGGCACAGCAGGGTTACGACGTCGATATTCGCCAGCTCGTTTGAGCCACCGATGCAGTAGACCGCCCCGGGCCGGCCCGCCTCGAGCACCCGGCGGATGGCCGTGCAGTGGTCGGCCACGTAGAGCCAGTCGCGAACCTGCCGGCCGTCGCCGTAGATCGGCAGGGGCTCGCCGGCCAGCGCTCGATGGATGCAGAGGGGGATCAGCTTTTCGGGAAACTGCCAGGGGCCGTAGTTGTTGGAGCAGTTGGTGGTGACGACCGGCAGGCCGAAGGTGTGGTAGTGGCCGCGGACGAGGTGGTCGCTGGCGGCCTTGGTGGCGGCGTAGGGGCTGTTGGGGCGGTATTGGCTCTGTTCGGTGAAGGGGGCGTCGTTGGGCGCGAGCGTGCCGTAGACCTCGTCGGTGGAGACGTGGAGAAAGCGAAAGGCCGCCCGGGGCGCCGGCGGCAGCGCTATCCAGTGGGCCCGGGCGGCTTCCAACAGCCGGAACGTGCCCACTACGTTTGTGGCCACGAAATCCTCGGGACCGTGGATCGAGCGGTCCACATGGCTCTCGGCGGCGAAGTGCACGATCGCCCGCACGCCCTGCTCCGCCAAAAGGCACTCGACGTGATCACGGTCACCGATGTCGCCCCGCACGAACGTGTGGCGAGGATCGCTCGCGAGACCAGCGAGGTTGGCCAGGTTGCCGGCGTAGGTGAGCTTGTCGAGGGTCACGACCGGCTCGCCCGAGGCCGCGAGCCAATCAAGCACGAAGTTACTACCGATGAAGCCGGCGCCGCCGGTGACGAGGATCATGGGTGCATGGACGGGCAGCCGTCGGTTTCGGGAAGCGATGAAGAGATGGTCAGATGGATCCGGATGGTCGTGCGTCGAGCGGAGTGGGCCGGGATTGCCCATGCTATCTCGCCGGACGTTCGCTGCGGCCATCCTGGCCTTCGCTCACTCGGAGGAAACCTCGCTTCGCCATCCTGGCTGCGCTCGGTTTCCTACGCCGCTCGATTGGCATGGGTAATCCCTCCAGTCCATAAATATCTTGGAAGGCACCCTTGTAAGATACCCGCCCGGAACCCGCTCCGCAGTGGGAACTCGCGGGGTATGATTGCGTCGTCTCCCAGCCTCACCGCCGCACGTGCCATGCTCGACCCTTCTGCCACCCGGCTATCGCTCGTCCGCAGCCTCAGGTTCTGCGCTGGCCATCGCCTGCTCGGCCACGAGGGCCGCTGTGCCTTCCTTCACGGCCACAACTACCGGGTAGACGTCGAGGTGGAGGCAATCGCCGGCGGTACCGAGGTGGATGACGTCGGCCGGGTCGTCGATTTCTCGCTCATCAAGCGGCGGCTCTTGGGCTGGCTCGACGCACACTGGGACCACACCTTCATCCTGTGGGAGAAAGACGCGACGGCGCTGGCCGCCGTGCGGCTGGCCGAGCCCACGAAATACTTCCTCCTGCCCTGGAACCCGACGGCCGAGAACATGGCCCGGTATCTTCTCGAGGTGGTGGCCCCGCACGTGCTTGATGATCTCGGCGTCGTGGCCCGCCGCGTGGCCGTCTGGGAGACGGATGAAGCGTGTGCGATCGCCACCCGGACCGGTGAGGCCTGCGAACCCTTGCTTGAAGTGGCCTCGGCTATCACCGTGGACGGGCGGTCATGAGCGAACCGGGCCAGGCTGGATCGTTTCCCACCACCCGGCTGCGGCGGCTGCGGCGGCATGAGTGGCTCAGGCGTGCTGTCGCGGAGACCGTGCTCACGCCGGCCGACCTCGTCTGGCCGATGTTCGTCCATGATCACGAGGCGGCCTTCCCCGTGCCGAGCATGCCGGGCGTCGAGCGGCTGCCGGTCGAGGGCGTGCTCGTGGCAGCCGAGCGGGCGCTGGCTCTGGGCATCCCCGCGATCGCGATCTTTCCGGTGGTCGAGCCGAAGCACAAGACCGACGACGGTGGTCATGCCCTCGATCCCGACAATCTCGCCTGCCGCACCGTGCGGGCGGTCCGGGAGCGGTTCGGTGATTCACTCGGCATCATCTGTGATGTGGCCCTCGATCCCTACACGACCCACGGCCACGACGGCCTGGTGCGGGGTGGCCAGATCGTGAACGACGAGACGGTGGCCGTGCTCTGCCGGCAGGCGGTCGTGCTCGCCGCGGCAGGCTGCCATGTCGTGGCCCCCTCCGACATGATGGACGGCCGCGTCGGGGCGATCCGCGAGGCGCTTGACCATGTGGGCCGCGAGGAGGTGTGCATCCTCTCCTACGCTGCCAAGTATGCCTCGGCATTTTACGGCCCCTTCCGCGACGCGGTGGGCAGTGCGGCGGCCCTCGGCACGGCGGCTGCCAAGGGCGTGGCCGACAAGCAGCCCTACCAAATGAACCCGGCGAATGTGTCCGAGGCCCTCCGCGAGGTGGCCCTTGATCTGGCGGAGGGGGCCGACATGGTGATGGTCAAGCCCGCCCTGACCTCGCTCGATGTGATCCAGCGCGTGAAGGCAGCCTTCGGCGTGCCCACCTTCGCCTACCAGGTGAGCGGCGAGTACGCGATGATCAAGGCCGCGGCCGACAACGGCTGGCTGGATGGCGACAAGGCGGCCCTCGAGAGCCTGCTCGTGATCAAGCGGGCCGGGGCCGATTCGATCCTCACCTACTTCGCCCCGGCCATCGCCCGCCGTTTGGCCGGCGGCTGAACTGGGCGGCTAAACTGGGCGAGTGAACTCAGACGGTGAGCGTGGGCCGGGGTTGCCCATCCCATCCCGGCGGTCGCTCCGGGCAGCTGCTGTGGCGGACTCCGTGCAAGCCCTCCCGGCCATAGAAGCCCCGGGCGCAAGCCCGGGGACTGCGGGACCAAATGCCACCCCGCCTGCCATGCCGCCCAAAGTCGGCGCCGCG
>JBBEEF010000011.1:0-1488 GCA_040880915.1 Pirellulales bacterium
GGCCCACGGCGGTCCATGCCGATCCGCCCGCCACCCCGCCGCCAACCGGCCACCCCCCGGGTCCGGGCTGGTGCGGCGCTGCGCGCCGCCTCCACCGGAGCCCGGAGGGCGCCGGTGCGCTGTAGTGAGTGGAGATAAACAAGAGTTTCTTTTCCCTACAAGAGACCCTCCGGGGTGGGGTGACAGCGCACCAACGGCGCGGGCCAACGCCGCGTCGTCGTGCAGCGCCCACACCGACGCCCACCCCCGGCCCCGATCCCCCACCCGCCACGACGCCAGCCGCTCCGCCCGGGTGCGTTGGCGCCCGCGCAGGACCTCGGTGGCCACCCCCAACAACCGCAGTGCCGCATCAGCGCGCTGCACCGTGCGTACCGACAACCCGGTGTCGCGAGCCAGCCGGGCATTCGATGGCCGGCAGTCCCGGCCGGTGGCGTACTCGGCGTAGCCGGCCCGTGCCTCGGCCACCATCAGGATCGCTGCCCGGCTGACTTGGTTGTCCTTGAGGACCGGCCGGACACAGGTGTCGTAGCGCAAGTCGTAGGCGATCGGCACGGTCAAGCGCACCCACCGCGCAGCGCGGCCGGCCCAGCACGCAACGCCGGACCACACCCCGTCTTCGAGTTCGAGGACGATCCGCGGCGGGTTCGTCGACGCAGTGTCGGCGGACTCACCACTCCCCCGCTCACACACCGCCTGGGCGATCCGTACCGCCCACGGGCGGGTGCGGGCCACCCCGCGCCGGCGCAGCGAAACGCTACAGCCGCGGTAAGCAACCGGGCGAAGATCACGATGTGATGGATCACGGTGCGTCTGGTCTAGAACTGCAGACAGGTATGCGCTACCGTGAGACGAGTCGTCCAAGACACGTCCCTTTCAGGGGCAACGGGTGCGGACCCGGAACCGAGCGTCAACTCGGTTCAAACCCTCGACCTAGGCCCCGCTAATGCGGGGCCTTCGTCATGTTCAGCGTGGGTGAATCCGCACCGCTATGAAGATGTCGGCTTCTGCCCGGGCCGCGAACGGGCCGGGCCGTGGCTCACATCGCCAGCGGCAGTACCTCCTTGTCGAGCTCGCGGACAACCTCAGGATGTCCAACGGCCATGGCCAATAGGTCCGCCGAGAGTTGACTGACACTGGTGCCACGCTCGGCGGCCATTTCCCGCAGGCGTGTGTATACGACCGCTGCGGCACGTAGCTTGATCTGTTCGCGATCACCTTTATGCGGTTGAGCCATGGAGCGATCCTGTCGCAGGCGAACCCACGTACCTGGTACCGACACGCCGAGACCGGCCCCTTATTTTCGACGAAATTCGGCGACGATGGTGCCAACGACATCGGAAGAGGGACCCCATGGCCGACGACTACGAAACCGCACTTCAGGCCGCACTGCTGGCCGACGCCTCCCCCGCCGCGGCGGAGTGGGTCGTCACCGGCCGCTGGCCCACACCCGCAACGCGGGTGGAGATTCAATGGCCGGCCGCGGACACC
>JBBEEF010000012.1:0-8741 GCA_040880915.1 Pirellulales bacterium
CTGACTGAGCACGCGGATTTCCCCTACGGAATGTGACCGCTCGAGGTCGAACTGCGGCTTCGGGACCCATTCGTGCGCAAGGGCGTGCCCGATCAGACCCTCTGTGCCAATGATAGGTGAGACACCTGCCTTTCCCTTATTAGAGTAGAGGGCTAGGAGGACATGACATGGAGAATCAGGCTCCTCAGCAGAATCTGTTGGTAAAAACGGCCCTGGTATGAGCCTCGACTCTGGGTTTGTGATGGCGGCGCTGGCCGGCCGCAGTCGCCGGGTGCGGCAGGCGGCTGGCAGCGGGATTGCGTAGATCCTTTGGTGAGATCGGCCAGCAGTACGTCGCTTGGAGCGACCGACTACAGAGTGCGGCTTCGCGGCGGCAGCGGGCGTGCGGCGGCGTTCCGCCGCCTGGAAGCACCGCCCTTCGGGCGGGCCATGAGAGAGAAGGGCATCCTGCGGCGGCGGCGCGGCATCTACAGAAGAGGGGTTGCTTTATCCAGTAGCAGGTATCCACATGGTCCGGAGGGGTTGACGGAGTAACCGCTGGGGAATTCTCATGCCTCTGGTTGCGTGGACCCAGAAAACTCTGCCGAGTGGCCTGATGTGTGGAATCGTCGGGATTTGGCAACGCAGCGGAGCTGGTGCCGACCCCGCTCTCATCGAGCGACTGCTTACCACCATTCTCCATCGTGGGCCGGATGGCGGTGGAGTCTGGTCGGAAGGGCGGATTGCACTCGGACATCGACGGCTCTCAATCATCGACCTGTCCGCGGCCGGACATCAGCCAATGCTCAGTTCGGATCGCCGCGGGGTGCTCGCGTACAACGGCGAGGTCTACAACTATCTGGACCTGCGTGGGCAACTTCAACAGGAGGGCATTTCATTTGTCGGCACATCCGACACGGAAGTCGTGCTTGCGGCCCTCCATTCTTGGGGACCGGAGCGAACCATTCCTCTCCTGAACGGGATGTTCGCGCTTGCCTATGTTGATCTCCGCTGCGGAGCCTTGTGGCTGGCCCGCGACCGTCTCGGAATCAAGCCGCTGTATGTGGCGGAGGCGGGCCAGGAATTTCTCTTCGCCTCCGAGGTTAAAGCCATCCTCGCGCATCCGGGAGTGGTGAAGCAGGTCGATGAAGCGGCCCTGAATCGCGCATTTCTTACGCGGCGACATTCCCACGAAACGCTCTTTGCCGGTGTCACCGGCTTGCCGTCCGGCAGCTGGTGGAAAGTGACCGGCGATGGTGTCACAAAGCATCGCTACTTTGATCTCGAAACTGCACTCGACCGGAAGCGTCTGACGGCCAATCACCAGTCGATCGATCTGGAAAACGTCACTCAGACCCTAGCCTGCGACCTCCGAGAGAGCGTCCGTATCCATCTCGCGAGCGATGCGCCGATCGCCGCGATGTGTAGCGGTGGAGTGGATTCGAGCCTGGTCGCGGCGTATGCCGGCGACGACAGGCCGGGCATGGTCGGCTACGTGGCCGATGCACCCGTCGGGAGCGGCGAGGCGGCGCAGGCCCTACGGGTCGGTCGCCATATCAAGATCCCGATCCAGGTGGTGGCGGTACCCCGCGAGGAATACCTTCGGCTCTGGCCGGTCTGCATCTGGTATCTCGACAGTCCCGCCCACCACCCCAGCGAGCCCGCCCTGCTCTCTGTCGCGCGAACCTGCCGGGCGGACGGGATCAAGGTTCTCCTCACCGGCGAGGGAGCCGATGAACTCTTCGGCGGCTATCCCTGGCACGCGGCTGCTCACCGGTCCTGGAAACGCTGGCAATGGTTGTCGGCGGCGGCGACTTCTCTGCTCAGGAGCCGTGCACCATCGCGACAACGCGGCTTTCCCCTGCAGCAGGCCATCATGAGCAGCGCGGGTTACCGGCACCGATCCCGAGTAGCGCTCGCCGCCGACGCCGAACGGGAATTTCTTCCGCGCAGACTTTTTGAAAGTTTGTCGGGAATAGACCGTCTCTCCGAGCGTGCCCTGATCGTCTCCGGCCTCACCGACCTTGTCGAACACCTTTCGTGGGTGCTGCACCGACACGATCACATCAGCATGGCCGCCTCGATCGAGATGCGGGTCCCATTTCTTGAAAACCGCCTGATTGATTTGGGTATGCATCTTCCCTGCTCGGTCAAGCTCCGGCGCGGCCAAGGCAAATGGGCGTTGAAAACCGTCGCGGTCAAACGCCTCCCCCGCGACGTGGTTTATGCAAAGAAAAAAGGGTTTCCAATACCGAGCGCCTACACGGCGGGCACCGAGCGCATGCTGCTTGGCGGGCTGCTGGCCGATCAGTTGCAGTGGTCACGGGCGACGACGGAGTTCATCGTTGATGATCTAACGCACGACATCGACCTGCGTTTTCTCCTCGTCGGCACGGAAATCTGGCTGCGACAGCAGTTCGGCGGTGAAACCTCCGATGCCATTGGTGAGAAGCTTCTCGCGTACGCCGTGTGATGGTTCCGCCTAGCGGCTGGGCCATGCACGATGTTCGACCCGCAGGGGACTGTCCCCGGGCTCGCGCCCGGGGCTTGTATGGGCCAGGGGTAGGATGCCCGAAGCGAACGTCCGGCGGGGTGGCACGGGCTACCCCGACCCACTCGGCCAGATGCCCCGCCCGATCATCCAGGCATGAAGAGCACCGGGGTTGCTTGACGCTCTAGAACCGATCGTCCGGTTCGCCGTCGGCCCGCTCGAGATCGCGAAGCAGAGCCACGGCCTCGTCGAGCGAAGGGGCGTCTCCACCGCGGACGCGGCCCCCGCGGTCTGCTTCGGCCAGCAGCAGCACATCGAGGAAGTCGGGATGGAGCTCGAGCCTCTTGCGGGCCCTGTGGCCGAGTGTTCCATCGGTGTAGGCCCGTGCCGCGGGAAGGTTCTCGATCAGCCAGCGGGTGCGGGGCGTGACGAGGTTGCCGACCGCCTCGCAGCCGGCAGCGACGGCGTTCCGCCGATCGATCGCCAGGCCGATGTCGTGGACAAGCGCCGCGGTGAGCAATTCCTCATCGAAGGGCCGCTCGCCGAAGACAAGGCCGAACACCTGGAGCGTGTGGTGGAGCGCGTCTCCCTCCGGGTGGCGGGCGGGATTCTGACGAACTGTCTCCAGCACGGCGACCATGGCCGCGAGCCGGTCGAAGCGATCGCCGCCGAGGTGGGTGAGCGAGCCGGTGGGGTCGAGCCGCCGATGAACCTCACGGCGGATCTCCCCCTCGCTCGGCAGACGGTCATCCGGCACCCAGCCGCGGGCGACTCGCCGGGCGGCGCGAAACACCGCCCGCCGGGAGTCGCAGCCTCTGGTCACACCGCGGGCGGCCTCGCCGGTGATCCGCTGCCGCAGCCTGTCTGCCGTGGGCACTGTCTCGCGATCAGCCGGCTCTAGGCCGGCTGTCACGTCGGCAGAAGGGACTGAATCGGGGGCGGCGTCGGTGGGGTTCATGAGATTGATGGGGCTCATGGGGCGGGCGGGCGAGCCGTGGGAGCGGGCACAGGCCGCCAGCGGATGCCGCGGATCTCCGCTGTGGTGCAGTAGGTGGCGATGCCCAGCGGCTGCGAGGGAATCACCTCCTGGCGGACCGACAGCACGTGGTCCTCCAGCACCTGGTCGATGACCTGCTCGTCATCCAAAAAGCACTCGATCCGCTCGGCCGTGACCCGGATCCGCACGGCATACCAGCGGTTGGTGTCGAACGACATGATCTTCGTCGTGGCGTTGTTGGCCGCATCCTCGCCGTTGATGCTCGACAGCCCGACCACGCCACCTCCCCAGCCACCCAGGATCAGGCTGCAGTGGTCGTCGCCGACTGGAAAGGTGAGTCCGCAGAAGAAGTCGTTGCCATCAACGCGGCGGGCGTCGAGTGAGACTTCGAAGTTCTGTTTGGGAAAGTCTCCCTTCCATGTGATGCCGCTCAGGTCGACACCCATCCCGATCCGGAGCACGCCCGCGCCGGCGGTCACCTCCCCCTCACCACCGAACGGGGTCGGTTTCCAGTCTCCCAGCGTCTTGCCGTCGAAGAGCGGCTTCCACGCGGGATCATCTCCCCGCGTCACCACCGACGTTGGCAGAAAGAGGAGGAGCAGCGCGGCCAGGAGATTCCGCCGGGAGAGCGTGGAGGGTGGCATGGTTGCGGTGGTCCTTGGAGCGAGGAAGAGCGGCACGACTGGCAGGGGATCGAAGCAGGGGTTTTCTTCAAGAGTCTCCCTGGAGGCGAATGCTAGGGGGGCGGTGGAAGCGTGAGGCCGAGTTCGACCGCGATATCCTCGGCCCGCGCGGCGAACTTCGAGCCCGGACTCAGCTGCCGCACCATCCCGGCCAGCTGCGCCAGGTGGCTCTTGACCACGGGAGGAATCTTGTTGGCCACCGCCATGCTGGCAACGTCCTGCCCCTGGTTCTTGCCGCCGCTCGCCTGGGCAATCGCCTGGCCGCGGAGGGCTTCGAGCTGTCCGGCCATGTCGGCGGCACGCAGGCCGTCGGTAAACTGCTTATCTTTTTTCCATTCCCGCTGCAGGTCGGCGGCTCGCTTGCTGGCATCGTGTCCCCGGTAGGCGGCGACAACGCGATTGAGCAGTCGGGCGGCGCGGTAGGCGTCGGAAGCCTTGTGTTCGTCGGCCTCCGCAAGCAGGGCCTCGGCATGCGCGGTGAGTCGCTCGATCACGAACGCTGCCTCGGCAGCCGTCTCGGCGTCGGCTGAGTCGACGAGGCTGCCGGCCTTCCGCAACACGGCCACAAACTTGGCCTCGTCTCGCAGCATCTTCTCGACACCGATCAGCTTCTCGAGCTTCCGGCCCGCGAGGATGACGGGGGGCGCGGCCTGCACGGCCCGAGCGGCCTTGTCGGCCAGTTCCCGGGGAGAGCCGCGGGCGATGCAGCGGCCGGTATGGTCGAAGAGCATGGCATGGGGGGGTCCCTCGAAGTCCATGCCCCCCTCCACAACGGCATGGGAGACGATCGGAAACGTGATACCGAGCGTCGCGACCGCCTTCTTGAGGTCCGCTTCCGATCCCCCCTCGGTGTGCGCCCCGATCACGATCAAACCGGCGGGGCCGAGCGTCTGGTGCAGTTGCTCAACGAGCGGCATGGTCGCGATGCAGGCGGGACACGCTACCCCCCAGAAGTCGAGCAGCACGACGCGGTGCTCGAGCGACTCAGCGGCGACCTCCCCGCCTGAGATCGGGTCGCCGAGGGTGATGTTGGCCGTCGTGAGGGCCATATTGAGCTGGGCTGGGCCCTTCGCGACGGGCGGCGGTGGGTCGTCGGCCCGTGACGCGGGAACGGCGTTGGCCAGAACGGCGAAGATGCACGAAAGCACCGTGATCGCGGCCCCGACGGAGTCGACTGCCCCGATGCGATGAAACCGCGGTTGTACCGGCGTGGTCACGGTGTGCACCCAATTTGCCTGCTTGTCGCCAAACCAAATCCGACCGGGCCATCACGGTGCCGTTTGGACCCCGTGACGCCCCGCAAAGGCCTATCGTACCTGCCCGGGCGGGGTGCGGAAGAGTGGGGCTGGACGGGCCAGGAGGCGATGCCGCTGGGCCCCACTTGACAAGAAGTGTACGCGCGTACATCATATGAGCTCCGGTGTGTGGACGCGTGCGTGTAGCCGCGGCCCGGGCACCGACTCCGGAGGTCTTGTCATGCTCGCCCGCCTGCAGACGTTTTCCTTGTTCGGGATCGAAGCGGTGCCGGTGGATGTCGAGGTGGACGTCTCCACGGGCGCGTTGCCTACCACGGTCCTCGTCGGGATGCCCGACACCGCGATCCGCGAGAGCACGCACCGTATCGCCCGTGCGATGGTCAATTCCGGGTTCAGCCGGCCGAATGACCGGATCGTCATCAACCTCGCCCCGGCAGAGCTGCCGAAGCATGCGGCCACCTTCGACCTGCCCATCACGCTCGGCATCCTGGCCGGCAGCGGGCAGTTCGTCTCGGACCGGCTTCAGGACTACGCGGTGGTGGGGGAGCTATCGCTCGAGGGCTCGACGCGACCGACCCGGGGGGCGCTATCGATCGCGATGGCGGCGGCCCGGCAGAGGCGGGAGCGGCCGCTCCGGGGCGTGGTTGTGCCATCGGCCAACGCTACCGAGGCGGCTGTGGTGGAAGACATCGAGGTGATCCCGGTCTCGTCGCTCATCGAGGCGGTGCAGTTCTTCGCCGGCGATCTCAATATTCCGCCGGCTCCTCCGCGGGTCACCGAGTGGTTCGAGCGATTCGCTTCATACGACATCGACTTCGCCGACGTCCGCGGCCAGGAAGCTGCCAAGCGGGCGATCTGCGTGGCGGCCGCTGGCGGCCATAACTGTCTCATGGTCGGGCCGCCGGGCGGAGGCAAAACGATGCTCGCCAAGCGGGTGCCCACGATCCTGCCCCAGCTTTCGGCCGCGGAATCGATTGAGACAACTCGGATCTACAGCGCTCTGGGGCTCCTGCAGCCGGGCCAGCCGCTGCTGGCGACGCGGCCGTTTCGGGCGCCCCACCACACGATCTCGGAGGCGGGGCTCGTAGGTGGCCGCTCGATTCCGATGCCGGGAGAGATCAGCCTGGCCCACAACGGGGTTCTTTTTCTCGACGAATTGCCGGAATTCAACCGGCGGACGCTCGAGGTGCTGCGGCAGCCGCTCGAGGACGGTGCCGTGACCATCAGCCGGGCCAAGAGCACCACGCGGTTTCCGGCCGACTTCATGCTTGTGGCCGCGCTCAATCCCTGCCCCTGCGGGTACCGCGGGGATCCTCGGCGGCAGTGCCAGTGCACAACGCCCCAAGTTGAAAAATATATGGGCAAGATCTCCGGGCCGCTGCTCGACCGGATCGATATCCATCTCGAGGTGCCTGGCGTCCCGTTCCGCGAGCTCGCCGCGAAGCGGCCCGGCACATCAAGCGGACAGATGCGGGAAGCGGTGTTGGCGGCCCGGCTGCGGCAGGCCGTACGCTTCGCCGACGTCGGCACTCGGTCGAATGCCCGGATGACGAGCCGCCAGATCCGCGAGCATTGCCAGCTCGAGCCGCCGGCAGCCGAGCTGCTGCGGGTTGCGGTTGCAGACCTCGGGCTCTCGGCCCGCGCGCACGACAAGGTGCTCCGCGTGGCCAGGACCGTTGCCGATCTCGATGGACACGACGCGATCAGCTCTGCCCACATCAGCGAGGCGATCAACTACCGGCTGCTCGACCGGGGGCTGTGGCATTGATCAGTCTCGGCATAGCGGCCGCCGGCGGGCCAGCGGCCGCCACGCCGGGACCAATTGCCGGGACCAATTGCCGGTGAGTGCCACGGTCTGTCACACTTCCGCTATGGACACTTTGCGATCCCCCGGTTTATTGCCGGGCTCCTTCGGTTCCGCGTCTGCTTTGCATCGCCGCGGCTTCGTGCGCAGGCTGCTCGTGGCCGGCGGCCTCGTGGGGCTCGGAGTCCTTGCCCTCACGATCGACGTGCCGGTGGCAGCCTGGTTTCGTACCCATCGCCTTCCGAGCGAGATCCGCCGGTTCTTCGATCTTTCGGAGGTCTTTGGTCATGCGCTCGGGGTGGCCGCGTTGTTGGGCGTGACGGTGACACTCGACCCTGTCCTCCGCGAGGCCCGTCGGCTCGCGTACGCCCGCTGGGATATTGTCCGGCTCGTCATCGCGACCTACGCCGGCGGCCTGCTCGTTGACGCTCTCAAACTGGCGGTGGATCGCGTCCGACCACGGGCGGCTGAGTTTACGGCCATCAGTTCGGTGTTTGACACGTTCGGCACCGCAGCGTGGCTGGCCCCCGTCGGGGCCGACGTCTCCATGAAACTCGGTAAGGCGGCCGACCTGATGAGCTTTCCCTCGGGACACGCCGCAGTAGCTGCGGGGCTGGCGACGGCGCTGGCCTGGAAATACCCGCATGGGCTGCCAGTGTTTGTCTTCCTCGCGATCACCTCCGCGGCGCAGCGGGTGGTGTGTTCGGCGCACTACCCCAGCGACGTCGCCTTTGGCGCCGCGTGCGGCGTGGCGGCGGCAGCGGTCTGCCTCGGCGTTTCCCGGCCGGCCGGTGGTGTGGATGGGCTGCCAATGGCCGGCGGGCGGCCACCGTGCTAGGCTTGTTTCCCGACTCGATTGCACAAGCGGACTGTGCACAAGCATCCGACCCCACGACCACCTCGTAAGGATACCCATGCCTCCTGCCAGAAAGCCTCGCAAGAGCAGCAAGCCCGCCACCGAGGAGGCGACAACGTTGTCGCAGACTGGGGCGGCCGTGGCCGAGCGGGCGACCAAGCGAATTCTGCTCGTTGACGACGACCGCGAGATCGTCGAGTCGATGAAGACCGTGCTTGAGTCCCGCGGCTACCAGATCCTCGTGGCCCGCGACGGCAACCAGGGGCTTGTCATGGCCGAGAGCGAGGTGCCGGATCTGGTGGTCCTCGACATGATGATGCCGAAGCGGAGCGGATTCCTGGTGCTCGAAAAGCTCCGCCGCAGCCGCCCCGATCCGATGCGAGTGATCATGATCACCGCCAACGAGGGGAGCCGGCACAAGGCCTACGCGGAGATGCTTGGCGTCGACGACTACATTCGTAAGCCGTTCGCCATGGACCGGCTTCTTGAGAGTGTGGATCGACTGCTGTCCTGATCCCTCGCTCGATGAGTTGGCCGATGTCACCTGGCCCGGTCGAGCCTTTCACAGGGCGACAGGTACCCATGACGATCCCAAACCGACCCGCTGATCGTTGCCAGATGGTGCCACATCGCTCCGGCAGCGGGCGGAGGCGGCTTGGCCGCTCCATCGGGTGC
>JBBEEF010000013.1:0-8723 GCA_040880915.1 Pirellulales bacterium
GCGGCGAGGTCGGCGCCAGTCAGGGCTCCATGGGTGATCCAACAGGCCACCCAGGTGGCAAACCAGGCGAAGGCGGCGATGCGGCTCTCGGCGGTGAGCGACGAGTAGGCCAGCGCCAGAAGCGTGGTCGGGATCGTGACCGCCGCCGCCGCCCCGATGATCCGCAGCGGGAGATCCCAGGTGGCCAAGGCGATCGACAGGCTCGGGCTCACAAGCACGCCCACCATCCAGAGCACAAGCGCCGGCAGGAGCGTGATGAGCGCCACGATTGCCGCCAACACTCCCGCCTTGCCCAGGATGTAGTCGCACCGGGACACCGGCCGGGTGAAGTAGACAAGCCAGGCCCGGGCCCGCAGGTCGCCTGCGATCAGCCGGGGCGCTACGAGCCCGACGACCACCGCCAGCAGCACGGCCTGCGGGGCCCGCATGAACGCCAGCAGCAGCCGAGACCACACGATCCGCCGGGCCTCCTCGGGGTCGGCGAGCGACCCGCCGAGCGACTGGGCCACGAGGCCACCGATCACGCCGAAGCCGTCGATCCGTCGCCCCGCCACCCGGCCCGCCGCGAGGGTTCCTTCGTCTACGGCCTGCTCGAAGGCGAAGAATCCGAAGGCGAATATCACGGCCGGGCTCCAGGCAAAGAGCACGACGCGGCGGAGCCAACGGCTCTTCCAGGCCAGGCCGATTCCGGTGGCCGCGATCACGGCCGCCGCCCCGCCGGAGCGGGCCGCGCCGTCCCAGGCCCGGTAGCCGACGTCATGCAGGGGCATGCTGTATCCCCCGGGCATCCGCCTCATCGGCGGCCGCCAGGGCCGCCAGAAATACGTCCTCAAGCGCCAGCCGCCGCGGCTCGAGCGACCAGGCGGTCACCCCCGCGTCGCGGGCCGCCTCCCAGACGGCCACAAGCGACGTGTCGTCAACGGCCTGAACAACGAGCCCGTCACCTGAATCGGTCATCCGGGCGGGGATGCCCCGGCCGGCGAGGGTGCCAGCTGCCGCAGCCAGCGGTCCCTCGCCCCGCAACACGAGTTCGCGGTCGGCCAGCCGGGTGAGCGTCGCGAGCGAGCCGGCCAGTCGCACCCGGCCGCGGACGAGCAGCACGAGCGAATCGCAGATCGACTGGACGTCCCGCAGCACGTGGGTCGAGACGAGGATCGCCTTGCCATGATCCCGGGCGAGGCTCACAAGCCGGCCGAGCATCGCCCGCCGCTCGAGTGGATCGAGGCCGTTGGTCGGCTCGTCGAGGATCACAAGGTCGGGGTCGTGGACGATCGCCGCCGCGAAGGCCACCTTCTGTCGCACTCCGACCGAGAGCGTCTCAATCCCGCGATATCGCTCCTGCCCGGCGTCGCACCAGTCGAGCACCTCGTGGGACCGACGCAAGGCTTCGCTTGTGGGCAGGCCGGCGAGCCGCGCCGCATAGTGCACCATCTCGACCCCGGAGAGGCCGGGCACGGTGGCGTCGTCTTCCGGAACCACGCCGACGAGCCGGCGGACGCGACCGGCTGCGACGGCCGGGTCGAGCCCGAACACGCGAACGCCTCCGCTGGCGAGCCGCACAAGGCCGAGCATCGCCCGCACGAGGGTGCTCTTGCCGGCGCCATTGGGGCCCACGAGGCCGGTGATTCCGCGGGGCACCTCGAACGAGACACCGTCGAGCACGACACGTCGGCCATACCGCTTTGTCACTCCGGCGAGCCGCACCGGAAGGGGATCGACCGCAGGCTCGGGCACGGCAAGGTCCTCGTTGGGCAATCGGCCGGCGGCCTGCTCGATCACTCCTCCATGACCTCGGTTTCCTTGGTCTTTGCCACGTCGCCCACCGTGCCCTCGTACTTCCGGGTGAGTTCCTGCACCTCCTCCTTGCACTGCTTGGAGTCGTCTTCGGTCATGCCGCCGCCTCCCTCCGCGTTGTCGGCAGCCTTGTTGGCGTCACGGCGGACATTGCGGATGGCCACGCGGGCCTCTTCGGCGAGTTCCTTGATCCGGGCGGTCATCTTGCGGCGGACATCGGCGGAGAGCGGGGGAATGACGATCCGGATCAGCCGGCCGTCGCTCTGGGGGTTAAACCCGAGGCCGCTGGCATGGATTGCCTTCTCGATGTCTTTGAGGGTGCCCGGATCGAACGGGCGGACCACGATCTGGTTGGGCTCGGGGGCCCCGACATTCGCCAGCGCCTTGATCGGCGTGGGGGAACCGTAGACCTCGACCCGCAGCGAGTCGACGATGCCGGGGTTGGCCCGGCCGGTGCGGATGCCGGTCATGGCATGGCGGAAGACCTCCACGGCCTTCTCCATGCGTTCCTCGGCGTCGAGCAGGATGTCGTCGGCCGGCATCGCAAGCGGCTCCTCGGGCGTGGGTGGCGTGTCACCCGGATGGGAAACGATCCGAACGACGGGATTGTGGCACGGCGACTCGGGCCGGGGCAAGCGGCTCTGGCGGGGCAAGCGGCTCGGCCAGACACAGGCTTTGCCCGTGCCATCTCGGCAGACCGTTGCCGCGGGCAACCCCGCGGGGGAAAACTCGCACCAGCAACCCGCGGGAACAACCAGGATGGCTGCTTCTTCCACGGCTCAGGTTGGCTCGCCGCTCGGGTTGGCTCGCCGGGCCTTCAATCACGCCGGGAGCTGATCAGCGTGCCGATCCGCTCACCGGCGACGGCTCGCTCGATGTTGCCGTCGCGGCGGTAGTTGAAGACCAGGATCGGCATCCCGTGCTCCATGCACTGGGAGATGGCGGTGGCATCCATGACGCGGAGATTCTGCTCCCGGACCTGCTGGTAGGTGAGCTCGCTGAAGAGCAGCGCGTGGGGATTCTTCTCGGGGTCGTCTGAATACACCCCGTCGACTCGCGTCGCCTTCATCAGGATATCGGCGCCCAGTTCGAGCGTGCGCTGGGCTGCGGCGGTGTCGGTGGTGACAAACGGGCTGCCGGTGCCGGCGGCCAGGATCACGATCCGTCCCTTCTCGAGATGCCGCCGGGCCCGGCGGCGAATGTAGGGCTCGGCCACCCCGTCCATCCGGATCGCGGTCATGAGCCGGGTTTGGGCTCCCAGGCTCTCGATCGCATCCTGGAGCGCCAGGCCGTTGATAACGGTGGCCAGCATCCCCATGGAGTGGGCCGTGGCCTCCTGGATGGCGGTGTTGCCGGTGGTGAAGGAACCGCCGCGGAGAATGTTGCCCCCGCCGATCACCACCGCCAGTTCAACCCCGCGGGCCACCGCCCGCACCGTTTGGCGGGCGATATGGACGACCTCTTCCATCGAGATCCCCCGCTCACCGGCCCGCGCGAAGCTTTCGCCGGAAAGCTTGAGGAGCACCCGCCGGTAGGGAGTGGAAGACATTCCTTCCTACTCTAGCAAACAAGCCCGCTCCCGTGAGAGGCATGCGCTCCGGCTCGGCCTGCATCGGCTCGAGGCCGTGGCGAGCGACCACCCGCATGCCCACTGCGAGGTGGGGAGTGCGAGACGTCTGTTCACTCGCCGAGTCGCCAGTTGTCGACGGCCTTGATCTCGATGCCCGCCTGCTTGGCGAGCTGGCCGACCGACTGCTTGTCGTCTTTCACAAAGGGCTGCTCGAGGAGGACGCACTGGGCGAAGAAGTTCCGCAGCCGGCCCTCGATCATCTTGGCAATGATGTTCTCGGGCTTGCCTTCGTTGCGGGCCGCCTCGGTGAGGATTTCCCGTTCCTTGTCGATCACTGCCGGGTCGAGATCCTCCTTGCGAATCGCCTGGGGGGAGAGCGCCACCACGTGCATCGCGATCTCCTTGGCGGTCTCGGCCGCCTCGGCCACCTTCTCACCGGCGATCTCCACGAGGGCGGCCTTTGAGCCGTCGTGGTGGGCGTAGCCGCCGCAGGGAGCGTCGACCCGCTTGATCCTGGCGAGTTCGAAGACCTCCCGCATCCGGTTGAAAAGGTCGGCTTTGAGTTCGGCGAGTGTCTTGTCTGGGTGGGCCTGACTCTTCTGGGCCAGGAGTTCTTCGGGCGTGTTCGCGCCAGGACCGACCGCGAGCGTCTTGGCGATGTCGTTACAGAAGTCTTTGAAGTCGGGGCTGCCGGCCACCGGCGGGCTCTCGCACCGCATCTCGATGATCGTGGCCACGCCCCGGGCCGGGTCGGTGAACACGGCCAGCCGGCCGCAGGAGGTCTCGCGGTCGGCCCGCATCGCCTGGGTCTTAATGCCCTGCTTCCGCAGCCACTCAACGGCCTCATCGGTGTTGCCGCCGCATTCCCGGAGCGCCTTCTTGCACTCCATCATCGGCAGACCGGTTTTTTCCCTCAGGGCCATGACGGCCGCGGCGGTGATTTCGGCCATGGGTGTCTCCTCTGTGCTTTGGTGTGTGCTTTGGTGTGTGCTTGGGTTGATCGAACAACAAAGAAAAGCGACTGCCGAACGGGCGGTGCCCGGCGTCAACAAGGGGCAGCGTGCAAGGCGGCCGGCTGTTAGGCGGTCGGCTTGGGCACGGACCGCTTGGCGACCATCGGACGGGCCCGGGACTTCGGCTTTACTGCCTCACCCTCGGCCGTCGCGTCGCTTCCCTCGGCGGCCGTCTGCGTGGCGACTGCCGACTCGCTCTTGCCTTCGAGGATCGCGTCGGCCAGCCGGCCGGCAACGAGTTCGATCGAGCGGATCGAGTCGTCGTTGCCCGGAATCGGCAGGTCGACGAGGTCGGGATCGCAGTCGGTGTCGATGAGGGCAACGTTCGTGATCCCCATCTTGCGGGCCTCGTTGATCGCGTTCTTCTCCTTCTTGGGATCGAACACGACGAGACATTCAGGCAGCCGGGACAGGGTGCGGATGCCGCCGAGATTCCGTAGCATCTTGCGATGCTCGCGCCGCAGCGACGACTGCATCTTCTTGGAGTATGTGGCAAACTTCTCGCTGGGGATGAGTACCTCGAGTTCCTCGAGCCGAGCGAGCCGGTTGCGGATCGTACGGAAGTTGGTGAGCGTGCCGCCGAGCCAGCGGTCGCTCACGTAGGGCATCCCACAGCGGGCCGCCTCGCGGGCGATCGCCTCGGCACCCTGCCGCTTCGTGCACACAAACAGGATCAGACTGCCGGTCGCCGACACCTGCTTGAGATACTTCCTGGCCCGGAGCAGGCCGCGGATCGTCTCGCGGACGTCGATGATGTGGATGAGGTTTTTGCGGCCGTGGATGTAGGGCCGCATCTTCGGGTTCCAGCGGCTGGCGCGATGGCCAAAGTGCACGCCAGCTTCGATCAGTTCCTGGGCCAGGACGTTCGACACGCGCGGTTGACTCGTTATGTGGGGTGCAGGGGATGGAAAAGGAGAGCCGGGAAGCTCCGCAACCTATCGGCTTTTCGTGGTCAATGTCAATCGTCACCGGCCTTTCGGCGGCCTGGATGCCGTCGGGCCCCGCCACAAGACCCCCGGAAAGCGGGCGAGGCTTGAATCGCCGCGAAACACCAAACTAGACTCCGGATCGGTTTTCTCTGGTTTTTGCCCGGCTCCCTCCCCTCCCCAGGCCTTCCCCCCACTGATGCGGCATCTCCTTTCCGCCACCGTTCAGAACGTCCCCGGGGTGCTCTCGCACGTCTCGGGCATGCTCGCCTCGCGGGGCTACAACATCGACAGCCTGGCTGTTGGCGAGACCGAGGACCCCGGCTTCTCCCGGATGACGTTTGTTCTGCGGGGAGACGACCGCGTTCTCGAGCAGGTTCGCCGCCAGCTCGAGAAGATCGTCACCGTTGTCCGGGTGGACGACATCAGTTCCCGCAACTTCGTGGAGCGGGACCTGATGCTCATTAAGGTTGCGGCCGAGGCGGGTAGGTCCCGCACCGAGGTCAAGGAGCTCGCGGAGATTTTCCGGGGCCGGATCGTGGACGTCACGGCCGACAACGTCGTCGTGGAAATGTCCGGCACCGAGAAGAAGCTCGAGGGCTTCATCGAGATGATGCGGCCGCATGGCATCCTCGAGCTTGTCCGCACCGGCCGGATCGCCATGGTCCGCGGGAGCCCGCCCACTCGCGAACTCACCGAGGCCGATGCCGGCTCCCTGCCCGCAGCAGAAGCCGGCGCCGAGTCGCTGGCCTAACCGAGTCGCTGGCCTAGACGAGTCGCTGGCCTAGAGTCGATCCCTTTCGTTCTCCCCATAGTCTTCCTGGAGCGCACCCCTTGCCCTGCACGATCTACTACGACGCCGACGCCGATCTCAAGGACCTCGCCGGCAAGACCATCGCCATCATCGGCTACGGCTCGCAGGGGCACGCCCAGGCCCAGAACCTCCGTGACAGCGGCCTCAAGGTGGTTGTGGCCCAGCGACCCGGCGGACCCAACTATGAGCTCGCCAAAAGCCATGGCTTCGAGCCGCTCAGCGTCGAGGACGCCGTCAAGCAGGCTGACGTGATCAACATCCTCCTCCCCGACGAGTTGCAGGGGGATGTTTACAAGACGAGCATCAAGCCGAACCTCAAGCCGGGGGCGGTGCTGATGGCCAGCCACGGCTTCAACTTCCACTTCGGCCAAGTGGAGCCGCCGGCCGGACACGACATTCTGCTCGTGGCTCCCAAGGGCCCTGGCCATCTTGTCCGCAGCGAGTTTGTGAAGGGCGGCGGCGTGCCCTGCCTCATCGCCCTGGGACCGGGTGCGAGTGAGTCGACCAAGAAGATCGGCCTGGCCTACGCCAAGGGAATCGGCGGCACCCGCGGCGGCGTGATCGAAACGACGATCGCCGAGGAGACCGAGACCGACCTGTTTGGCGAGCAGGCCGTGCTCTGCGGCGGCGTCTCGGAGCTCATCAAGGCGGGCTATGACACGCTCGTCGAGGCGGGCTACCAGCCGGAGATGGCCTACTTCGAGTGTCTCCACGAGATGAAGCTGATCGTCGACCTGCTCTATCAAGGCGGCCTTGAGTACATGCGGTACAGCGTCTCGAACACCGCCGAATACGGTGACTACACGCGGGGCAAGCGGATCATCACCGATGAGACCCGCGCCGAGATGCGAAAGATCCTCGAGGAGATCCGCTCGGGCCAGTTCGCCCGTGACTGGATCCTCGAAAACCGGGGCGGGGCCGCGATGTTCAAGGCCACCCGCCGTCGCGAGCGGGAGCACGGGCTCACCAGCACCGGCCGCCAGCTCCGCAAGATGATGAAGTGGATCGAAAGCAAGGAAGTTTGATGCGTCAGCGGGAGGCTCACCGAACGGGTTTCGGGAGGGCATGCCTGGGCCTGGACCTGCACATCGGCGATTTGCCAGAGGCTACTGCATGACGAGTAACGAGCGGGAGTCGCGGGCGGTGTATGACCAGCTCGAGCCGGGCGACCGGGTCGAGGTGATTCACGACGTCACGGTCGGGTCGAGCGGCGTTTGGAAGACCACGACGACCGGCCGGGTGCTCAGGCGGGAGAGGCGGCGGCATGGCCTCCACTTTCGCCGCAATCCCGACGACAAGGTCTATAGCGACGTACTGATCCTTGCCCGCGACGACGGCGAGCTCACGACCGTAACAATGGACGAATTCACGCGGCTCAAGCGGCTCTAGGTCATGCGGTGTGGAGCCCGAGGCCGCGCCGGTCACGGCAGGCGATGCCAGAGCGCCGTGACCGGCAGGGGCCCGAAGTGTCGCGAGTCGCGGCTGCCCGAGGGAAAGTCGCCGAGGACGAAGATTTCGCCGCCCTCGAGCGACCAGGTCGTCGTGCCGTCGGCGGCCGAACGGTAGAGAATGTCTCGCCAGGTTGTGACCTGCTCGATGACGATCGGCGTGTCGCCTTCCGTGGCCACGCTGAGCGCAAAGGCGGGCGTGAGGTCGGCGCCAGCCGTGCCATCGCCTCGAGCGGGCCACGGCAACGCCACGTCCCATGCCTCCGGCGGGGCGGGCGGCAGGCACGACCGTGAACGCCCGGTCGGCGGTCGGCCCGCCGGTAGCGGCCAGGCTGCCGCGACCGCATGGCCGTCGAGCCGGCCGGCAACAACGCAATAGCGGCCTGCCCGCCCCAGCCGCCAGCTGACGCAGAGCGGTCCGGCCGACGCCCGCACCCGCACCACTCCAGCGCGGACCGCCTCGGGCGGCACAAGCAGCTCGGCCGCAAAGCCCGCGTCGCGGACTGGCAGCAAGAGCCGGCTCACCTCCCCCGGCGTGAACGGGGCATCATCGAGCACAATAGCCGGAGCCGCAGACCATTGGGAGTCTGGGGAAGCCCCCGACGCGAGCGGAGGAATGGCAGGCTGAGGGCCCACCCCACGGTCAGCATGCACAGGTCGAGCAGGGGCCAGGTTTGCAAGCTGCCAGTGGTGCGCGCCCAATTCCGCCAGGAGCCGCGGCCCTTTGAGGGTCGTGCGGCCGTCGATCACAAGGTCGCCCTCTGCGAATGAGACCGTCTCGCCGGGCAGGCCAATCACCCGCTTGAGACCGGTCGAGCCATCGGGCAAGGTCACGATCCAGCGGTCGAAGCGACTCGGTTGCCGCCGGCGGTCGGCTGACGGCACCCAGCCGGTTGCCACGACGTCGCCGGGCAGCAGTGCCGGCCCCATCGAGACCCCCTCGACGACATACCTCCGCGGAGCCACCGCGAGCCCCGCCGTCAGGGCGACCGCAAAAGCCGCGATGATGGCGATGCGGCGATTCATGAGCGTGACGTGGAACGGGTGGCCGGGGACGGGCCCTTTTTAGGCTGGTCCGGGATTGTAGTGGGTCACGTCGAGTCGGTCGGGGTTGCCCGTGCCATCTCGCCGGACGTTCGCTTCGGCATCCTGCCTCTC
>JBBEEF010000014.1:0-3097 GCA_040880915.1 Pirellulales bacterium
CGGTCACGGCAGCACAAGCGTCGCCTCGACCGGCAGGTGGTCGGAACCCACGTCGGGACCGACAGTGCGGGCAGCCACCCCCACGCCCTCCGAGACGAGGACATGGTCGATCGGAATCCTCGGACACAAGAGTGCCGCGTGCCATGTGGCCTGAACGCCGCGGCCACGGGCCGAGTCGCGGAGACGTCCCCGGTCCACGAGCCGGCGGAAGCCGTGTGACCAGGGCGTGGCGTTGAGGTCGCCCGCCACGACCACCGGCCACGGCGAGGCTGCCGACACATCACCGATGGCGGCCAACTGGGCATCCCGCCGGGCGGCAGACTCCGCCGACATCGGCGGCGGCGGATGGGCGGCCACGAGCAGGAAGGCGGCGGAGTTCCGCGCGATCCGCGCCACAATCACCGGCGGGCCGCCGGCTAGCGGCACCGTGCGGGCCTCGACCAGCGGCAGCCGCGAGAGGACCGCGATGCCAAACGGGTCGGCCCGCGGCTCGACGACGCGGTGCGGATAGCGATCGGCGAGCGACTCGAGTCCGCGGGCCCAGCCGTCGTCTACCTCGAGCAGCACGACAACGTCAGCCTCGCAGTCGCGGAGATAGGCCACCCCCCGCTCCCGGTCGGGATTGTCGACGAGCAGATTGAGCGACACGATCCGCACCACGTCGCCAGCGGCGGGGCAGTCGCCCGGCGGCAGCCAGTAGGGCAGGATCACCGCCGCATTACCGATCACCGCCACCAGCAGGGAGAGGATGGCTAGCCGCCCCAGCCAGCGGCCGGCCAGGGCAAACCACACGAGCGCCGCAAGCAGCCAGTACCAGCGGAAGTGGCTCGCCAGATCAAACAGCCAGTGCCAGCGGCCGGCGAACCCGGCGAGCGTCGCGGCCACCAGCGCCCAGAGCGGCAGATCGAGGAGGAGGCGTGGCCCGCGATGCGGGCGTGACGGGCTGACGGCGGCCATGCGAAGCTACTGTACTGCACGCGGTGGGCCGGCTCCGACGGCGGCCGCTACAATGCGGCCATGAACGATCCTGTTTCACCCCCTCCGGCAGACACGGTTCGCATCATCCGCTGGGTCGTGCTTGGGGTGCTCGCCTGGGGCCTGTTCCACGCCGTGGGGGCCTGGCGATTCAACAACAACCCCCTGCGGGCGGTCGTGGTGCTCGCGTGCGTGCTGGGGTTTCTCGGGTTCTGGATGACGATGCTCGCCGTCCGACAGCGGCGGCTCTCCAGCAGGAGGTGATCCGTGGCGATCGTGCTTGGTTCGAGCCTTGATAACGGCCTGGTGGCCCCGCCGGTTGTGCGGCCGGCATTACAGCGGCCTGAGAGCGTTACCAGCCTCTCGATCGGGCAGTATCTCATCCGGAGGCTTTCCGACTACGGCATCCGGCATGTCTTCGGCCTGCCGGGAGACTACGTGCTCACCTTCTACAGCATGCTCGAGCACTCCCCGCTCGAGATCGTCAACTGCACCCGCGAAGACTCCGCCGGCTTCGCGGCCGACGCCTACGCTCGGGTGCATGGGATGGGGGCGGTGTGCGTGACCTACGGCGTCGGCGGTCTGAGCGTGGCCAACTCGATCGCCGGGGCCTACGCCGAGAAGAGCCCCGTGATCATGATTTCGGGCGCGCCCGGTGTGGCCGAACGAGGGGGCGATCCGCTCCTGCACCACCGCGTTCGCGAATGGCGGACGCAGCTCGACGTGTTTGAGAAACTCACTGCCGCGAGTGTCGAGATCACCGATCCCGTTACCGCCTTCCGTGACATCGACATGCTGCTCGACACGGCCCACCGTCTCAAGCGGCCCGTCTACCTGGAACTGCCGCGGGACATGGTGGATGTGGTGCCCCAACAGATCCGTCCCTCCGTGCATCCGCCGCGGGAGAGCGATCCCGAGGCGCTCGCCGAGGCGATCAGGGAGGCCTGTGCCCGGATCGCTGCGGCCAAGCGGCCGATGATCATCGCTGGCATCGAACTGCACCGCTACGGCCTGCAGGCAGACGTTGTCGCGCTCGCAGAGAAGGCAGGCATCCCGCTTGCCGCCACGATGCTTTCCAAGAGCGTCGTTAGCGAGGTCCACCCGCTCTACGTGGGCCTCTACGAGGGAGCGCTCGGCCGTCGCGAGGTAACGGAATTCATCGAGGAGAGCGACTGCATGATCCTCCTGGGGGTGATCCTCACCGACATCGACCTGGGCATCTTCACCGCCAAGCTCGACACGGCCACGAGCATCTACGCCTCGAGCGAAGACCTGCGGATCAGCCACCATCACTACCACGATGTGTTGCTCGAGGACTTCATCCGCGGGCTGGCCGCCGCCGCCCCTCAGGCCGCCACGCGGCCCCTCCCGCCCGGGCCGGCCGCGGTGCTCGAGCCCTACGTGCTTTGCCCCGACGCCCCCATGACCACGACGCGGCTCGTCCGCCGGCTCGACGAGTCGCTCGACGACCGCACGATCGTGATCGCCGACGTGGGAGATGCGCTCTTCGCCTCGAGTGATCTCGTGATCCGCGGCCAGACCGAGTTCATCGCTCCGGCCTATTACACGTCGATGGGCTTCGCGGTGCCGGCGGCCCTGGGAGCCAAGACGGCCCGTCCCGACCTGAAGGTGATCGCGATGGTGGGCGACGGCGCCTTCCAGATGACCGGCATGGAACTCTCCACGATCGTCCGCCGCGGCCTGGCGGTGACGGTGATCGTGCTCGACAACAAGGGCTACGGCACGGAGCGGCTCCTGCTCGAGGGCTCCTTTAACGACATCAACCCCTGGCAATACCACCGGATTCCCGAGGTGCTCGGAGGGGGCACCGGCTGGGACGTGCGGACGGAAGGAGAATTTGACACGGCGCTCACCGCGGCTCTGGCCGACGAGCGGGCGATGAACCTGATCCGGGTCGAGATCCCGCTCGACGACCGCAGCCAAACGCTCGACCGGCTCGCCGCCGGCCTCGCCAAGCGGGTCAAGCACGCCCCCAAGAAGCCCGGGGCGTGAGCCGTCTCTCTTTGGGGACTGCTTTCTTTGGGGACTGTCCCCGGAGGGGACTGCCCCAACGTCGAGAGCTCGCTCCGCGGGGGTGTGGTGGGGGCGCTATCGCGGTCGC
>JBBEEF010000014.1:3197-8722 GCA_040880915.1 Pirellulales bacterium
GGTCGCCGAACCCACCCTCATTTCTGATCGCTCGCTCCGACTGCTCTGGACCCTTGACACGTTGTACACCAGTCATGTACAGTAGTCTTCATGAAGATTAATGCGTCCGCATTCAAGGCCCGTTGCCTTCGGCTCCTCGACGAAGTCAGCCGAACGGGCGAGGAACTTGTCATCCTCAAGCGAGGGCGGCCGGTGGCCCGTCTGGTGCCGGCACGCGACGACAAGGCGTGGCTCGCCCTTCGTGGGCGCGGAGCGTTCACGGGAGACCCGTTCGCAAGCGTCGTCGAGGAATCCGAGATCGAAGTCTTGCGATGACAAAGTCGCCGCTCCTCGACACGCACGTCTGGGTCTGGTGGATGCTGGGCGATATTCGTCTTTCTGCCCGCGAGCGCACGGTCCTGGACGACCTTCCGAGCGGTCAGCGACCCCGCCTCTGCGACATCAGCCTCTGGGAGGTTGCGGTGCTCGTGCAGCTCGGTCGGCTGCGGCTCGAAGATGCCCTCGAGGATTGGTTGCGTATCGCCGCTTCACCGGCCGCGGTCGAGGTGATCCCCATCACGCCCGCCGTCGTCGCGGAGATGAATCGCCTGCCGGCGAGCTTTCGCCAGGATCCTGCCGATCGACTCATCGTGGCCACGGCCCGCGCCGGCAGGCTGCCGTTGGCCACGCATGACGCTCGCATCCGCCGATCGCGGCAGACGTCGCTCTGGGTGGCGTAGTCGCCAAGGATAGGACGGTCACACGCTCGGGCGGATGTCGTACGGTGACGGATAGCCCGTCAACGGCACTTCCTCAGTTGCGACGACACCCGGATTCTCGCTCCGAATGTGGCCTCGCTTCAGAACGGGCGGCTCGACTGCCGTGGCCGCGGCTCAGGCCCGGTCGAGTCCCGGCAGCAGCCCGGTGGCATCGCCGAGTCGGTCGGTGTCGGCGTCCATTCGTGCGAGCATCGACCTCCAGAGATTCGCCAGCGGTGTCTCGTCGGGATACCGGAGATGGCGGCCGGGAGCGATGCTCCCGCACCCGCCCCCGGCCAGCAGGACCGGCAGGTTCTCGTAGTTGTGCTTGTTGCCGTCGTGGATGCCGCTGCCATATGCCACCATCGCATGGTCGAGGAGCGTGCCGTCTCCTTCGGTGAGGCCGTCGAGTCGCTCGAGAAGATAGGCCAACTGTGATGCGTGGAAGGTATTGATCCTGCTGATCTTCGCCTGCTTCTCCGGATCATTACCGTGGTGCGACAGGTCGTGGTGGCCTTCCGCGACGTCGAGCATCGGGTACGCCCGGTTGCTCGCCTCGTTGGCGACGGTAAAGGTCACGATCCGGGTGACGTCGGCCTGGAAGGCGAGCACGATGAGGTCGCACATCAGGCGGACATGCTCCGCGTAGTCTGCCGGCATGCCGGCCGGCACGGGCATGTCGGGCACGGCCACCGGCGGCAGGCTCACCGCCCGCTCCATCCGCGTCTCGACGTCCCGGACCGATGAGAGATATTCGTCGAGCTTGCGGCGGTCGGCCGCCGCCAGCTTCCGCTCCAGACCGCGGGCATCCTCGCGCACGAAGTCGAGCAGGCTGCCGCGGCGGCGATCGCGGGCCACGGCGGCCGGGTCACCGCCGCCGAACAGCCGCTCAAAGACCAGGCGCGGGTTGATTTCTTTCGGCATCGGCTGCGTCGCCGACCGCCACGACAGCGCCGAGTTGTAGACGCAATTGTAGCCGGTGTCGCAGTTGCCGGAGAGCGGCCCGCGCTCGGCCCCGATCTCGAGCGATGCCAAGCGGGTACGGTGGCCTATGCGGGCCGCCGCGACCTGATCGGCCGACGTCCCGCCGCGGATCTCCGGGCCGTCGGTCTTGTGGGGCGGCACTCCCGTCAGAAACGTGGCCAGGGCCGGGGCATGGCCGGCACCCCGGTTGCGGGCTTGGTTGGAAACGAGCCCCGACAGCACGAGTAGTTTTTCCCGAACGTTAGCGAGCGGTGCGAGGATCGGCGTGAGCTCGAACTCAGCGCCTGCGGCTGCGGGCGTCCAATCAGGCATGTGCTGGCCGTTGGGGACATACAGGATCGCCATCCGGTTCGGAAAGGAGCCGTCAACGGTCCCGGCGAAGGCGGTTTGGGTCGCCTGCATGGCCTCGAGCCAGGGGAGTGGCACGGCGGCGCCGAGCCCGCGGAGGAGAGTCCGCCGGGAAAGCCGCTTGGCGGCCACCGGCAGTGCCGACTGTCGCACGGGATTCGCTGTTCGGGCAGTCATGGCGCTATCTCCTTCAGGGGTGTTGGTCGCCGCAAACGAAAGGCGTCGCTCTCCACGATCCCCGTCACGAGCGCCGAAAACCGATAGTCGTTTGCCTCGAGCCGGCCCACGATGCCGTCGATCAACAACGCGTCGCCCGGCTCGACGCCCCGGCCGATCGCGTACACGAACATCTTTTCGGCCAGGCACCGGAGGAAATTCCGTTGCGTTTCCAGGAGCACATCCTTGAGACCCTCCGGCCCGGAGAACTGCGTCCCGTTGGGAAACTCGCCCGCCGCATCGATCGCGACTGGGCCGTCGGATGTGCGGTAGCCGCCGATCGCGTCGTAGTTTTCCAGGGCAAATCCGATGGCATCCATGCGCGCATGGCAGCTGGAGCAGGCGGCACTCTGGCGATGCACCTCCATCCGCTCCCGGAGCGACGCCGTCTGTACCACTCCTTCCGCTTCCGGGAGTTCGGGCACTCCTGGCGGCGGTGGCGGCGGCGGCTCACCGAGGATTTGCTCGAGAACCCAGCGGCCACGTTTCACCGGCGAGGTGCGGGTCGGGTTGCTCGTGGCAGTGAGGATGCTCGCCTGCGACAGAAGCCCGCCCCGGCTCCGGTCGGTCAGGACGATGCGGCGAAAGTCGGCCCCATCGGCAACGGGTGTGGCGACGCTCTGATCACCCGTGGCCACAAGGGGCGGGGCGGCTGCGTAGGCCGACTCGAGGTCGTAGTGCTTCGCCAGTGGCCCGTTCACGAATGTGAAGTCGGCGTCGAGAAGTTCGAGGACGCTGCGGTCCTCGTGGATGATCGCCTCCATGAAAAGCTTGGTCTCCCGCAGCATCGCCGCCCGGAGCGCGGCGTCAAAACTCGGAAACCGGTTGCCGTCCGGCGAGATGACGTCGAGCCGACGGAGCTGGAGCCACTGCATCGCGAAGCCATCGACGAGCGCAGCGGCCCGCGGATCGTCCAGCATGCGCCGCACTTCTCCATTGGGATCAGCCATGAGCCGCCCCGACTCGGCGTTGTCGAGCAGTTCATCGTCGGGCATCGAACTCCAGAGGAAGTACGAGACCCGTGCGGCGAGCGCGAAGGAGTCGAGCGGCTGCACTCCACTGGCCTGGGGGGCGTTGTCGGCCTCCAGGCGGAACAGGAACTTGGGCGACACGAGCGTCGCCTGCATCGCCCACTGCACCGCCGCCTCCCAGGATCGTCCGGCCGCCATCTCGGTCATCGCGAGCGCCACGTGGCGATCCAGCTCGGCATCATCCACGGGCCGGCGAAACGCCCGCCGCAGAAACCGGCTGAGTACCTCGCGGGCACGCGCCTCCGGTGGGCCGTCGGCCGCGGCGAGCAGTCGCTTCTGCGAGAGGGGGCGGGAGTCGCTCGGACCTTCGAGCGAGAGCGACGAGATGAAGACGGTCGGTGGCGGCCCGCCGGACGGCGGCTTCGCGAGGGCGACGACGATCTTCCGGCCGCAGTCTTCGGGGGCGATCGGGAACCGGATCGCGTCGGCGGTCTCGCGGGAGGTTTTGCCGATCCGCGCCGTGTGGAGCACCCGGGCCGGCTCCGGAAAGTCGCCGGCCAGATGAGCAAGTTGCTCCGGCGTGTCCGGCTCGATGACCCCTGGGCCGGTGGCCAGGAAAGTCAACTCTACGGGTTGCGGCGAGTCTGGCGAAGCATATGCCCGGATCACGCACTCATAGTCGCCGTCGGCCTCCCAGGCCTCGCTCTCGACTGTCGTATGAAGCGGCCCCGTCGCGAACGCCTCGCTGCTGGCGGTCGAAAGCCGCCGATACCGGTCGATCAGGAGGGATTCCTGCTGCTCCCGCGGCACGCTCGGCAGCAGGTTGTTTTCATGGCAGACCCGCTTCCGCTTTTCGGGCGGCGGCACGGGGATCGCCCGCTGCATCACGGCCTCGGCCGCATCGAGATATCGCTCGAGCAACAGCGGCGGCAGCGACAGTGCGTCACCAACCGTGTCGAAGCCGTAGGCGATCTCGTCGCCCGGAAAGTCATCCGTCGGATCGAAGTCGATGTGCAACAGATCACGGACTGTGTTTTTGTATTCGTGGCGGTTGAGCCTTCGCATCGTGACCCGGCCGGGATCGGGCGGGGCACGGCGATCTGCCTCGGCCAGCAGGCCGCGGACGGCCGCCGCGAAGGCCTCGGTCTCCAGAGGCGCGGGCCGGGAATGATCGGCCGGCGGCATCTCGCCGGCGACGGTCCGGCGGACGGCGGTCTCCCAGATGCGGCGATCATGGCGCAGCGCCGTGTCGTTCAGAGGCATCACGAGCGTGACATCCCCTTCCGGCGAGTCGCCCTCATGACAGGCAGCACAATGGCTCCTCAGGAATGCCGCGACCCGTTCGCGGCCGTCGTGCCCGATCCCGTCAGACACCTGGCCGAGCACGCCCGTGCCCCCCGCGTCCAACGCCGCCAGACACACGAACCAACGGCTCACTGCCCGGGCCACGCTCCTGACACAACTACTCAGACGGCGTGGCATGATCGTCTCCTCGGGGATACGCCCGAAGGCACCAGCAATGCTAAGCCGACGGCAACCCTCAGGCCACTGGAGGATCCTCCAGTGGCACACGCACGGGAGTTCATCATACTATGTTTAGGATATCGACGGGGAATTGCCGGCATTCACGAGAACAGCCATGCTCCGGCGCTACTGCCGTTGGTGCCAGAGATACTTGGCACTGGCCATGACTGGCATGTTGGTCGTTGGAGGGCAGACCGCCCCTGCGGAGAGCCGGGCCGCCGCGGCCCGGCTCGTGGCCCACGACTGCCACGACTGCCATGCCGGCGAGGCGGCCGAAGCCGACATCGATCTCGCGGCCTTCGCCGCGGCCGGCGACCTCAAACGACGCACGAAGCTCTGGCAGCGGGTGGGACGAGTGCTCGCCGAAGGCGACATGCCTCCACGAGACTCCGCGCAGCCAACCGCGGAAGAGCGCGAGAGCCTATTCGGATTCGTGCAGGAGGCGCTGGCGGCCGAAGCGGCCAAGCAGGCGGGCGATCCCGGCCGGGTGGTCCTGCGCCGGCTCTCGAACGCCGAATACACGTTCACCGTCCGTGATCTCACTGGCCTGGCCACGCTCGACCCGGCCCGGGAGTTTCCGGTGGACGGCGCCGCCGGCGAGGGCTTCACCAACACCGGGCAGGCCCTCGTGATGTCGCCGGCGCTGGTGACCAAGTATCTCGACGCCGCCAAGGGCATCGCGGGCCACGCGGTCTTGGTGCCCGACGGGGTGCGGTTTTCACCGTCGGCAGAGCGGGGCGACCAG
>JBBEEF010000015.1:0-15330 GCA_040880915.1 Pirellulales bacterium
CTCTGCCTAGGGTGCCCGCCGGATCGTGACGGTTACCTCGCCGTCGTTGTCGGCCAGCTCCGTCCAAGCGTCGGCGCACCGCAGAAACAGCTGCCCGGCGGCGGGCGACTCCAGGGCTGATTTCCGCCCGAGCGGAATCTCCCGCGACAGACTCTCGTCTGCGAACACGGCGGCGACCAGCCGGCCCCGGCCGTCCTTTTCGCCATCGGCATCGAGCGGCTGCCCGGCCGCCGCGATCCGCCAGGTTCCATCCGCCACGACCTCGAACGCTTCGCCCGAATCGACCATCACCCGCGAAGCCTGCCACCCGGCCTTGGCCTTGATCTTCACGACGGCCTCGCCCGAGTCGGAGAGCCGCTGAAACTTCGCCTGCCATGGCCAGGCCGTGAGGTCCGAGCGATAGCCGTTGCCGAGCGTGGCCAGAAACTGGTCGTATTCGAACGAGACCTCCCGGGCGACCGGCCCGTAGACGCCCTCGAAAGAGACTCCCGGCCGCTCTTCCATCAGGCCGATCGCGAGAGGCACAAACCGGTTGGCATAGTTTGGATTGTTGGCCAGCAAGTGGCAGAGCGCCCACCGCCAAGCGTAGTCCTGCCAGGTGTCGGCGACGGCCCTGCCTGGCACCGCGATCTCGAGCAGCGTCCGCTTCGGGTTCACGCTCTGGAGGTAGGCGATCACCGGCGCCGGCAGATCGATTGCCCGGTCGCCGTCCTTCCAGTAGTTGCCGAGTTCGGCGAGCCCCTCGCCGAGCCAGGTCGGCCCGGTCGAACCAAACGTTAGGTGGCAGATGCCGTGCACGCACTCATGCTGGATCACGCCATGATCGGCACAGGAATAAAGCCGCGCGTGCCGCTGCGGACCGAGTCGCGAATTCACACAAACCCCCTCGCCCCGACGGATCTTCTCGACTCCGTACTCCTCGTCAATCAGGCCCGGTGGAAACCTCGCCAGGTCGCGGGCCACGAAACCCTCCACCACTCCGGTCATCCGGCGGCCGAGAAACTTCTCGAGGGCCTCGACCATCCGTTCGAGTTTGAAGCTGATCACGCCCCATTCGCGGTCCGAGACGTCGGTCACGAAGGCGAAGTGTGCTGACCGTACGAGCCTCGGCTGGGCCGGCGGCACATTCGCAAGTTTCTGAAACCTCCGCTCGAGCGCATCGTCTCCCTTGTCGGCGACCGCCTTGGCCAGAGGGTTTTCAATCACGAGCGCTCGAGCCACAAGCTCGCCCGAACGGAGTTGGACGGCGGTCAGGCTGACGACGCGGGCCCCGGGCTCGATGCGGTCGGGGTCGTCGCTACGGAGTCGGGCAACCGCAGCGGGGGCAAGCGTAAAGGCGAGGGCGGTTTTGCGGTTATAGGCCAGTTCACGGGGCAGCTCGATCACGAGCCGCTTGGGAGAGGCTGTCTTCACCGTGGCCGTGATCTCTCGCTCCACCGCCTGCTTCTTGGCGGCGGGAAGTGACTCGCCGCCTGCCTCCTTCACTCCGAGTTCGATGTCGCCTCCCTCGAGCACCGTCAATTCGGCTAGGTCGGCATCAGCCTTGCCGGCCTGATCGAGCCGGCAGCGAAAGCGGATAACCTGCCCTGGTTTGAGGCCGCCGGCGGGAAACTCGCCGCTGACAGTCACCTCGACCGGTGCGGAAACAAGCCTTCCGTCAGCCAGCGCGATCCCCTGCTGCGTCTTCCCCTGAACAAGAACCTGATGCCGCTCTCCGTCGGGATGGCGAACCGTGAGCCCCGCCCGGGTCACCGTTTCTACAATCCCTGTGAGGCTCACCTCGCCCGTAGCCACGATCTGGGCCCCGGCATGCCCTGCCACAAGAGCACCGACAAGCCACACAAAAATGATACGACCATCCATTCGAGTGTCCATCGCTGCACGGCCCCGCGGTGACCGGACCGGACCTGAGACCGAGAAAGATCGGAGTGTACCGCGCCCTTCGGACGAGGGGCGGTTGCCGGCAGTGCCCCAATCACGCACGGCAGTTGCGGTTCCCGGAGGGGCCGACGTACGCTTGAACCTCCGCAAAACCGCTGGTTTTCCTGATCCATGCGCACGATCGAAATCTACGACACCACGCTCCGCGACGGCTCCCAGGGGGAGGGCGTCAACTTCTCGCTCGAGGACAAGCTCGCGATCGCCCGCCGGCTCGGTGAAGTGGGCGTGGATTACATCGAGGGGGGCTACCCGCTCTCGAATCCCAAAGACTCGCAGTTCTTCGAGCGGGTGCGGTCGGTCGGCCTCGGCCGTTCGAAGGTGGTGGCCTTCGGGATGACCCGCCGCCGGGGCATGGCCGCGGCCGACGACCCCGGCATGAAGGCCCTCCTCGACGCGGCCACTCCCGTCGTCATGATCGTGGGCAAGACCTCGGCTTTTCATGTGGCGGAGGTGCTCGGGGTGTCCCGCGAGGAGAACCTGGCCATGATCAGTGACACCGTGGCCCATCTGGTGGCCGCGGGCCGTGAGGTGTTTTACGACGCCGAGCACTTCTTCGACGGCTGGAAACTCGACCCCGCCTTCGCGGCTGAAACGCTCGTCGCCGCCGCCCGGGCCGGAGCCACGCGGATCGTGCTCTGCGACACCAACGGCGGGACGCTGCCCGCTGAAATCGCAACGCTCACCCAGGCCGCGGCGGCCGCCCTCGCCAAGGCCGACACGCCCGTGCCCCTCGGCATCCACTGCCACAACGACTGCGACCTGGCCATCGCCAACACCCTGGCAGGCGTTCTAGCTGGGGCCGTGCAGGTGCAGGGCACGATCAACGGGATCGGCGAGCGGTGCGGCAACGCCGACCTGGTCTCGGTCGTCGCCAATCTCGCGCTCAAGCTCGACGGCTATACCGTCCTCGGCGGCGCCGGCACCACCAACCTCACCGAGCTGTCGCGGTTTGTCTACGAGACGGCCAACATGTCGTACCGGCCCGGACAGCCCTTCGTCGGCTCCAGTGCGTTCGCCCACAAGGGAGGCATGCACGTCCATGCCGTGGCCAAGGCCGCCGAGTCGTATGAGCACATCGCTCCGGAGGAGGTGGGCAACTTCCGCCGCGTGCTCGTCAGCGAACTCTCCGGTCGGTCCAACATCGCGGCCCTCGTCAAGCGAACCGATGTGAAAAACGACCGGGCCCTGCTCGACCGGGTGCTCGCCGAGGTCTGTCGGCTCGAGAACGAGGGCTGGCAGTTCGAGGCGGCCGGGGCCTCTTTCGATCTGCTCGTGGATCGGCTCGCCGGCACGTTCCGGCCGCTCTTCACCCGCGACCACTACAACGTCGACGTCGAGAGCCGAGGCGAGGGAGACATCCGCACGCTGGCCACGGTCAAGATTCGCGTTGCCGGCGGCCCGCGGCACGAGGTGGCTGAAGGAGACGGACCGGTCAACGCCCTCGACGCAGCCCTTCGCAAGGCCCTCGAGCCGGTCTATCCGGCGGTGGCCCGCATGCATCTGCTCGACTACAAGGTTCGGGTGATCAACGGTCAGGAGGGGACGGCGGCGAAGGTCCGGGTCTCGATCGAGAGCACCGACGGCGAGGGCGTCTGGGGCACGGTGGGCGTGAGCGAGAACGTGATCGAGGCCTCGTGGCTCGCGCTCGCCGACTCATTCCATCATTGCCTCGCGGGCATCGGCTAACTGCCGAGGAGCGACCGATGCCCCCTGCGCCGAGCGATCCCACCGGCCCGCCCATCGGGTTTATCGGCACCGGGCTCATGGGGGCGACCATGGCCGGCCACCTGCTCGCGGCCGGCCACCCGCTCCACGTGTTGAACCGGACCCGTGCCAAGGCCGAGCCACTCCTCGCCCGCGGTGCCTTCTGGCACGACAGGCCGGCTGCCGTCGCAGCCGCGGCCGGCATTGTGATCACCATGCTCGGCGATCCGGCCGACGTCGAAGAGGTCTACTTCGGCGGCACCGACCGCGTGCCTGCCGGCGAGGGGCTCGTTGACCACGCCCGCCCCGGCGGGCTTTTGATCGACATGACCACCTCGAGCCCAGCGCTTGCCGAGCGGATCGCCGCCGTGGCCGCCGCCCGCGGCCTGGCCTGCCTCGACGCCCCGGTGTCGGGGGGCGACATCGGGGCGAGGAACGCGGCGCTCATCATCATGGCTGGTGGAGATGAGGCTGCCTTCGCCCGGGCAGAGCCGCTCTTCGGACTCTTGGGCCGCTCGGCCACGCTCTTGGGACCCGCCGGCTCGGGTCAACGGTGCAAGCTCGCCAACCAGGTGGCCGTGGCCATCGGCATGGTGGCCTGGTGCGAGGCGCTCGCCCATGCCCGGGTCGGCGGCCTCGACCCCAGGGCCGTTCAGCAGGTAATCAGCGGTGGCGCAGCGGGCAGCTGGGCACTCACGAACCTCGCACCCCGGGCGCTCGAAGGCGACTTCGCGCCTGGATTCCTCGTCCGCCACCTCCTCAAAGACATCCGCCTCGCCCGTGATGCCACGCGTCAGAGTGGCGTTGAGTTTCCCGGCCTCGGCGTCGCCGAAACGCTGTACGAGAAGATTGCCGGGCAAAAGCTCGCCGGGACCAACCGTGGCGACGAGGGCACCCAGACGCTCTATAAGGAATATGCGAGCCCCCCCACGAGCGAGTCGCACTGATGACCAACTACCGCATCGCCCAACTCGACGAAATCCCCCCGGTGCCCTGCCCCTGCGGGTCAACCCGCCGGGCTTTTGTAGCCGACGACAATCCGGTCGCCACGATCCACATGGTCGACATTTCCCGCGCGGCTCGTACTCATTACCACAAAAAGCTCACCGAGATCTATCTCGTGCTCGAAGGGGAAGGCCACATGGAACTCGACGGTGAGCTTGTCGCCGTGAAGCCCATGACCGCCATCCTCATCAAGCCCGGCTGCCGGCATCGGGCGGTGGGCAACATCCGGATCGTGAACATCCCCGTGCCGGCGTTCGATCCGCATGACGAGTGGTTCGACTGACGCCATCCCAGCGATCGGGTTTATAGAAGCCCCGGGCGCGAGCCCGGGGACTGCGGGAATGAAGGCAACCCCGCTTGCCATGCCGCCGGAATCGGCGTCGCGTACCGGTGGGGTAGCGCCACGTTCCGCCACGTCACAGTCCCCCAGCTCGCGCCGAGGGCTTCTATCCTTCTAGGCCGTGCCGAACAGGAGTGCCATCATGGCTTCGCTCGGCCGGCACCTTCCGGACGGCCCCCAGAAAATCCTGCTGAGCCCTCAGTCAACCCACGTGGGGCAGATTTGAGAGTCTGCAAAGGACCGTCGTCGGCCCTGACCGGTTGCATCTCTGCTCCACGGTTCGGCTACTATTTGAGTCTTTCACGCCGTTGCATTCCCCCGATGACCGAACTCGCCAAACACTACGACCACCGGGCCGCTCAGGCCCGCTGCCGCACGCTCTGGGACGCGGCTCGCGCCTGGCATGCCGAGGCCCCGCCGGCAGGCTCCCCGCCAGGCCGGGTGTTCTCGCTTGTGATCCCGCCGCCGAACGTGACCGGCGCCCTCCACCTCGGCCACGCCCTCAACACCACGCTCCAAGACATCCTCGTGCGAACCCGGCGGATGCAGGGCTACCGCACGCTCTGGATGCCCGGCACCGACCACGCGGGAATCGCCACCCAGGCGGTTGTCGAACGGCGGCTTTTGGAGGAGGAGAAACTCTCCCGTCACGACCTCGGCCGCGAGGCATTGGTAACGCGGATCTGGGCCTGGAAAGAGCAGTACGAAAAGCGGATCCTCGGCCAGCTTCGCGATCTCGGCTGTAGCTGCGACTGGGATCGCGTCCGGTTCACGCTCGACGAGCAGTGCGGGGCGGCCGTCCGCACGGCGTTTTTCCAGCTCTTCCGCCAGGGGCTCGTCCGTCGCGGCAAGCGGCTGGTGAACTGGGACACCTTCCTCCAGACAGCCGTCAGCGACGACGAGGTGTTTCACGAGGAGGTGAAGGGCCACTTCTGGCACATCCGCTACTCCTGTGTCGATCCCCGCCCCGGCGAGCCGGCGAGCGTCACGGTGGCCACGACGCGGCCGGAAACGCTCCTCGGCGACACGGCCGTGGCTGTCCATCCTGCCCCGGCCGCCGCCCTCGACGCGGTCGAGCACGAACTCCGCACGAAGCGGGCTCTAGCAGCCTCGAAGGAACTACCGGCGATCGATGCGGCTCTCGATGACATCGCTGAGCGTCGCCGTGATCTGCTGCCACTGCTCGAGACGCTCGCAGCGATGGCTCGCGCGGGCCGGCAGGTTCGCCTGCCGCTCCTCGACCGCGGGATTCCACTTGTGGCTGACGAGTGGGCCAAGCCGGAGTTGGGCAGCGGCTGCGTGAAGATCACGCCCGCCCACGACCCCAACGACTACGAGGTGGGCCTGCGGCAGCGGCTGCCGATGGTCAATATTTTGAACCCCGACGGCACGCTGAATGCCGCGGCCGGCACCTACTCGGGCCTCACGATCAGAAAGGCGCGGGAGCGGGTGGTGGCCGACCTCGAAGCGAACGGGCAACTCGAGCGGGTTGAAGACCGCCTCATCGAGCTCGCTCACTCCGACCGCTCGAAGACACCGATCGAGCCCTACCTGGCCGACCAGTGGTTTATCCAGATGGCCGAAATCGCCCAGCCGGCGATCGACGCTGTGGCCTCCGGCAGGATCAGAATCGTGCCGGAGCGGTATGCCAAGGGCTATCTCGACTGGCTCTCCGAGAAGCGGGATTGGCCGGTGAGCCGCCAGCTCTGGTGGGGCCATCGGATCCCGATCTGGCACGTGGCTGGCGTCGCCGAGATCGACCTTGCCGCGGCCTTCGCCGGCCACGCCACCGTCGCCTGGCGGAGCGACGAGGCCGGTGGCTGGTTTGTCTGCTCGAGCGACGAGACGCTCCCAAGAGACACGGTCGCAGGCCAGCCGCTGATTCATGATCCGGACGTGCTCGATACCTGGTTTTCGTCGGCGCTCTGGCCCCACTCGACGCTCGGCTGGCCGGCCGCCACACCCGAACTCGCGGCCTTCTATCCCACGAGCACGCTCGTCACGAGCCGCGACATTCTCACGCTCTGGGTCGCGCGGATGGTGATCATGGGCGTGTTCGACACCGGCCAGATTCCCTTTCATGAGGTCTCGATCCACCCCAAGATCCTCGATCGCTACGGCGAGACGATGAGCAAGAGTAAGGGCAACGGCGTCGATCCAGTGGACGTGATCGAAACGCTCGGGGCCGACGCCCTGCGGTTTGCCCTCGCCGGGTTGGCCACCGAGACCCAGGACGTGCGGATGCCGGTGGAGTTCCAGTGCCCCGCCTGTGGCCACCTCCTCGAACAGACAACGGCCAACCGCACGAAGCCCCGACTCGATTGCCCGAAGTGCGGCCAGCCCTTCCGCACACAGTGGGCCGCGAGCGAGGCCGACCTCGCCCTGCCCCGTGGGCCGGCTGTCAGTGAGAAGTTCGAGGCCGGCCGCAATTTTTCCAACAAGCTGTGGAACGCCACCCGCTTCGTTCTCATGAGCCTCGACGGCCGCCCGGGTGAGCCGCTGCCTGCACTGGACACGCCGGCGCTCGAACTCGCCGACCGCTGGCTCGTCAGCCGCCTCGCCAGCGTTTGCCGGGAAGCACGCCAGGCCATCGACGACTACCGCTACGCCGAGCTTGCCCGAGTGCTCTATGGCTTCGCCTGGGACGAGTTCTGCAGTGCCTACCTCGAGCTCTCTAAGCCGCGGCTCGCAGACCCGGCCCACCGTGACCAGGCCCGCGGAATGCTGCTCGTGGGCCTCGACACGATCCTCCGCCTGCTGCATCCGATCATGCCCTTCGTGACCGAGGAAATCTGGCAGCAACTCAGAACGGTGGCCGGCGGCCGACGGATGCCATGGGACGACCCCTGCGGGCCGCTTCCCGATTCGATCATGACCGCCCGCTGGCCTGAGCCGCCAGCCGACTGGATCGACGAGCGAACGGAGCGGCAGTTCGGCAGCTTCCTGGCGGTCGTCGGGGCGATCCGCGAGATCCGGGCCCGGCAGAACGTGCCACCACGGACGCGGCTACTCGCCGTGATCAAGGCTCCGCTGCCGGTGGCCGAACTCCTCGAGCCGATGCTGCCAGCGATCCAGGGCATGGCCGTGGTCGACGTCACGGCGATCGGACCGGATGCCTGCGGCTCGCCGGGGGCTGCCACCGCTACCGCCGCCGGCTGCGAGGTGTTCGTGGATCTCGCCGACTTCGTAGACATCGCCGCCGAAATTGCCCGGCTCGAAAAAGACAACGCCAAGACCGAGGGTTTTATCGAATCCAAGCGGAAAAAGCTGGCCGACGAGAAGTTTGCCGCCCGCGCGCCGGAGGCGGTTGTAGCCAAGGAGCGGGCCCAGCTGGCCGAACTCGAGGACCGGCTGGGCAAGGGCCAGGCCACGCTTGCCGAATTGAAAGCCAGGCCGGCGAACGATTCCGCTACCGGCGGGTGAAGCCGACGCCGGGGCGGCGGCCACGGCGTGACAGCTTTCCCCGGCTCGCGCCGGGGTCACGTCGCCCATACAAGCCCCGGGCGCGAGCCCGGGGACGGCGGGTCGATCGGCCATCCCGCTACCCACACCGCTCCTCGTTCACGACCCCTTCCAGCAATAGCCCGACCCACCGGTGCACTCTGCCACCGTCCCCCGGCTCGCGCCCGGGGCTTGTATGAGGCAAGCCCGCCGTGGGGTACACTTCGCCTATTGGTCGAACGCAACCGGGCGGATGCGTTGGACTCTCCCCCTTCCCGGAGCCGAGCGCCATGAGCGTCCAGATGGAGCTGTCGCGGATCATCATCAGTGAGATCAACGACCAGCAGGTGGTGTATCTCAAAGAGGTTGAGGGGCACCGCACGTTCCCGATCCTCATCGGCTTGTTCGAAGCCACGACTATCGACCGCCGCGTGAAACACCACCAGGCCCCCCGGCCGCTCACCCACGACCTGCTCGTGGCGGCAGTGGAACTGCTCGGCGGAGAGTTCCAGGACGTGGTCATCTCCGAGCTCAAGGAACACACCTACTACGCGGTGATCCGCGTGCTCAAAGACGGCGAGGTCGTCGAGATCGACGCTCGCCCCTCCGACGCGATCGCCGTGGCCGTCACCTGCGAGCCCAATCTGCCGATCTATGTCGCCGAGGACGTGATCGAGAGCGTGCTGGGCTGAGCGGAGGATCTCGTGGGTCGGGGGGGGGTCCGTGAGGTGGGCCGCCGGGTCACGGCGGTCAAGCAGGCTACCCCGCCTGTGTAGCCGGCGGTTCCCGGCCCCCTGCGCTCGGCAGGCCGAAGGCCTCGCGGAGCACCGCGAGCGATTGCTCTCCGTGCGCTGCGGCAACCACGACATTGAGCCGCACCTCGCTCGTGCTCACGAGGTCGATATTGATCCCAGCCTCGGCGAGCGGGGCGAAGAGGCGGTCGGCCACGCCGGCATGGCTGCGGATGCCCACGCCCGTGATCGAGAGCTTGGCCACGTGGGGCACATCAGCCATGGTCGCTCCGCGGGCCGCCGCGATTCTGTGGGCCACCTCCCCTGCCCGGGCCGCGTCGGCGGCGGCCACCGTGAACGAGATTTCCGCCCGTCCGTTCCGCGGGTGGCTCTGCACGATCATGTCGACAAACAGCCCCGCCCGGCCTACCTCGGCGAACACCTCAGCGGCCACCCCCGGTGTGTCGGGCAGGTCGAGGAGCGTTACGAGCGCCTGCGAGGAGTCGAGGATGCAGTCCTCGATCGCAAGGTCTTCCATCCCTTCGAGCCGACGGACGACCTCGAGCGGACTCGGCTTGGGTTCGGGGGCATCGCCACCGACGGCCTCGCCCGGAGTCGGGGTTTCGAGGCCGAAGGCCGCGTGCACGGCCGCGGCAGCCGCCGCGGCATCGCAGCGGTCAACCAGCACGGAGATCTTGATCTCACTGGTGGTGATCATCCGCACGTTCACACCCGCCGCGGCGAGTGCCCCGAACATCCGGCCCGCCACCCCCTCCTCGCGGGCCATGCCGACGCCGACCGCCGACACCTTGGCCACGGCGTCGTCGTGCGAGACGCACTCAGCGGCAAGCCTGGTAGCCACGCGGCGGCTCGTCTCGAGCGCCTGCTCGAGGTCGTCGCTCGGCACGGTGAAGGAGATGTCGGCCCGCCCTCCTTGCCCGAGGTTTTGGACGATCATGTCAACGGCGATCCCGGCAGCGGCGAGCGTTGAGAACAGGGCATGGCTCGATCCCGGCTGGTCTGGCACGCTCTCGAGGGTGATCCGGGCCTCGTCCCTCGCCAGGGCCACGCCGCTTGCCGGCCGGGGCTTGGCCCGGTCGGCCGGCAGGATCATCGTGCCCGGCACATCGTTGAAGCTCGATCGCACCATCACCGGCACCCCAAACTTCTTGGCGAACTCGATCGACCGCGAGTGCATCACACCCGCACCGAGGCTCGCCAGCTCGAGCATCTCGTCATAGGCGATCGAAGAGAGCCGGCGGGCAGCCGGCAGAAGCCGGGGGTCGGTCGTGTAGATCCCGTCGACGTCGGTGTAGATCTCGCACAAGTCGGCCCCGAGCACGGCGGCGAGCGCCACGGCCGTGGTGTCGGAGCCGCCCCGGCCGAGCGTGGTGATGTTACCAAGCTGGTCGATCCCCTGAAATCCGGCAGCGATCACGATCGCTCCACCATCGAGCAGCCGCGTGAGCTGGTCGGTGTGGATCGACTTGATCCGGGCCTTCGTGTGGCGGGAGTCGGTGCGAATCCCGATCTGCGCTCCCGTCAGGCTGACCGCCTCGTGGCCGGCGGCCTGAACCGCCATCGCAAACAGCGCTACGCTCACCTGCTCGCCTGTCGAGAGGAGCATGTCCATCTCGCGGGCGCTGGGGCGGTCGGTGATCGCGCTTGCCAGGTCGACCAGGTGGTCGGTCTGGTGCCCCATGGCGCTGACCACGACCACGACGCGATCTCCCGCCCTGTGCCGCGCGATCGCCTTGGCTGCCGCCGCCTTGATCTTCTGCGGATCGGCGAGGCTCGTGCCGCCGAACTTCTGAACGACCAGTGCCATGGGAAGGAATCCTTTGCCAGGATCAAGCGGGTGAGGTTTGAGTTGCTGCCTGGGGTCACACGGAGCGGCCGAGGAACGTGCCCATGAGTTTCCAACCCGACGCGACCGTCTCGCCGGTCGCGGTGGCGGCGGCTTCGTGGTAAGCGGTCTGGCCGTTTGCCGCGAGGCCGGTGCCAGCCATCACGAAAGGGACGCCCCCCCGCGAGTGGGTCTTCGTGGCAAGAAACGTTGGATGGTCAGGGCAGACGAGGATCCGATGGTCGCCCAGGCCGGTGAGGTAGGCGGCCAGCGGGGCCACGATCTTCTGGTCGATCTCCTCGAGCGACTTCACCTTCGCGGCGGCGTCTCCCTGGTGGCTGGCCTCGTCGGGGGCCTCGATGTGCACGCAGACGAGGTCGCTCGTGGCAAACTCCTCGATCGCGGCCCGCCCCTTGGCGGCGTAGTCGGTGTCGAGGTAGCCCGTCGCCCCGGCCACCTCCCGCCGCTTCCAGCCGGCCAGGCTCGCCAGGCCGCGGAGCAGGTCAACGGCCGTGATCATCGTGCCCGAGCGGCCATACGTGGCGTCGAAGGATTCGAAGGCCGGGGCGCGGCCCGCGCCCCAGAGCCAGACGTGTGTGGCGGGCCGCTTTCCGGCAGCGATCCGGTTGCGGTTCACGGAATGGTCGGCGAGCCAATCAGCGCTTCGGCCCATGACTTCGGTGAGCAGCCGGCTGCCGGTGCCCCGGGGAAAGTCACCGGCCACGGGCTTGTCCATGAGATCGTGGGGCGGGGTCGTGCGGAGGTCGGCCCCTAGTGGCGCCCCGCCGGCGACGTCCTCCGCCGCCTGGGCAGCGCAGGTGCCCGCACCCCGGTAGAGCAGAAGGTTGCGGTAGCTCACGCCGGGCACGAACCGCCACGCGGCGGCGAGCGCCGGGAAGTCGGCCTCGAGGCCCCGCTGGCAGGCTGCCAGGAGCAGAGTGGCCTCCTCCGTAGAGACGTGGCCGGCGGTGAAGTCTTCCATGACCCGGTCCGATCCCTGCTGGCGGATCGTCACGAGGTTGCAGCGCACGGCAATGTCATGGGGCCCGAGCACAATGCCCTGGGCAGCGGCCTCGAGCGGAGCCCGGCCGGTGAAATAGACAAGCGGGTCGTAGCCCATGAGGCTCATGCAGGCCACTTCGGAGCCTGGTGGAAGCGAGTCGGGCACGTGGTTGGTGAGGCCCACGCGACCACGGACGGCCAGCGCATCGAGGGCGGGCGTGCGGGCGGCCGCCAGCGGCGTCTTGCCGGCGAGAGAAGCCTGCGGCTGATCCGCAGCACCGTCGGGGATGATGATCAGATACTTCATACGTGTCTAAGCCTCCGCGCGGGATTCAGCCGGCTGCCAGTCATCAAGCACCGGCAGGCAGTCGCAGTTCCCCTGGACTGCCGTCGAGCGGGCGATCTCGGTGAGCGCGGCATTCACGCCGCTCGGCGGTCCGCGATGGGTCATGATCACAAGCGGCACCGGCCCGGACCGGCCAGTCTCGTGCTGGATGAGCGAGGCGATCGAGACCCCGTGGCGGCCGAGGATCCCCGAGATCTCGGCCATCACACCCGGCCGGTCAGGCACGGGGATCCGGAGGAAGTGCCGCTGGGGCATCTCCACGCCGGCGATCCGGGCCGCCGGGCTCTCGGCGTCGAGGATGCCGGTGGTCTGGAAGGTGATCGCCGCCCGGCCCACGACGGTGTCGATGATGTCGGCCACGACCGCCGAAGCGGTGGGCATCTGCCCGGCTCCGAGACCGTGGAAGAAGAGCCTGCCGACCGCGTCGCCGATGATGCTGACGGCGTTATAGGCCCCACGGGTTTCGGCGAGCGGCGTGCCCACCTTCACAAGCGCCGGAGACACCCGCATCGCCAGCCGGCCGTCGACCCGCACGGCCGTGGCCACGAGCCGGATCCGGTACCCGAGTTCGGCGGCATAGGCCATGAGTCCCTGGTCGACCTGCTCGATTCCGGTCCGGGAGATCTCGGCCCACGGCACCCAGACGCCGAAGGCAAGATGTGCGAGGAGGGCGAGCTTGTGGGCCGCGTCGGTGCCGTCCACGTCCATGGCTGGGTCGGCCTCGGCGTAGCCGGCATCCTGGGCGGCCCGCAGCACGGCGGCGTAATCGGCCCCCTCCTCCTCCATCTTCGAGAGGATGAAGTTGCTCGTGCCGTTTAAGATCCCGCGGATGCTCTCGATCCGGTTGGCAGCCAGACACTGGCCGATCGCTGCCACGATCGGGATCCCTCCTGCGGCAGCCGCCTCGAAGGCGATCGAGCGGCCGAGCCGCCGGGCCAGGTCGAAGAGTTCGGGCCCATGCTCGGCCAGGAGCGCCTTGTTGGCGGTGACCACATCTTTGCCGTGCTCAAGCAGTTCGATCGCCATTGAGCGGGCCGGCTCGAGCCCGCCCACGAGCAGCGCGGCGACGGAGATCGAATCGTCGCGGGAGATGTCGCGAAGGTCGGCCGAAATCCGATTCTCGGGCAGCGGCAGGCCGCGCCGCTTGGCGACATCGCGAACGACGGCCCGTTCGACCACGATCGGCCGGCCCGTTTGGCGGGTGATGTGGTCGGCCGACCCCACGAGCAGCCGCACCACGCCCGACCCGACCGTACCGAGGCCGACGATTCCAACACGGACAGGTTCGTTCATCGAGGGAGGGCTTCTGCGACTCTATGGGGGCCTAGGTTCATCGATCCTAACGAGCCTAGCCCACGCCCGGAAGAAAGGCGGCCACAGTGGCGGGCCACAGAGCAGTTCTGGTCCTGCCGATTATGCCGCCTTGGGAGCTCCGGCCGCAGGCCCAGGAGCAGTTGGGCCGAACACCATCCCGCAATCTATTGCCAGTTCGACCTTATCCGACGCTGTCTTACCGGAATTGAGCGTCGCCGAGCGGAACATCTCCCGGCCGTCGGCCTGGATCACGGACACCACCGGGCCGATCGCGTACAACTGCGACGAGTCGTCCAGCCGTCGCCCCCTTTGGAGCCCTAGTCGCCGATGGAATCCGTCGCCCGAGAATTTCTCTGGAGTCTTCTCCACACGCCAAGCCCCTCGGGCTACGAGCAACCCGTGCAGCGGCTCGTTCGGGACTACCTTGCCGGCATCGCCGACTCGGTCACAACCGACTCCCACGGCAACGTGATCGGAGTCAAGGGTGGCCCCGGCAAGACGAGGATGCTCCTGGCGGGCCACTGCGACCAGATCGGCCTGATCGTGCAATACATCGATTCCGACGGCTTCATCTCGGTCCAGCCGATCGGCGGCTGGGACCCGATCCAACTGATCGGCGCCAGGGTGACGATCTGGACCGCCTCCGGCCCGGTGCATGGCGTGATGAGCCGCAAGCCGATCCACCTGCTCACCGACGAGGAGCGGAAGCAGGTGCCCAAGATGAAAGACCTCTGGATCGACATTGGCGCCAGCGACAAGGTCGACTGCGAGAGCGTGGTTCAGGTCGGCGATTCGATCACGCTGGAACTCAAGGCCCAGGAACTCCGCAACGGCCGGGCTTGCTCCGTGGCGATGGACGACAAGATCGGCCTCTGGGTCGTGCTCGAGGCCTTCCGCCGGGCTGTCGCGGCCGGACCGCTGCCGTGTAGTTTGTTCGTGGCGTCGACCGTGCAGGAGGAAATCGGCCTGCGGGGCGCCAAGACGAGCGCTCATGGCGTCGATCCCACGGTCGCGATCGCCGTTGACGTGACCCATGCCACCGACTGCCCCACGATCGATAAGAAGAGCGAGGGAGACGTCGCCCTGGGCAAAGGCCCGACGGTGGCCCGTGGACCAAACATGAATCCTCACGTTGTCGACCGGCTCCTGGCTGCCGCCCAGGCCGGAAGCATTCCCGTGCAACTCCTTGCCAGCGGTCGGGCCACGCCAACCGACGCCAACGCCCTGCAGATGACCCGAGCCGGCGTCGCGACTGGACTCGTGGGGATCCCCAACCGCTACATGCACTCCGCGGTCGAGACCATTGCGCTCGACGACGCCGACCGGGCCGCCGACCTCCTGGCGGCGTTCTGCCGCGGGCTCGAGGGCGAGATCGACTGGGCACCGAGGTAGGCCACGGCGGGCCTGGCGGGGTTGAAGGCGGGGTGGCCCTTGTTCCCGCAGTCCCCGGGCTCGCGCCCGGGGCTTGTATGGGTCAGCGGAGGCGCGATCCCGTTCGGCACGGCCTGTGATTCATAAAAGCCCCCAGCGCAAGCTCGGGGACTGCGGCGCGGCGCACCAATTTGGACACAGCCAGGCTAGGCGGTGTCGTTTGTCTGGGTGGCGGGCGGGGTTGAAGGCGGGGTGGCCCTTGTTCCCGCAGTCCCCGGGCTCGCGCCCG
>JBBEEF010000015.1:15430-17382 GCA_040880915.1 Pirellulales bacterium
GGGCTTGTATGGGTCAGCGGAGGCGTCCGGCGAGATGGCACGGGCAACCCCACGCCCACGGTTGCCAGGACGTGATCGGCCTGCCAAAACGGCACGGCGTGCCGCAGGGGAGCCTGAACAGGACGGAAAATCGCCCGAAATTTAAGGGATTTTTATCGGCTCGGCTGCCACGGCACGCGGGTTGCACTTCGTTCCCGCAACCCGTCACGGGCCTGCCAATTGCGGTCGTGGTCGACTGGGCCGGTTCCGCCCTCCGGAGGAGATTGTTGTGGCAAAACAGATGGTGTTCGACGATGAGGCTCGCCAGCCGTTGCTCGCCGGCGTTTCGAAACTCGCCCGCGCGGTCAAGAGCACGCTCGGTCCCCGGGGCCGCAATGCGGTTCTCGACAAGGGCTGGGGCTCCCCCAAGGTGACCAAGGACGGCGTCACCGTCGCCGAAGACATCGATCTCGAGGATCCCTTCGAGAATCTCGGCGCGCAGCTGGTCAAAGAAGCTGCCAGCAAGACCAATGACGTGGCCGGCGACGGCACCACGACGGCCACTGTGCTGGCCGAGGCCATCTTTCGTGAGGGCCTCAAGATGATTGCGGCAGGTGCCGACCCGATGGCCCTGGCACGCGGCATCCACAAGGCTGTTGAGGCTGTTTCCAAGTCGGTTCTCGCCATGGCCACCAAGGTCGACGAGAAGAACAAAAAGGAACTGATCCAGATCGCCACGATCGCCGGCAACAACGATCCCACGATCGGCAATGTGCTGTCCGAGGCCTTCCTCAAGGTTGGCAAGGATGGTGTGATCACCGTCGAGGAAGGGAAGCAGTCGGAGACGACCGTCGACGTGGTTGAGGGAATGCAGTTTGACCGCGGCTTCCTCTCGCCCCATTTTGTTACTGATGCTGAGAGCCAGATCTGCGAGTTCGAGAATCCGTACATCCTGCTTTTTGAGGAGAAAATCTCGAGCGCCAAGAACCTCGTGCCGCTGCTCGAGGCGGTGAGCAAGAGTGGCAAGCCGCTCGTCGTGATTGCCGAGGATGTCGAGGGGGAGGCGCTGGCCACCCTCGTCGTCAACAAACTCCGTGGGATCGTTCAGTCGGTCGCCATCAAGGCGCCCGGCTACGGCGACCGGCGGAAGGCGATGCTCGGCGATTTGGCCGTTCTCACCGGTGGCCAGGCGATCTTTAAGGACCTGGGAATCGCCCTCGACGGCGTGAAGCTCAGTGATCTTGGGCGAGCGAAGAAGGTGATCATCGAAGCCGAGAACACCACGATCGTGAGCGGCGCCGGCACGAAGTCGGCCATCGACGGCCGGGTGGCCCAGATCCGTGATGAAATCGAGAAGACGACCAGCGACTACGACCGCGAGAAACTCCAGGAACGGCTCGCCAAACTCGCCGGCGGCGTGGCCCAGATCAACGTGGGCGCGGTCACCGAAACTGAGATGAAGGAGCGGAAAGCTCTGATCGACGACGCGAAAAGCGCCGTCCAAGCGGCGCTCGCCGAGGGAATTGTTCCCGGCGGCGGCGTGGCTCTCCTCCGCAGCGAGAAGTCAATTGAGAAACTCGACCTCGAAGGGGACGAGAAAATGGGGGCGTCGATCGTGAAGCATGCCCTCAAGTATCCGCTCCAGGCGATCGCCGAAAATGCTGGCGTCGACGGCTCGGTCGTCGTCAACCGGGTTCGGCACATGAAGGGCAAGAACGACGGCTATGATGCGGACAAGGGGGAGTACGGGGACCTTGTGAGTGCGGGCGTTATCGACCCCGCGAAGGTCGTTCGCACCGCTCTGCAAAACGCGGCCAGCGTGGCGGCGCTTCTGCTGACCACCGACTCGCTGATCACCGAAATCCCCAAGGACGAGGAAGAGGCGGGCGGCGACGGCCACGACCATCACGGCATGGGTGGCGGCATGGGCGGCATGGGCGGCATGGGCGGCATGGGCGGCATGATGTGACATC
>JBBEEF010000015.1:17482-32618 GCA_040880915.1 Pirellulales bacterium
GGCGGCATGGGCGGCATGGGCGGCATGGGCGGCATGGGCGGCATGATGTGACATCGCTTCCGGCTTCGATCGTACGCAAATCGTAATTTCAACCACACCTTTTCGGAGATCCCAAACAATGGCTTCTAAGAACCTCAAAATTCGTCCGCTCGATGACCGCGTTGTGGTCGAACCCGTTGAAGCGGAAGAGCGAACCGCAGGGGGCATCGTGCTCCCCGACTCCGCCAAGGAGAAGCCGCAGCGCGGGCATGTCTTGGCCCTTGGCCCGGGCAAAATGCTTGAGAGCGGGCAGCGGTCGCCGCTGGCCGTCTCGGTTGGCGACGAGGTCATTTACGGCAAGTATTCCGGAAGTGACATCGAGGTCGACGGCCACGAGGTCAAGATCCTCCGCGAGAGCGACATCCTCGCCAAGGTCCTTTCCTGAGGTATTCCGCGGACCGGCCATCCCTGCCCTGTTCCGCTCGGTCGGCCGCGGGAAACAACAAGGGTTTCGCAAGTCCGACGGGCATCGCCTCCCGGCGCTGCCTCGATGAACAAACCGCGTCCGCCGACCAAGTCGATTCACGATCACGTCCATTAAGGAGAATCACCTGTGCCCAAGCAACTGATGTTCGACGATGCCGCCCGCGCCAAACTGCTCAAGGGCGTTGAAAAGCTCGCCAGTGCCGTGGCCGTGACCATGGGGCCGACCGGCCGCAACGTCATCATCGACAAATCGTTCGGCGGTCCGACCGTCACCAAAGACGGCGTGACCGTGAGCAAGGAGGTCGACCTCGAGGATGCCTTCGAGAATATGGGGGCCAAACTCGTCAACGAAGTGGCCTCGAAGACCTCCGACATCGCCGGTGACGGCACGACAACGGCAACGGTGCTTGCCCGGGCGATCTTCCGGGAGGGCACGCGAAACGTGGCCGCCGGGAGCAATCCCACCGCAGTCCGCCGCGGCATCGAAAAGGGTGTGGCGGCGGCGGTGCAGCGGCTCATGGAGCTTGCTCGCAAGGTTGAGCGGCCCGAAGAGATCGCCCAGGTCGGCGCCATTAGCGCCAACAACGACCGGGCGATCGGCGACCTGCTTGCCGAGGCCCTCCAGAAGGTCGGCAAGGACGGCGTGATCACCGTCGAGGAAGGGAAGACATCCGAGACGACCGTGCGGTTCGTCGACGGGATGCAGTTTGACAAGGGCTTCGTCTCTCCGTATTTCATTAACAAGCCGGCCGAGATGGAGTGCCAGCTCGACGACGCCCTGATCCTCATCCACGAGAAGAAGATCTCGAACCTGCGGGACTTTCTCCCACTGCTCGAGAAGGTGGCACAGTCGGGCAAGCCGCTTTTGGTGATCGCCGAAGACGTTGACAGCGACGCCCTCACGGCGCTTGTGGTCAATAAGCTTCAGGGCGTGCTCAAGGTCTGTGCCTCCAAGGCCCCCGGCTTCGGCGACCGCCGCAAGGCAATGCTCGGCGACATCGCCACGCTCACCGGCGGCACGCTCATCAGCGAAGATCTCGGGCTCAAGCTCGAGAGCCTCGACCTGTCCCACCTTGGCCGCGCAAAGCGGGTGACGGTGGACAAGAACGAGACCACGCTCGTGCAGGGCGCCGGCAAGCAGGAGGACGTCAAAGCCCGCGTCCAGCAGATCCGCGGCCAGATCGAGGGCACCGAGAGCGAATACGACCGCGAGAAACTCCAGGAGCGGCTCGCCAAGCTCACCGGCGGAGTGGCGATCGTGTCGGTCGGCGCAGACACCGAAGCCGAGATGAAGCAGAAGAAGGCCCGCGTTGAGGACGCCCTCCACGCTACTCGGGCCGCCGTCGAGGAAGGAATTGTGGCCGGCGGAGGTGTCGCTCTCCTGCGGTGCCGCGAGGCGGTCGAGAAGGCCCGCTCGCAGGCCAAGGGAGACGAGAAGATCGGCGTCGACATCATCCTTCATGCCCTCGAGGCCCCGATCCGGCAGATTGCGGAAAACGGCGGGATCGACGGGGCGGTGGTTGCCGATGAATTGGCCGGCAAGGACCTGAACATCGGCTACGACGCCAACAAGGGGGAGTATGTCGACATGTTCAAGGCGGGCATCATCGACCCCGTGAAGGTCGTCCGGGTAGCGCTCACCAACGCGGCGAGCATCTCGGGCCTGCTCCTGACCACCGAGGCACTCGTAACGAACCTCGAGAAGGATGACGCGAAGAAGCGGAAGATCGAAGGCAGCGTGAGATAGGCCTGCGGCGGAGCCGTGCGGCCTGTAGGGAGCCATGGTCGACCAGCGTGACTACTACGAGGTGCTCGGGGTCGACCGGCGGGCCGCGTCGGCGGAGATCACGGCCGCCTACCGGAAGCTCGCCATCCGGTTTCATCCCGACAAAAATCCGGGAGACCCGGCGGCGGCAGCCAGCTTCAAGGAGGCTGCCCGCGCCTTCGAGGTGCTATCCGACGACGAACTGCGGGGCCGCTACGACCGGTACGGCCACGCCGGCGTCGAAGGGGGCAGGCGTCACGACTTCAACGACATCTCCGATGTGTTCGAAGCCTTCGGCGATCTGTTTGGTGGGTCGGCCTTCGGCGGCCGTCAACAACGGGCCCGGGCTCGCAAAGGCCGCGACGTGTTCTGCCAGGTCAACCTGTCGCTCGTCGAGGCTGCCCGCGGGGTGACCAAAACGGTCGAGTTCGACCGCCACGAAACCTGCGGGGAGTGCGACGGCAGCGGTGCCCGCAAGGGCACCCGACCCCAGGCCTGTGACTACTGCGGCGGCCGCGGCCAGGTGATCCAGTCGGCTGGCGTGTTCCGTCTACAGGCAACCTGTCCGGCCTGCCGCGGGGCCGGCAGCGTGGTTCGTGACGCTTGCCCCGCGTGCGGCGGCGACGGCGTCACTCAGGAACACGTAGCCCGCAAGGTCACAATTCCCGCCGGCGTTGATCGGGACGTGCGGGTCCGGCTCGCAGGCGAAGGGGAGCCGGGAGGCAACGGCGGCTCGCCGGGCGACTGCTACTGCGTGATCGAGATCGAGCACCACCCATTCCTCGCCCGTGAAGGCCGGGAACTCCACTGCGAGGTGCCCATCAGCTTCACGCAGGCTGCCCTTGGCTCCACCGTCGACGTGCCCACGCTCGACGGCCCACGGCCGCTCGAGATCCCGCGGGGCACGCAGCCCAGTGACGTGATCCGGATTCGCGGACTCGGAATGCCGGAGGTGCGGGGCAGAGGGATCGGTGACCTCCACGTCCACGTCCATGTCGAGGTGCCCAAGACATTGTCGCCGCGGGCCGAGGAATTGCTCCGCGAACTCGCCTCCGAGGAGCACGCGAGCGTGTCCCCAAAACGGTCCTCGTTTTTTACCCGCCTGGCCGAGTATTTTCAGGGACGGGACGCACCAGACGGCGATGATAAGCCCCCTGCCGACGTGAAGGAGAAGCGATGAACGAGCCCGAAGCTGAGGATTTCCGCGACGAGTCGCCAACCGTGTTTGAGGCGACGGATCATTCCGCTGCCGAATCTCATGATGAAACGGCCGAACTCCGTGATCGGGTGCTCCGGCTCCAGGCCGAACTCGAGAACTTCCGCAAGCGGGCGCGGCGGGAGTTTGACGAGGCTCAGCGATACCGCGAGATCGATCTGCTCCGCGACCTGCTCCCGGTGCTCGACAACCTGCTGCGGGCGGTCGATGCGGCGGAGAAGACCGCCGACGCCGACAGCCTTCGGGCCGGCTTCCGCATGACCGCGCAGCAGATCGAGAAACTGCTTGGCAGCCACGGCTGCACGACGATCGAAACCGACGGCACCCCCTTCGACCCGGCCGTGCACGACGCCATCCAGCAACTCGCCGTGCCTGGTGCAGCGGCGGGCACCGTGGTAGCCACGGCCAGCCGGGGCTACCGACTGCACGACCGCATCGTGCGGCCCGCGCAGGTGATCGTCGCCACCGAGCACTGACCACCCGGAGCTTTCCCCCATGCCCACCTATGATTACCTCTGCGACGGCTGCGGCCACGCCTTCGAGCTCTTCCAGTCGATGACCGACCCGGTCAAGCGGACCTGCCCGAAGTGCAAGAAAAAAAAGCTGCGGCGGCTGATCGGCGCCGGCGGTGCGATCGTGTTCAAGGGATCGGGTTTCTACAAGACCGACTATCGCAGCGACTCCTACAAGAAGGGGGCAGCGGCCGAATCCGGGAGCGGCTCGTCCGAACAGGGCAAGTCTGACGGGGGGAAGTCTGACGGGGGGAAGAAGTCTGACGCGGGTGGGGCCGGGGCCAAAGGCTCCGGTGAGGGTTGAGCCAATGCCCCGCTGCCCAGTCTGCGACGCGACGGTGAGCCTGGAAACGACTCCGACCGTTCCCTTCTGCAGTGACCGCTGCCGCCTCATCGATCTCGGCCGCTGGCTCGACGAGTCGTACGGCGTGCCAGCACCGCTCCCGGATGAGGACGAGGCTGGAGGCGGCCCCGCAGAGGAAGACCCCGGCTGACGCTTCTGGGCTGGCCCACGTATACTTCCCGCCCAACGGGCCTGCCGCCCGTTTCAAAGGAGCAGGGAATCCATGGTCAACGCCACCACCCCAGCCGGGGGCATCGTTCACGAGATCCGCTGGAGTGACGCCCTGCCCTGGTGGATCCTGTTTCGTGCCGCTGGTGTCGCGTTCACTCCGACCGTCATCTTCCTGGCCGTGCTCGGGGCGGTCGCCGTGCGGGCCGGCTGGTCGGCGTTCGATCGGTTCGGGCTCGTGGTGCCAGATGCGGTCATGGCGGCCGTCGCCTCGGTGCCGGCCGGCGGTCTCGCTCTGCCAGCACCAGGCGAAGGCCTCGGGCTGCCGTCTCCGCTCGCGCCGAGCCGGGCTGCCTTCCCGTGGCTCGGGCGGGGAGTCCGCCTGCTGCCGGCGAGCGTTACCGACGTCGTGCGGCTGGTGGCGGTACCGTTTCGGCCAACCGCCGACCTGACCCACGTGGGGGCCGCAGCCGCCCGGATCGGCTGGTTCGTCCTCGTGTGGGGGATCTTCGGCACGGCCATCGCCCGGTGCACGGCACTGAAACTCTCCGGCGAAGAGCCGATCGGTCCCGCTGGTGCGATTGGGTATGGGTCGAAAAAATGGCCTCCGGCGGTCAACTCAGTCCTGTTTGTGCTCGTCGGCATCCTCGCGCTCAGCGTGCCGGGGGCTCTGCTGGGCCTGGCCATGCGAACAGAGTGGGGCCTCGCCGTTGCCGGAGCGGTGTGGCCGCTGGTACTCCTGGGAGCGGTCGTGTTGGCGATTCTCGCGATCGGGATCGCCGTGGGGTGGCCGTTGATGGTGGCCGCGGTGGGCGTGGAACGGGCTGATTCCTTCCAGGCGATCTCGACGGCGTTTTCCTATGTGTATCAGCGGCCGCTTCACTACGCGTTTTACGGGCTGGTCGCCCTTGCGGTAGCCGTGCCAACGCTCGCCGCAGCGGGCGTGCTTGCCGACGTCACGGGCACGCTTGCGATGTGGGCGGCAAGCTTTGGGATGGGTCACGACCGGGCTGTGGCTGTGATAGACGGCCTCAGCTCGGCCGGCCCCGTTGCCGACACCTGGGGCCTCAAGGCGATGCGGTTCTGGACAGAGGGCCTGGAGACGGTGCTCTCGTCTTTCGGCTGGGGCTACTTCTGGGCGATCGCCACAGCGGCCTACCTCGTGCTCCGGCAGGAGGTCGACGGGACCGAACTCGACGAGGTCGTGCTCGACGAGCCTGGCAGCCAGCCGGCCTGACTCTAGCCAGCGTCCTGCCAGCGGCGGAGCAGCCCGGCAAAACCACCAAGCAACTCGCCCCGGCTGACCACGTCGTCGGCGCCGGCGTCACGGGCAAGGGCCAGCCGCTCCCGAGCCACGTGTGGGCCGAACGCGACGATTGTGAGCCGCCGTTCGCCGTCCGCTAGACTCTGGCGGCTGGCGAGCACCCGGGCCCGGGTGACGACAACGGCCGGGTCCTCGGCGAGGGCCTGCAGATCGAGGAGCACGACGTCGTGCGGCCCTCCATGCGGAACGTCGGCGAGGCTCCGGAGGGTCTCGAGCGACGCTCCTGCCTCCCGACACAGCCCGGCGATCCGGCTCGTGGCCATGAGGTCGGGGGATACGAGCAGGATTTTGAGGGCAGTGAAGTCAGGAGTCACGGCGGCCAGAAGCTCCTCGCAGGTTTGAGCGAATATAACGGATTCCTCAGGGATTTGTGTTTGTCACCCCGTTCGTGTGCGACCGCGTTTGTTCGCGGCATCTGGCCGGCCGTTCGCTTCGGGCATTTTGCCCGCGGTTCGACTGGCAATCCCCGCCCCCATAAAAGCCCTGCGGCGCAAGCCCGGGGACTGCGGGAACAATTGCCATCCCGCCACCCATGCACCCCATGCCATCCAAGGGCCAACCCCGCTTGAGCCTGGCTCTTGGCCAATTGGTGAGCCACGTCACAGTCCCCCAGCTTGCGCTGGGGGCTTTTATTCGAGGGACGCGCGGTAATGCAAACTCCGCGCCGCAAACCCGCCGCAGCGACGCACGTCTGGCCGTCAGACTGCCTCTGGTCCGCGAACCTCACGGTAAATCTGCACCACGTCAGCCAGCGGCAGCGTGAACAGCCGGCCGGCTGCATTCTCCCCGGCCGCGGCCAATACACCCGCGATCGCATTCATGGCCCGCTCGACGAAATCGTCGTTGCAGGCGATCTGGATCACGGTCTCCTGGACAGGCGGGCTGCCGCCGCCGGGCCGATGGCCCTGGGCGTCGCCAATTGTCATCCGCGTCACCTGGACCGCATGGAGAGCCTCGCGGACGCTCTCCACGAGCGCCGGCCGGAGGACGGCGATGACCAGCCGCATGACGATTCTCCGAGCCGAACACCGGGCGGTTCTCAGGGCCGCGGCAGGTCGATCCCCGCGTCGAGCACCTTCATGATCCGGGCTCGCAGTTCAACGAGATGGGCCCGCGACATCTGCTCGAGCTTGACATCCTCCTTGGCAAGGAGTGCGTCGATTCCGGCCACGAGCGAACGGAGCTCTCCGGCCGCGAGCGCCTGGGCATCCGAGTTGCCGGTGCCCCCCGCCATGGCGATTGCCGACAGCCGCGTCACATACGACCGCTGCAGGCTCCGGCGGAGGCTGTCGATCGCCGGCTTGCGGGGCGTGTATTCGCCCGCAGCCGTGCCCTCGACCTCGGCCATCACCGCCTTCGAGAGCCGCTCGAAGAGCTCGGCGAGCGAGAGCGAGTCTTGGTCGGCCGGCACCTTGAGCTCATTGTCGCGAACCCGCGCCAGCACGAGCGGGTCGAGCAGTCGGGAGAGCACGCGGTCTTGCCACATCAGGATCACGTCGTGCACGGGATAGTCTTCCCGGTCGACCTCGTTCGTGCCCCAGTGCATCCAGCGGCTCGCCGCGAGCTGGTTGTAGAGCTCGGGGGAGAAGGAGAAGGGCTTTGAGCCAAACATCTCCACCGCGAGGAGGTCGAGAGCCTCCCGCTGCTTGGCCGCGGTCACCACGGTGAACGGCGGCGGGGCGTTGGCGTCGCCCCGGTGGCTCCGCGACCCGACGAGACCGCCGACGAGCCGGGAGGCGTTGTACATCGCGCCGCCGTGGGTCGCGAGCAGCACGCCGAACGCCTGCCGCACCCGCTCATAACGGCCACCGTCGCCGTCCGCGTCGCGGCCGGCCATCCGCTCGACGATTCCAGGCATCACCTGGGCCACGAGTTAGGCCCGGGCACGGGCGCACTCGACCGGGTCGCTGCCGAGGTCAAAGCGGTTGGAATGCGGGTCGGGATCACCCCACTGGGTGTCCTCGTCGGTAGCGTAGGCCAGTTCGGGCTCGCCGCTGCGACCGGCGATCTTCTCGAGTTCCTTTCGCTCTGCCTCGGGCTTGCCACCGGCCAGGGGCTTGTAGCCATACTCGATCGCCCAGATGTCGTAGGGACCGAGCCGGGCGGAGTAGTAGTCTCCCTGGGTCTTGCCCTTGGGCATGATGTTGACCGGGATGTAGTCCATCACGCTGGTGCTACCGCCGCTGGTCCGGGTCTTCTCGACGTCGTTATAGTCGGCCAAAGACTTCAGCGCGCTACCCTTGAAGTTATGCCGCAAGCCAAGGGTGTGACCGAGCTCGTGCATCGCCACGAGGGTAAGCCCCTGCGTCACGAGCTTCTCCTTCTCCTCCTCGGAAGGCCCCCCAGGGATATTGACCGCCAGCGCCGTGGCGGCCAGCGCCGTCTCTCGGGCGTGGCCGGCGAAGAGCGCGCAGGCCGGACAACAGCCTGGGCCGCCATGGCCCACGAGCGGCGGGTCGCCGGGGCCGCCACCGGTCAGGGCGGCGATCGACTGCGGCGTAAAGGTCTCATACTCCCGCCGCCAGAACTGGAGGAAGTCGGCGTCGAAAATGATGTCGGCGTCGAGGATCTGGCCCGTGCGCGGGTTCACCCGCGAAGGGCCCATCGCGAAGCCCTGGCCCGACGTGATCCAGCGGAAGGTGTTGTAGTTGACATCCTCCGGATCCCAGTCGGTCACGTCCGGTTGCTGACGCACCTCGATCGCGTTGGCAAACCCAGCCTTTTCGAACGCCTCGTTCCAGGACTCGATGCCCTTGCGGATCGCCGGCCGATAGCGGAAGGGCACCGTCTTCTCAATCCAGAACACGATCGGCTTCTTGGGGGGCGAGACGGCCGCCTTGGGGTCAGCTTTTTCGAGCTGCCAGCGGTTGATGTACCGCACGAAGCGGTCCTCCTCGACCTGCTGGGAGAAGTCTTTGAGGGCCGTCACGAAGTAGCCGACCCGGTCGTCGGCCAGCCGGGGCACGTAGGAATTCTGCGGCAAGAGGCTGATCGAGTAGCGGATGATGATCGTCACGCCCCGCGAGTCGGGCACCGTGTCGATCGTGGTCGCCCCGCTCGAGCCATACGTGGCGGCCACCTCGAGCTCAACATTGTCGGGGAAGGCCTTGATCCGTCCCCAGTTTGACCGGTCGCGGGCGAAGGAAAAGCCCGGCAACGATGCGGCCAGCCGTGGCAGGTCGGTGAGGAAGATCGGCGCGAGGTCGATGACGTGGCCGCCCGACGGGCTGGTGGCGGCAATCTTGACACTGAAGAGAACGCTATCGGTGTAGGCGAGGTCTACCGCCTTCGACTCGGGGCTCCCCTGGGCGGCGAAGAACCGCACGCTGCGTCGCACGACCTGGATCGTGTCGTCGACCTTGCGGAACTGCCACACCCAGTCGTCCCCGAAGCCGATGCTCATGCCTCCGAGCAGCGACCGCTCGCCGATGCCCCGGGCAATGCTCGTGAGCACGAAAAACTCTTTGCCGAGCAGGCTGTCGGAGAGCTCCGCATAGAGCTTGTCGTCTTTGCGGTGGAGGGGAATGAGGCCGGGCAGTTTCGTGGCGTCCTTGAGAAGCACCGCGTAGGCGGCCCGCGGCGCGGACCCGGCCGCCGCCGCAGGCTTGGCATCCCCGGCGGCCGGGGCGGCGGCCGACGCGGGCTCAGCCTTGGCGGGGGATGCGTCGTCGGCTCGCGCGAACGGGCAGACAGAGGCTGTCACGAGGAAGACAATCCGGGCGGCGGAACAGGCACGTGGCCGACGGAGGCTGGCGGGGCGGGCGAGCATCGAGGCGTCCTATAATGGTTGTCCGGGAAGCTAGTGGTTGTCCGGGAAGCTAGTGGTGATCCGGAAAACTAGTGAGCATCAGGGGAACGTTGGCCATTTGCCCGTCCGGCGGCCGGGTCGCTCGTACTTGAAGGCGGGCGGGGTCGAGAATCCGTGGCCTCGAAATCTCTCCTTGAGGGTAGCATCGCGGTTCGTCGCAGACCAACTTTCGGTTGCGTGTGGGATGCGTTTGGGGTGCGGCCGTGCCAAAGGTTCCGAATGTGGCGTCGTTCAGTGGCGGGGTGGCTGCCGCCCGGACGCTGGCGGCCCGTTGGTTTCCGGCGGGAGCCGAGGTGACGCCGCTCGCGACGGCCGGCTTCAGCGGCTCGCCGGTGTTCCTCGTGAGGCCCCATGGCGGCTGGCCGCACGTGCTCAAGGCCTTCGCCCCGGAAGCCGGCCTCGCGCGGGCCCGCTGGATCCACGCTCTCGCGGATCACCTTCAATTCGCAGGGGTGCACGAGGTGCCTGCGGTTCTCCCTCCAGCCAGCGGCGAGACGGTCGTGGCGACCAACGACGGCCGGCTCTGGGAGATGGTCGCCTTTGTAGCCGGCACTCCCACGGCCGATCCGGGGCCGGCACACATCGCCGCCGCCATGCGCACGCTCGCCCGCATCCACGCGGCCACGGCGACACTCCCCGCGAGCCCGCCTTCCCAGGCGGCCTCACGGGGTCTCGTCGACCGCATCGCCCGGGCCCGGGCCCTGCTCGCGACGCCGTGGCAGGACATGCTCTCGCAGCCACCCGCGCTCGCCGGTGAACTGGCCTCGGCCCTCGAAGAGCGGCTCGCCTCGGCCGTCGCCTGCTTCGCCGCCGGCGATGGTGCCCAGGTGCTACGTGCCCTGGCACGGATCGAGCCATCTCCCCTGCTCTGCCAGGTGGTCCTGCGAGACGTATGGAGCGAACACATCCTGTTCGCCGATCCCGACCGCGTGGCGGGCGTCATCGACCTGCATGCGGCCGGCATCGATACGCCCGCCACCGATCTTGCGCGACTGCTCGGCAGTTGGCTTCCGCCGCACGCCCTCGTCGGACCCGAGTGGTGGGCCGGCGGGATCGCCGCCTATCGAACTCTCAGACCGCTGACCGCGCGAGAAGTGAGCCTCGTGCCCCTGCTCGCCGCCAGCGGCGTCGTCTTCGGCCTCGACAACTGGTTTCGCTGGGTGCTCGGCGAGGGGCGGAATTTCGCCGCACCAGGCCGCGTGGTCTCGCGTGTCGACCGACTTTTAGCAACGCTTCCAGCGGCGCTGGCAACGCTCTAACCCTTCGCCAAGCGACTTTCCACGGGTTGGGGTTGCCCGTGCCATCTCGCCGGTCGTTCGCTACGGGCATCTCCTCCCCCTGGCCCATACAAGCCCCGGGCGCGAGCCCGGGGACTGCGGGACTGAAGGCCACCCCGCCTGCCACCTCACATAAACGACACCGCCTAGCCTGGCTGTCTCTGATTGGTGCGCCGCGTCACAGTCCCCCAGCTCGCGCTGGGGGCTTTTATCCGGCTGAGGCCGTGCCGAACGTGCCCCTGCGCTCGCTTGTGAGGCCGGCTCGACATAGCAAGGGGCAACTCATGAGCTACGAGCAGGCGAATCGTGTTCCGGATTCCGGCATGACGCCCTGGACAATCCGACCCGGCAGACAGCAATTGAATGCCGGACGATCGGGGTACGGCCTCGGCGGCATTGAGATCGCTCGTGGGCATCGGATTGCACACCGGTTTGACCGTGGAAAAGTGCAGTTCGTAGACTTACGGTGCCGAAACACCCCACGGAGCGGGGCCCGCCCGCCGCGGACCACGCGGTCGGATTTCTCTTGTGACGGATCGCCATGAAAAATTGGATGGGTTTGATGGGATTGAAAATCCGGGCGGACTTGACGAGTGAAAATGGCCGGACAGCGGGTCTGCCGGCGGCCGGGCGGCGGCCGCTCTCGCTCATGATTCCCATGATGTTCATCGTTCTCATGAATCTCATGGTTGGCGGGGCGAGTGCTGCGGACCCTCCGTTCAAGTTGGATTCGGGCGACGCGACCGACTTCGATCCGCTGGGCGGCCTGGGAGACGAAGACGGCCGGGAGGTCCTCATCACGGCGGTGATCGAGCCAGGCACCGATGGCCGGCCAGACGTGCTCGCGGTCACGGCGACCCTCGAGAAGAGTTGGCATCTCTACTCGATCACGCAAAAGCCGGGCGGGCCGCTTGCAACGCGGATCACCGTGGCAACCGACTCTCCTCGCCAGACGGCCGGTTCGTTCATTCCCGACCCGCCGCCCCACGTCCGCGCTGTCGATGACGTGCCGGCCTGGAAGGGCCTGCGGATCGAGGAACATGCCGACCGAGTGACCTGGCGAGCACCGCTCGAGGTCGGTACTGGGGCGGTACAGGGATCGGTCCGTGTGCAACTCTGCCAGGACACCTCCTGCCTGCCGCCGCGGTCGCTGCCATTCCTGGCCGAAGCAGCCCCGGTGGGATCCGCCGAGCCGCCATCCCCGCAGGTGGCCTTCCGGCACGTGGCCGAACGCACCCACGCCGCGATCGAGGCCGAATTCGGCCCGCCCCGGCTCGTTGCCGGCGTCGCCTCGCGGCCGCTGCGGCTGAAACTCGTGCCTGAGAAGGGCTGGCATCTCTACCGGCCAGCCGATTCGGCCGCCACCGAAATCGGCCAGGGTAAGCCCACGATCGCGAGCATGGTGGGCCCGTCGGCCGACCGGCTCATCCGGCTCTCGGCCACGGAGGTGACGCTCGCGGAGGAGCCCGAACTCGCGGAGGCCGGGGCTGTTGAGGGGCCGGTGACGCTTGAGTTTCTCTTGGCCGATGGCGCCGAACCGGTGGAGGCCGTGCTCGGCTTCCAGACCTGCACCGAATCCACGTGTGATCCCCCCACGGCCGTACGGCTCACGATCGTGCTACCCACGGCGACCGAGCCCGGCGGCGTCGAATACGCGGCGGCGAAGTATGGCGAGGCTGCCCGCGATCCCGCCCCTCTGCTGCTGGCCACCACGCCGGCGCCGGCGGCAAAACCCGCAACCGCCACGACTCCAGACCCGCCTGCCGTCGCCGCACCATCACCGGCGGTCACCGAGGCAGCGTCGCTGTCGCTACCGCTGGCCTTGCTCATGGGGCTGGCGGGCGGGCTGATCCTCAACCTCATGCCCTGCGTTCTGCCGGTGCTTGGCCTCAAGCTCATGTCGTTTGCCCAACAATCGGGCCGGGAGCGGCGGGACGTGTTTCTCATGAACCTCTGGTTTTGCGCCGGCCTGTTCGCGGTGTTCTTCATCCTGGCCACGGCAGCCGTGGCGGCCAACATCGGCCTGGCTCGCACCAACCTCGGCTGGGGCCAGCAGTTCGGCTCGGTGCCCTTTAAGCTCGCGATGCTGGGCGTCGTGTTCGCCTTCGCCCTCTCCTTCCTTGGCGTCTGGGAACTGCCAATCCCCGGCTTCATCGGCGAGCAGGCCGGCCACGTGCAGTCCCAGGAGGGACCGGTCGGGGCGTTCCTCAAGGGGGTGCTCTCGACGGTGCTCGCCACGCCCTGCAGCGGTCCCTTCCTCGGGCCGGTGTTCGGCTACACGCTGACACAGCCCACGATCGTGACCTACATCGTATTCGGCGCGATCGCCGCCGGCATGTCGCTGCCCTACATCCTGATCGGGCTCTTCCCGGAGCTTGTGAAGTTTCTTCCCAAGCCCGGCGCCTGGATGGCGACCTTCAAGGAACTGCTCGGCTTCGTGATGCTCGGTACGGTCGCCTACCTCTTCTACCTCCTGCGGCAGCAGCCCGACTGGTTCGTGCCGGCCTTCGTGATGCTGATCGCGATCTGGATGGGCTGCTGGTGGGTGGGCCGGGCCCAGGAGAAGACGGGCGTGATCGGATTCGGCCGCTGGCTCCAGGGGGGCGTGCTCGCAGCCCTGATCTCGGCCGCCGGCTTCCTCTGGCTTGGCCCCCACGACTCGCTGATCCCCTGGGAGAAGCCCTTCTCATCCGCCCGGCTGGCGGAGCTTCGCCGCGATGGGGCGACGGTCATGGTCGACTTCTCGGCCGACTGGTGCCTCACGTGCAAGGCGAACCTCCGCTACGCCATTGAGACACAGCGGGTCAAGGCAGCGCTTGAGAAAAACCGAGTCGTGCCGGTGCTTGCTGACTGGACCGACGGCTCCGACGAAATCCGCGAAGTGCTCGAGGGCCTCGGCAGCCGCTCGATCCCGGTGCTGGCGATCTATCCCGGCTCAAAGCCGGGGGAGCCGCTTCAGAATCCGATCATCCTCCGCGATCTGCTCACCGAGAGCCAAGTGCTCGCGGCGATCGACAAGGCCGGCCCCTCCTGCTGCCCGCCGCCGGAGATCCGCGCCGCGTCGGCGGCCGCCCCGCCCGGCCGCTAGAACGCTCGGCTGCCAGAACGCTCGGCTGCCAGAACGCTCGGCTGCCAGAACGCTCGGCTGCCAGAACGCTCGGCGACCGGCCACGCCGTGACCGGACCACCCTGGGCCTGTTCACCGCACCACGACCCGCTCGTCGCTGGGCGTCGCGGCCCTTACGCTTCCGATCGGCCAGGCCTCGTGCCCCAGTTCGGCAAGTTGGTGCAGGATGCTGTCGGCGACGTGGGACGAGACGACGAGCACCATGCCGACGCCCATGTTAAAGACGCGGTCCATCTCGGCGGCCGCGATGGTGCCCAGAGACTGCATCCATGGGAAGACCGCCGGCACCGTCCACGCGTCGCGGTCGATCACCACCTGCACCTGCTGGGGCACGATCCGCGCGAGGTTCTCGGCCAGGCCGCCGCCGGTGATGTGGGCAATCCCGTGGACAACGTGCGCGGCACGGTGTTCGCCGAGCACCGCCTTGACGGCGCGGGCGTAGAGCCGGGTGGGCGCGAGGAGCGTCTCGGCCACGGTCCGGCCACCTAGCTCAGCCGGCCGGTCGTCGAGCGACCTTCCGCCGATCTCAAACACGGCCTTGCGAACGAGGCTGAAGCCGTTTGAGTGGATGCCGCTCGAGGCGATGCCGATCGCCACGTCGCCCGGCCCGATCCCGGAGCCGTCAATCAGCCGCTTCCGCTCGACCACGCCCACGCAGAAGCCCGCCAGGTCGTACTCGCCGGGATGGTACATGTCGGGCAGGATCGCCGTCTCCCCGCCCACCAGGGCGCAGTCGCTCGCCACGCAGGCGTCGGCGATTCCCTTGACGATCTGCTCGAGGAGCGGCGGATCGTCTTTCGCCATCGCCACGTAGTCGAGAAAGAAGAGGGGCTCACCGCCAGTGCAGAGCAGATCGTTGACACTCATCGCAACCAGGTCGACGCCCACCGTGTCGTGCCGGCCGGCCATCACGGCCAGCTTGAGCTTGGTGCCCACGCCGTCGGTGCACGAGACGAGCAACGGGTCTTCGTAGCCGCGACTAAAAAGCCCCTTGAGGTCGAGCTCGAACAGGGCGGCGAACGAGCCCTCGCGGCCGATCACCCGGGGGCAGTGGGTTCGCCGCAGGTGCGCGGGCAGCCGGGCCATGGCGTCGCGGTAGGCCACGAGGTCGACGCCGGCACTGGAATAGGT
>JBBEEF010000015.1:32718-47672 GCA_040880915.1 Pirellulales bacterium
GCCGGGCCATGGCGTCGCGGTAGGCCACGAGGTCGACGCCGGCACTGGAATAGGTCGCTCCGCTCACGCTGCCAATATCGCCGCCGCCAGCCCCGCCGCAAGCCGTGTCCGTCCGCCGGGGCCAGGCGGTGGGATTGGCTTCGCTCACCAGGGCATCATCCTGCCGCCGCGGGCGGACTTTTCCGGAGCGGACGGTGCTGGGGCTCGCTGGGCCGGTCTCGCCACGGCGGCGGTGGTATCATTGCTCCCATGCCCGCCCGGAAGAAGGTTGCCGCCAAGCGGACGCACGCCAAAAAGCCGCTGCCTCCGCTCCAGTTCAGCTATGCGCTGCCCTACGGCGCTGTGCTCCACGACAAGGGCGTCCAGTTCGTCGTCTACAGCCGTTCGGCAACGGCGATGCGGGTGCTCCTCTACAACTCGGTGGATGACCAGGAACCGGCCGAGGTGATCGCCCTCGATCCCGCCAAAGACCGCTGGGGCGACATCTGGAGCATTCTCGTGCCCGGGGTAGGCCCGGGTCAGCTCTACCACTTCCAGGCCGACGGCCCCTTCGACCCGGAACGGGGCCAGCGGTTTGACGGGCAGGCCCGGCTCGTCGACCCGTATGCCCGAGCGCTCGCCGGCGAATTCACGTTCGGTGCCGACGGCCTCCTCCGCCCGCCGAAGTGCGTCGTGATCGACGACTCGTTCGACTGGCAGGGAGACCGACACCTCCGCCGCGGCCTGGCCGACACCGTGATCTACGAGCTGCATGTCCGGGGCTTCACGGCCAGCCCCACCAGCGGCGTCGCAGAGCCCGGCACCTACCTGGGGCTGATCGAGAAGATCCCCTACCTCCAGTCGCTCGGCGTCACGGCCGTGGAGCTGATGCCGATCCACGAGTTTGCCTCCGCCATGCCCTCGGCGGCGGGCACGGGGCAGGGCAACTACTGGGGCTACGATCCGCTGGCATTCTTCTCGCCCCACCGCGGCTATGCCGCCGGCAGCGAGCCGGGCAGCCAGGTCCGCGAGTTCAAGGAGATGGTGCGGGCCCTCCACGCCGCGGGCATCGAGGTAATTCTCGACGTCGTCTTCAACCACACCGCCGAAGGCAACCAGCTCGGGCCCACGCTCTCGTTCAAGGGGCTGGAAAACAGCGTGTACTACATGCTCGGCGATGGGGGCTCGAGCTACAAGAACTACACCGGCTGCGGCAACACGATCAACGGCAACCACCCGATCGTCCGCGAACTGATTTTTCTCTGCCTCCGGCACTGGGTGCACAACTACCATGTCGACGGATTCCGGTTCGACCTGGCGAGCATCCTGTCGCGGGATCGCAACGGCGACATCCTCCCCAATCCGCCGATCATCGAGGTCATCACCGAGGACCCGATGCTCGCCGACACGAAAATCATCGCTGAGGCCTGGGACGCGGCCGGCGCCTATCAGGTGGGATCGTTCGCGAGCCTGCGGTGGGCCGAGTGGAACGGCCGCTACCGCGACGACGTGCGGCGGTTCTGGCGGGGCGACTTCGCCCAGACCGGCCACCTGGCCACCCGGTTGGCCGGCTCGAGCGACCTCTACGCCAACGGCCAGCGGCAGCCGTTCCACAGCATCAACTTCGTGACCAGCCACGACGGCTTTACCCTCAACGACCTCGTTAGTTACCGCGAGAAGCACAACGAGGCCAACGGCGAGGGCAACCGCGACGGCGACAACAACAACTTCTCCGACAACTACGGAGTGGAGGGGCCGACGCGGCGGGCCGACATCACCGCAGTTCGGTCGCGACAGATCCGCAACATGCTTGCCACACTGCTTGTGAGCCAGGGCGTGCCGATGATGGTGGCGGGTGACGAGTGCCGCCGCACGCAGCGGGGCAACAACAACGCCTGGTGCCAGGACAACGAAGTCTCCTGGTTCGACTGGACGCTCGTCGACGAACACGCCGACCTGGTGCGATTCGTCCAGACGCTCGTGCAGTTCCGGCTGGGCAATCCTACGCTCCGGCGGCGATCATTCCTGGAAGGGGGCACAAGCGCCGCCGGCGTGATTGCCGACGTCGAGTGGTTCTCGCCGGCGGGCCTTCACATCGACTGGTATACGGGAGACGCGAGCCTGACATGCCTGTTCGGGTGTCCCTCACCCGACGAACTCATAACCGGACCCGATCTGGCCGCCGGGGGCAACGACGGCACGCCGCGGCACGTGCTCATTTTCGCGCACGCCGGATCCCTGCCCCGCACGTTCCACTTTCCTCGGTCGGAGCCGCTGCGGGCGCTTGAGTGGACGGTGGTTGTGCAAACCGGCCACGCTGCCCCCCACGACGTGTTTCCCGACGGCAACGGCCCGCCGGTGGATGTGGAGGTGCCCCTCGAGCTTCCGGAACGGTCGCTTGTGTGCCTCGTCGCTGGCCCGCCCCGCCCGGCGGCAGGCGGGAAATTTGCTCCGCGGAGTCGCTGAGCGGTAGGCTTTTGGCACTGGTCTGGTTTCGCCCCACATCCAAATTATTTTTCTGCCCAGGAGGCTCGCCATGATTCGCCCGTCAACCGCTCTCCTCTTCCCGTCGCTCGCTCTTGCGGCCGCGTGGATCGCCGGGGGCTGTGCGCCGGCCGCCAAGCCGGCGGCCCCGGCAGCCAAGACCGCTGACAACGATCATGCCGGTCACGACGACCATGCCGACCATGTCCATCCTGAGACCCTCGCCGAAGGGATCGCCGAACTCGAGACGGCCGTGAAGGATGTGGCGGAAAAATTGGGATCGGGGGCCAAGGAGGCCGCCGACGACGCAGTGCACGCCGTCGGCCACCTGCTCGGTGACCTCGAAGAACTGCTGAAGAAGCAGGAACTGACGGCCGACATCAAGGAAGCGGGTACGAAGGCACTCGCTGAACTCGGCGAGTGCTTCGACAAACTCGACGTGGCGATGCACGCCGCGGAAGGGGAAGGCGAATCGCCAGCCACCGTTCACGCGTCGGTATCCGAGCGGGTTATGGCAGCGGTGACGGTTCTCAAGGAACGGTTTGCAGGCGACAAGGCCACCGGGGAGAACAAGTGATGTCACGAGCGATCCTGGCAGGCTGGCTCGTGGCGGCAGGGTGCCTCGCGGCCGCGGCTGTGGCGGCCGATGTCGATGCCGCGGCAGCGCGGCAGGCGCTCGTGTTGACGGAGGAGCCGGCCGGGGCCCTGCCGTTGGCGGCAGCCCGGGAGCAACTCGGGATCGAGCCGCGGGCGGTCGTGGTGGCGGGCCGGATCGGCGGCAAGGGAGTCGAGCCGTTCCTCGAAGGGAAGGCGTCGTTTTCGCTGCTCGAGGTTCCGGCAGCCGACGACCATGCTGCCAAGCCCGGCCATGACGCCGATAACTGCCCATTCTGCAAGAAGCGGCAGGCCAATGCCACGATGGCCGCCGTCCAGTTTCTTGGCCCCGACGGCAAGCCGATCCCGGTGGATGCCCGCACGCTGTTCGGCGTTCACAAAGGGCAGGACGTGGTGATCCGGGGCACTGGCGTGTTCGATACCAAGCTCGGCGTGCCCATCATCCAGGTCACAGCCGACGGGATTTTTCTGCGTCCCCCGGCCAAGTAACGAGGGGCGAGTGGGCCGGCCGGCAAGCCCGAGGCGTGAGCCGGAGGGATTCTGGGGGGCTCGGAGCGGCTCGGCCCGGTTGAGGGACAAAGCGGGCTCACTCGGGCTTCATTGCAGCCCACGGCTCTGGCGGCGTCGCAACCGCACGAGCGATGCCACATACGCCGCCACGGTAATCGGTACAAGCACCCACACAACCGTGGTGAGGATGCGGACGATTTCCTCCCGGCCTTGCGCTCCCGCGATCAACACCCCGGTGTAAAGGCCGTAAAATACCAGGAGTAGGACGCCCTCCCACCGCTCGATGACCTGGCCAATCAGGAACAGGGGTAGGCAGGCCAGGGCCACGAGCACCATCACGGGCAGATCCTGCGTGATCGCCTCGCTGCCAGCCGGGATCCCGCCCGGCACAGCCAGCCCAGTCAGCCCGAGCACACACATCAGGTTGAACAGGTTGCTGCCCACGACGTTGCCAACCGCGAGATCCCGCTCCCCCTTGAGGGCCGCGACCAGGGAGGTCGCCACCTCCGGCAGCGATGTGCCGGCCGCCACGAGCGTGAGCCCGATCACCAGTTCCGACATGCCCCACTGGCGGGCCAGATCGACCGCCGCTCGCACGAAGATGTCGCCGCCGACGACAAGCATCACCAGCCCCGCCACCACCAGCACGATCTCGAGGACCAGTCGCCTTGGTGTGGAAGGAACCTTCTCGGAGAACTCCGCCGCATACTCGCCGAGCACCGCCGGGTCGCTCTCCTGGCGACTCTTGCGAATCGACCAGACCGTATAGGCCACGAGCCCCGCGGCCAGCAAACCTCCTTCAAGCCGATCGATTCGGCCGTCGAGACACATCCCGTAGACGGCGATCGACAGACCGATCAGGAGCGGCACGTCAAACCGCACGAGCTGGCGGTCGACCCGGAGCGGCACGATCAGAGCCGACAGCCCGAGAATCACGAGCACATTGAAAATGTTGCTGCCGACGACGTTGCCCAGCGCGATTTCTCCCTGTCCGGTAAAACCCGACCGCATGCTCACCACGAGTTCGGGCGCACTTGTGCCAAAGGCCACGACCGTGAGGCCGATCACCAAGGGTGAGATCCGCATCGCGGCCGCCAGGCCGACCGCGCCACGCACGAGCACCTCGGCCCCGGCCGTGAGGACGACCAGCCCGAGGGCAAGCCAGAGCCAAACCATCGTTGTTTCCTCAGACGCGGAATCTGGTCACAAACCGGGGAATCATAGAATCCGAACTGGGCGGGACTAGCGGACGACCCTCGCCCCGCCGCCGGCGATCTGCTTTTCGACTTCCTTCCGCGTGGCCATCGAGGTGTCGCCGGGCGTCGTGGAAGCCAGGGCACCGTGGGCGGCGCCGTAATCAACTGCCTGCTGCGGGGCGTTAAACTCGAGGAATCCAAACGCCAGGCCGCTGGCAAAACTATCACCCCCGCCGACCCGGTCGAGGATCTCGAGTTCGGGATAGATCCGGCTGTCGTGGAAGGCCCCGTCGTGCCAGAGGATGGCGCTCCAGTCGTTCTTCGTGGCTGTGATCACCCGCCGAAGCGTAGTGGCCGCCACCTTGAAATTGGGAAATTCTGCGACGGCGGTCGAGATCATTGCCTTGAAGGCGGCGGAGTCGATCGAGCTAATCGCATGGTCCACACCGGCCACCTCGAAGCCCAGCGAGGCGGTGAAATCCTCCTCGTTTCCGATCATCACGTCGACATGACGGGCGATCTCACGGTTTACCGCCCGGGCCTTGTCGATCCCACCGATGCTCTTCCAGAGGCTGGGCCGGTAGTTGAGGTCGTAGGAGACGATCGTGCCATGCCGCTTGGCGGCCGTCACCGCCTCGACCGCGACTGCGGCCGTTGATTCCGAGAGCGCCGCGAAGATGCCGCCGGTATGGAACCACCGGACGCCACGCTTGCCAAACAGGTGCTCCCAGTCGACATCCCCTGGCTTGAGTTGGCTGGCGGCCGTGTGGCCCCGGTCGGGCACGCCAACCGCCCCGCGGATTCCGAATCCACGCTCGGTGAAGTTGAGGCCGTTCCGCACGCTCCGGCCGATGCCATCGTCGGCCCGCCAGTGGATCAGGTCGGTGGCCACGCCCCCCTGCATGATGAAGTCTTCGATGAGGTGCCCCACCTCGTTGTCGACGAGCGCCGTGACCACGGCCGTCGTGAGCCCGAAGCATTTCCGCAGGCCGCGGGCCACGTTGTATTCGCCCCCACCCTCCCAGGCCTGGAACTGCCGGGCCGTGCGGATCCGCCCTTCACCCGGATCGAGGCGGAGCATGATCTCACCGAGCGAGACCTCGTCGAAGGCGCAGGAACCGGCGGGCTTGAGGGGTAGGGCCATGGTGGGCTGGATCGCTTTCGTCGTGATGAGCGGTAGAAAATAGTCGTGTCCAAACCCGGACCATCAAAGGGCCATCCGGGGTCTCATGCGGTGGGGAGGACGGCGATCTCGAAGGGCTCCACGCCCGCCGCGCGGGCGATCTCGTTCAGAGCCTCGACCTCGGCGGTCGAAAAGAGCAGTCCGCCGGCGGCGTCGCAGCGGGCTGCCGCCCGGGCCTCGAGCTGGCCGGGGAGCATGCAGCCCTCGTTGCCGTGACCGAGGATGTCGGCGAGCACGGCCCCGACGTTGTCGGACTGCGAGCGGCCGCAGGCGAAGGCTCCGGCACTGACCGCCTCGGGATGGATCACCTGAAAGAAGAAGGCACAGCCGTGCTTCTCCCTGGGGCCGCCGGTGCCGCGGCTGCGAATCGTGGGCAGCGAGCCCCCGATCAGCGCGGCGACGAGCTCGTTGATGAGCGCGAGGCCGTAGCCCTTGTGGGCCCCGAAGGGCAAGAGCGACGTGGCCCGGCTCGGGTCTGTCGTGGGCTTCCCGTCGGCGTCGACCGCGGCGTCGGGCGGCAAGGGCTTGCCCTCGCGGGCTAGCTGCTGGACGCGGCCCATCGCGATCACACTCGTCGCCCAGTCGATCACGACCGGGAACCCCACCGCGTCGGTCGTGGGAAATCCCCAGGAGTGCGGATTCGTGCCGAGCGTGGGAAACACGCCCTGGAAGGGCACAACCTCGGCGAGCGACGCGGTGCAGTTGGTGTAGGCGATGTAGCCGCGACGGGCCGCCTCCATCACGTAGCCGCCACCCCAGAGGTAGTGGAAGGCGTTGTCGACCGAGACGGTGCCGGTGCCGTGGACGTCGGCCAGGCGAATGCAGGTCTCGATCGCGTCGTATGCGACAGCCTGGCCGAGCTTCTTGTTGGCGTCCCAGATCTCGCAGGCGTCGAACCGCGACGGGAGCCGGCGGATCTCGGCCCCCGGCACACAGCCGCCCCCCTTCGAGCCGAAGAGGTCGTCGAGGTGGAGGGCCTTGATCGCGTTGTGGGTGCGGATGCCGTGCCGCGTAGCGGCGGTTGCCAGCGTCGCGGCCTGCGCGGCCTCGGTGGCCCCGAAGCCTCGGCCCCGATAGGCGGCCGACACGAGGGCTTCGTGGGCGGCTGCCGGGACGACGTGGAAGGTTTCAGGCACCCTCGACCACCTTCTTCACGGGGACTTCCGGGTTGACCTGGGCCAGCGGCTGCTCACCATGCATCGCCCGCACGAGATTCTCAACAGCGGCGACCGCCTGCCGCTCGACGCTCTCACAGGTCCGGCTGCCGACGTGCGGCGTCACAAGGCAGTTGGGCAGGTGTGTGAGCGGGTGGTCGGCCGGAGGGGGCTCTACGTCGAGCACGTCGGTGCCATATCCACGGACGCGGCCCGACCGCAGGGCGGCGGCCATGTCGGCCGTGTTGACGATCTCTCCACGGGCGCAATTGATCACGATCACGTCGGGCTTCATCTTCGCAATCGACTCAGCCCGCACGAGGTCGCGGGTTTCGGGGGTGAGGTTCGTGTGGAGCGAGATGAAGTCGCTGGCGGCGAACAATTCGTCGAGCGTCTTGGCCCGGGCGACCCCGTGCTCGGTCGCGAAGGCCTCATCCCAAAAGACGTCGTAGCCCAGGGGCTTCATCCCGAAGGCTCGGGCCCGAGTCGCCACCTCGCGGCCAATCCGCCCCAGCCCCACGATCCCGATCGTCTTGCCACACAGTTCGTGGCCGGTCTGCCGCTTCCAGCCGCCTGAGCGGGTCGAATCGCAGTGGAAGAGAAGATTCTTCTCAATCGCGAGCAACAGCAGGAAGGCATGCTCGGCGACGGTCGTGTGGTTTACTCCGGGCGTGAACAGGACCGGGATACCCAGCTCCGTGCAGGCGGCCACATCGATTTTATCGACGCCGATCCCATACTTCGAAAGCACCCCGAGCCGGGGGCGGGCTTTTTCGAGCACCCTGCGAGTGATGACGTCGTCGCCGCAGATATAGCCGTCGACATCGCCTACCAGTGCGAGCGTGTCGGCCTCGGAGAGAGGCCCCCGGGCGGTCACAACCTCCCATCCGGTGGCCGCGAGTCTCGCGTGGTGCTCCCCCGGCGTGTCCTGGAACGAGGTGGTGGTCAGGAGGATGCGGGGCGGCATGGCATACCGGAGCGGGCGGGCGGGCCTACATTCCCGCGAAACGCTACCGGATGCGGGAAACTTTCGCAATCGGAGCGGGCTATCAGCCCTCGGCTGGTCCCCGCAGCTCCACCAGGCCCCGTTCGGTAATGAACGCCTCGAGCAGCGAAGCATGATGGCCGTTCCACTTCCAGAGGTGGCAGTCGCGGCGGTCGGCAGAGCCCGCTTTGGCGATGCCGGCCCGGTGCAGCCAATACGCCTCACCGGCCGCGAGCGGGTGACGGGAAAACTCGGCGTGTCGTTGGGGCGGAACATGGGACTTGATCCAGTTCCAGACGGTTACGTGGAGCCGACCGTGATCGTCTGGCTCGCGCATGCACCACAGCCGGTATTCAAGCTCGGTGACGGCGACCAACGACTGGCCAAGGCTCCGGGCTGGGAGGCTGCCGGCTCGGGCGAGATGCTCCGCGACCCCGATGCCCACCGGCGAGGTGGTGACGACGATCGCGGGGTCGCAATCCCCCTCCGGATCGGCTTCATCGAGCCACGCTCGGCGGGCCGCCACGATGTCCTCAACACCGGCCAGCCAGGTGGAGAGTTGGGCTGCGAGGATCAGCCGCTCGGCCGCCTGCTCGGCCGGCGACGCGGCGGTCACCAGCGGCTTCGTGTGCCGCTGGTCGATGGCGAAAGCACGGAGGCTGTCGAGCCAGTTGCGGGTGTCGGGACGCATCGCAGATGTGGCGGCAGACTCAGAGTCGGCCCTCCGAGGAAAAAAGCCACCTGGATCGTATGATCCACCCCATGGAGCGAGCAACCGAACCCCCGGCCGCAGTCGTCGTGATGGGCGTGAGCGGCTGCGGCAAGACCGCGATCGGCAGGCGGCTGGCCGCCGGCCTCGGCTGGACATTTCGTGACGGCGACGACTTTCACCCGCCGGCGAATGTCACCAAGATGACAGGTGGCGTTCCGCTGACCGACGCCGATCGAGAGCCCTGGCTGGCGACGCTCGCGGCCCTGCTCGAAACGGCCGTGGCGGCCGGGCCACCGCTGGTGCTCGGATGCTCGGCACTGCGGCGGGCGTACCGGAATCGGCTCGGCCTGCCGCACGCCCGGATCCGGCTGGTTCACCTCGACGGGCCGGAAGACATGATCCATAAACGGATCGAGCAGCGGACGGGCCACTATATGCCCGCCACGCTGCTCGACAGTCAACTCGCGATTCTCGAGCGGCCCGGGCTTGACGAGGCGGCGATCGTGATCGACGTCTCAGAAGATCCCGGAAAAATCGTCCGCCGACTCATAGCGGCCCTGGGGCTGCCGTGAGCGGCGGACGAGGCCAGAATCAGCGGGCAAACTTCTGCCGCAGCCATTCATTTTTCCGCCGCTCAAGCTCAACGAGCTTGGAGACCGGACCCTGGCGGCCACCGCTCACTTCGGGGCGGGAAGGACGGGCCTGGTTGGCAGAGGCGGTGGAGGCGACAACGAATGAGGCAACAAGTGCGATGAGAAGCATGAGACGGCGCATCGGGGTGAGGTCTCCGAACTGGAGGGTAGGACGAGATGCCTGCAGACGGAACCACGGTGGCCGACGTCAGCTGGCACACGAGAGAGATCGTCTCCGCACGCCGCGTATCTGGAGATCTCCGCCATTCACCCGCACGTGCCATACGGCCGTCACCACGGGTGCGCTTGCCACAGAAAATGCCGCCGACGGCACGGTGAACTGGTTGACGTTCCCCCAATCATGTGCACTGGCTTTTTCCCCTTTGGGAGCCGACCGCAGTCCCACCTCGAAAGCTACACCCTCGAACCGGAGTTGCCCCCTCCCACGATCCGTCGTCACCCGAGCGGATCCTCGGGCCAGGGATGCTTGGGATACCGGCCCCGGAGATCCTTGCGAACCTGCGGATAGGTCCGCTGCCAGAAACCGGCGAGATCGTCGGTTACCTGCTGCGGGCGGTGGTTGGGGCCGAGGAGATGAAGGAGCACGGGGATACGGCCCCCAGCGATTCGCGGTGTCTCCCGCACACCGAACAGCTCCTGGATCCGCACGGCCAGCACCGGCGGCGTGCCCGGATCATAGGCGAGGCGGAACCGCTTGCCCTTGATCTCCAGGTGCGTCGGCGCGAGCTGCTCGACCTCACGGGCTCGGCCATGGCCCACGAGCCCATGCAGCCGGGCGAGCCAATCCGCGGCCTTGAGTTCATCGAGCGATCGCAGCCCGCGGCAGAGATCGGGCAACATCGCCGCCAGGGCCGCGTCGTCGAGGGGTGGCAGGCCGAGGTCGGGAGCCGCGCGGCCGAGCCAGCGAGCCCGGGCCAGAAACAATCCGGCCGCCGAGTCGGCTGCGGGCAGGATGCGGGCGAGGTCGGCAGCCGCCTCGCCCGCCAGGATCCTCGCAGCGGCAGCCAGATCCTCGATCCCGGCAGGCGCCTCCTCGAGCACCAGGTCGAGCCAGACGGTTCGCAGCCTGGCCTCGACCTGCCGGCGAGAGGGGTGCCAGAGCAACTCCTCCCCCGTCCGCAGGTTTGCGGTGGCGAGCGGCTCCTCGTCGAGCCAGGCCCGCTCGACGGCCGAGGCGAGACGCACCTCCGCCTCGCCCCCGGCGTCATGCACGTCGATCGCCAGGAAGAGCGGCTCACCGCGGAGCCGAGAGGCCTTGAGCCGCACGCCACGGCCTCCCACGAGCGTGCCACGGTCCTGCGAGCCTGGCCGCTGGCGGGCGAGGCGGTCGGGAAACGCGTCGAGCAGGGCCCGCATGAGGGGGGTGGCCGGGTCGATCGCCCGTGGCGGAAGCGTCACGTCGACAAGCGCATAGAGCTGCTCGGCCGCGCGGAGCACGGCATGGGCACCGGCCGGGTGCGGGTCGAGTAAGGGATCGTCGATGCGGTGCTGGGCATGGAAGGCCTGGAGTGCAAAGACACGGTCGACCACGTCCGACCGTGATCGCACCAGCTGGCGGTCGCGCGGCCCGGTGCCGGTCCGGGGCGTCCGAAACGGATCCCGCTCCGAGAGCAGGGCCGCAGCGAGCGACGCCTCCCGGAGCACGCCGTGCGCGGCGCCGGCCAGAAGCAGCCGCGCGAGCCGTGGATGCGCCGGCAGCGCCGCAAGCGACCGGCCGAGTGGCGTGACCCGGTCGCAGCCGACGGCGTCCTGCTCGGTCGCACCGAGCTGCCGGAGCAGGCAGCGGGCTCGCTCGAGTGATTCAGGCGGCGGCGGGTCGAGCCAGGCAAACTCCTCCGCCTCGCCGAGCGCAAGCAGCTGCAAGAGCGGCCCCGCAATGTCTTCACGCAGAGCCTCCGGTGGTTCGGCAGCGGCCCGATGATGATGGGAAGATTCATCCCACAACCGCCAGCAGATGCCGGCTTCGGTCCGGCCCGCGCGGCCGGCCCGCTGGTCGGCTGCGGCCTTCGAGATCGGCACGAGCTCAAGCCGGGGCAGCCCGGTGGCCGGTGCCACGCGGCTCTGCCGGGCGAGCCCCGAGTCGATCACGGCCGTTACGCCGGGAATCGTCAGGGATGTCTCGGCCACGTTCGTAGCGAGGATCACCTTGCGGCGGCCGATGTCGTCGAGCACGCGGTCCTGAGACTCGGGCGGCAGGTCGCCGTAGAGCGGCAACACCGCATGCCCCTGCCGCTCGACAAGCGGCCTGATGGCCTCCTCGCACCGCCGGATCTCGCCGACGCCCGGCAGGAAGACGAGCACATGCCCGGCTGTGGCTCGCACGGCCTCGAGCACGGCCTCGGCCACGAGATCAACGAGGTCCCGCCGGTCGCCATGCCGCAGATACCGCATCTCGACCGGATACATCCGGCCGGCGGCGGAGATCACCCGACAGGCGGAAGAGGCCGGGCCCGGGTGATCGTCCACACCATCCTCGAGGTTCACTCCCTGCAGAGCCGGGCTCGGGCTCGCTGCCCGTTGGCCCTCGCTCTCCCCTGCCCCGAGCAGCCGCGCGACAGGCCCGGCCTCGAGCGTCGCGCTCATCACGACGACCCGGAGATCGGGCCGCACCGTCTGCCGCAGCCGCACAAGCAGACCGAGGACGAGATCCATCTCGAGGCTACGTTCGTGGAATTCATCGAGCACGACCGCGGCGATCCCGGGAAGCGTGACGTCGCCAACGAGCCGCCGCAGCATGATCCCGGTCGTCTCGACGAAAAGCCGAGTATCGCGGCTTACCTTTGAGTCGAACCGCACCTGATAGCCCACCTCACCCCCGAGCGGCACCCCTCGGAGTCGGGCGATCCGGTGGGCCACGGCCCGGGCGGCGAGCCGCCGCGGCTGGAGGAGCACGACGCGGCCCGGTGGCACAACGTCGTCAAGCACAGCCGCGGGCACGAGCGTCGTCTTGCCGGAGCCTGGCGGTGCGGTCACCACGACCGCTCCGTCGCGTGAGGCCGCCACGACATCGGCCACAATATCCGCGACGGGCAGGTCGATGGGCAACGTCACAAGCGTGGGCGACTTCAGCTACGGTACTCGAACTTGAACTTGCCCGGATATGGCACGGGGTATTTCCCCTCGGCGTCGGCCTGTACCGGCGCCGGAGAGTCGGCCGTGAAGTCGGCCACGCCGGCGGTGAGATCGTCTTCCCAGTTGAGTGCCTCGTCGTAGGTGAGCGGCCGACCGACATGGGCGGCCATCCGCCCCATCGCCGTCACAAGGCTCGCCTCGGCCCCGCGAACGGCCTCGTTGTAGGCCTCACCCGAGCGGATCGCCGCCACGAGGTCCTCCCACTCACGGCGGTAGGGATTCGGCTCGGGCTGGGCCGCCGCCCAGAGGAGGTTGTCTGCCTCCATCCGCTGGCTCTTATAGATCGCGCTTCTGGCCGGGGAGTGGCCGCTGGCGGAAATCGTGAAGGCCCCCTTCGATCCCTGGCCGAACACGCCGAACTGCTGATGGCAGTCTTTCATCACGCGAGACTGATAGAAGAACTTCGCCCCGTCGGCGAAGGTGTATTCGATCGCGTAATTATCAAGATTCTGGTCATTGATCTTCCCCTGGAAGTGGCGGCCGCCGATCGCCTCAGCCTTCACCGGCCAGGCTCCCTTCATCCAGCAGACCTCGTCGATATGGTGGATGCAGTAGTCGCTGAAGATGCCGCCGGAGCCCCAGAGAAAATTATGAAACCGGCGAACCTGCCAAAGCAGCTCGGGCATGTCGCCGTGACCCGGAAAGAGGTCGAGGTTGTGGGCGGGAGTCTGGTTTCGGTAGCCGCGGAAGGTGATGAGCTCACCGGCTTCACCCGCCTCAAGCCGGCTCTTGAGCTCGTTTCGGCGATCGCAGTGGCGACACATCAACCCCACACCCACCCTGAGGCTCTTCTCGTCGGCCCGCTTCGCCAGCTCGATGATCCGCCGCGCACTCGCCCCGTCGACCGCAATCGGCTTCTCCATGAAGGTGTGCACCCCCTTGTCGATCGCATAGGCGAAATGGGCGGCGCGGAAGGCCGGCGGCGTCGCGAACAGCGCGAGGTCGCCTGGCCGGAGGCAGTCGATCGCCTGCTTGTAGGCATCGAAGCCGATAAATGAGCGGTCGTCCGGCACGTCGATCCGGTCCTTGAACTGCTCCTGGGCCATGAGCGACTGCTTCTTGATGCTCAGCCGGTCGGGAAACACATCGGCCATCGCCACGACCTTGAGGTTACCCCCCGGCACAGACAAGGCGTCGATCGTGGCACCAGTGCCGCGGCCGCCACAGCCGATCACCGCCACGCGGATCTCGTCGTCGCCGGCGGCGTGGGCGTTGCGCAGGCCGGCCGTGCCGACGAGCGAGCCGACCGTGGCGGCGGCGAGCGTGCTGCGGGAGACGTCGCCCAGGAAGCTCCGGCGGCTGGAAGTGGCAGACGGCGCTAAGCGCGGCGTTGAGTGGTCGGCAGACGGCATGATTGACCCCGGGAGTGACACGGCAACAAACGACGGATTTGGGCAGGCTGTTCCAGTGGGAGGCCGAGCCCAAAAGGTACCGATTTTACCCCGCTCAAAACAGGGGCGGCCGGCGGAGGCCGCTTGTGAGCGTCTCCACCGGCCGCCAGATTCGTTCGTCCTGCCTCGCCAAAGCGAGGCCGTGAACATGCCGCGGCGACTACTTGGCCGGCGGCAGGATCACCGCGTCGATCACGTGGATCACGCCATTGCTCGTCACGATGTCGGTCTTGACGACCTTGGCACCGTCGATCATGACGGCCCCGTCAACAACCTTGACCTTGGCCTTCGACCCCTGCACGGTCGGGGCCTCGGTGAGCTTGACGACGTCGGCGGCCATAACCTTGCCGGGAACGACGTGGTAGGTGAGAACAGCGACGAGCTGGTCCTTGTTCTCGGGCTTGAGCAGTGACTCAACGGTACCAGCCGGAAGCTTTGCAAAGGCTTCATCGGTGGGGGCGAAGACCGTAAAAGGACCGGCACCCTTGAGGGTCTCAACCAGCCCGGCGGCCTTCACTGCGGCGACGAGCGTGTTGAAGCTGCCCGCCCCGATGGCGGTATCGACGATGTCCTTGGGCTGGGCGTTGTAGGCCACAGCCTGAACATGCTGGCTGGCAGCCTTGGCCTTGGCGGCCGCGGCAACCGGGCACTCATCAGCACGCACAGCCGACGCACTCAACATGCCGATGGCCGTGATCGAAAGCATTGAAAAAGCAAAACGCATGACAGAACCTTTCGGGGGGAGAAATGTTGTACCGAACCAGAACCCGGAACAATCGTCATAACTATATAGGACCTCGCCGCCAAAAGACAAACTCCGCGCGAGAGATATGATTCGCAGCTGGATTTTGCTGGGGTGTCGGCCGAGCGGAGGGTCGGAAAGTAGCTGAGCGCCACCGAGAAGCTCGGCGGGCTTCAATCCGGGGCGGGGCGGCCGTTGTTCCCCAAGTCCCCGGGCTC
>JBBEEF010000016.1:0-8648 GCA_040880915.1 Pirellulales bacterium
GCAGTCCCCGGGCTCGCGCCCGGGGCTTGTATGGGGCAGGGGGAGGGGTTGCCCGCGCCATCTCGACGGCCCTGCAATCAAGGTTCCCGGAGGTGAGTCGCGTAGTCGCCTTCCGGGATTTGGACGGCCCCAGTAATCGAGCGGGCATAGAGATAGGTCCACGCGGCGACGATTTCACCCGTCGCCTGGCGGGCCAATATCCGCTGCCGCCGAAACAGAGGCCGCGGGCCGCCACACTCCTCGTACTCGTCAAGCAGGGAGAGCCGGGGCGGGCTGCCGAGCCGCAGGAGGTCACCGTGGACGATCCCATCCCCCGCGATCATGCCGGGATAGTCGCCAAGATCGAAGAGCAGTCCGCGGACTGTCGCCGAGCCGACCTTCTCCAGGTCATCCACGAGGTGCCGCGTGGCGGCGGCCAGCGAGGGACGAAGCGTGCCGTACACAAACACGAGGTCAGGCTTTTCGGCCTCGTCGGGCATGGGAAGGACCTCGCCTGTATCCTATAAGTGCCCGCGACGTGGAACGGACACCATTCTAGCCGGGGTGGCGTGCGGCCAGTCGAGTGCCACCGCCGCGCTGAATCCCGGTCCGTCATTTCGACGGCATTGGTGTCCGAGCCTACTCCAGCCGATAATCCCTGCCATGACGAAGGCTGCCGTCACGCCCGAAGCTCCCCCCCGTGATGGCCGCCCTCCCTGGCACCGGGGGCGAGACCTTACGGGGCGGCTCCTGTTCCTGGGCACAGGCACAAGCGTAGGCGTGCCGCTCGTGGGGTGTGGCTGCGACACCTGCCTCCGCGGCGGCCCGCGGGACGTTCGCACGCGAACGAGCGTGCTGGTTGGGCTCCCCGAAGGGCATCTTCTCGTTGACACGACCCCCGACCTCCGAGCCCAGCTCCTGCGGGAGGACATCGGCAAGGTCGACGCTGTGCTCTACACGCACGACCACGTTGACCACGTCTACGGCCTCGACGACGTGCGGCCGCTCTGCTTCCACTCCGGCCGGCCGATGCGGGTGCTGTGCGAGGGGCCGGTGGAGGCCCGGATCCGCAAGGCCTTCGACTACGCCTTCGCCGCGGCGCCGCCGGCCGGCGGTGGCGTGCCCCGGCTCGAGTTCGAGCGGATCAGCACGACGCCGTTCGAGATTCTCGGAGCCCGCGTCGTGCCGCTGCGGCTCCAGCACGGCCCCTTCGACGTGCTCGGCTTCCGCTTCGGTGCTGTCGCCTATTGCACCGACACCAGCGGCATCCCGGACGCGACCTGGCCGCTGCTCGGCGGCCTCGATGTCCTGATCCTCGACTGCCTGCGGCCCGCGCGGCATCCCACCCACCTTTCGCTCGGCGAGGCGCTCGCGGTGGCCGCCCGGGTGGGGGCGCGGCGGACGCTGCTTGTGCACCTCTCGCACGAACTACCCCACGAGGCGACGACCGCCACCCTGCCGGCAGGTGTGGAACTCGCCTACGACGGGTTGGAAGTGCCGCTCGGGTAGCTGAGCCAAGGATGGGCCCGCCTTGCCCAGCTTGCAAACCCGGCACCGTCAAGCGTTTCGCAGCCGTAGGCTGTTGGCGATCACCGACAGCGAACTCAGGGTCATCGCGGCGGCTGCGAGCATCGGGCTCGTGATGTGGCCGACGAGCGGGTAGAGCACCCCGGCCGCGACGGGGATCGCGAGCACGTTATAGAGAAACGCGAGCAGGAGGTTCTGCCGCACGACACGCATCGTGGCTGCCGCCAGATCGAGACCGCGGGGCAGGGGAGCCAGGCCGCCCGAGAGCAGCGTCACGTCGGCTGTCTCGAGGGCCACGTCGGCCCCCGAGCCCATCGCGATTCCGACGTCGGCGGCGGCAAGCGCCGGGGCGTCGTTGATCCCGTCGCCGACAAAGACCACGCTCAGGCGGCGGATGTCGGCTGCCCGTCCCGCGGCCACGAGCGACTCGACCCGCGCGGCCTTGTCGGCCGGCGAGAGGCCGCCCGACGCAGCCTTGATCCCGAGCGACCCTCCCACGCGCCCGGCCGCCGCCGGGGCGTCGCCGGAGAGCATCTCGACGGCCATGCCCCGGGCGGCGAGGTCGGCGATGACGCCACGGGCCTCGGGCCGCAGCTCGTCGGCGATCACGAACCAGGCCGCGGGCCGCCCGTCTGCGGCGAGATAGACGGTGGTGCCCGCCTCGGTCATCCCGCCGGCGACCTCTGGGATCGCCACCCCTTGGTCACGGAGGAAGCGGTCGCTGCCCACGAGCACCGTTCGGCCGGCGACGATGCCCCGCACGCCGCGGCCCACCACCGCCTCGACGTCGCGGCTCTCTGGTACGGCGATGCCCGCCTCGGCGGCCGCTGCAAGAAAAGCCCGGGCCAGGCCGTGCTCGCTGGCCGCCTCGACGGCCGTCGCGGTTGCCAGGAGCGTCCGCAGCGGCTCGGTCGTGAAGTCGAGCGGGCTCTCGGGGGCAGCGGAGCCGCCGCCGGCCGCCCCCGCCGCCACGATCCGCGGCTGGCCGAGCGTCAGCGTTCCCGTTTTGTCGAAGATGACCGTGCCGGCTGTCGCGAGCCGCTCGATCGCCGCGGCGCTGCGGGCGAGAATCCCTTCGCGGGCAGCCCGACCGATCGCCACGGTCATCGCCAGCGGCGTGGCCAGGCCCAAGGCGCAGGGGCAGGCGATCACAAGCACGCTCACCGCCGACACGAGCCCGAGCGCCAGCCGCGGCTGCGGGCCGAAGGCCGCCCAGCCCAGAAACGTCAGCGCCGCGACGGCGAGCACCGCCGGCACGAACCAGGCCGCCACCCGATCGGCAAGGTTCTCGATTGGGGCCCGCCGGCCGTGGGCCGCGCGGACGAGCCGCGTGATCCGGGCCACGAGTGAGTCGCCCGCCGTAGCGGTCGCCTCGATCACGACCGCCCCGCTGCCGTTGATGCTCCCGCCGAGCACGCGGTCGCCCGGCCGCTTCACGACCGCCAGCGGCTCGCCGGTGAGCAGCGACTCGTCGCAGGAGGTCCCTCCCTCGTGAACAAGCCCATCGACCGGAATCCTTCCGCCCGGCTTCACGCGGAGCAGGTCGCCGAGGACAACGGCCGCCAGGGGGATCGTCTCGGCAGCGGTGGTCTGGCCGACCGCCCCCAGCACATCACCGCCCTGACAGCAGGAGGCCACAGGCTCGCGAGTGCCGACATGGCCCACCCGCTCCGCCGTGGGCGGCGAGAGGTCCATCAGCCCGCGGATCGCGGCGGTGGTGCCGCGGCGGGCCCGGCTCTCGAGCACCTGACCTGCGAGCACGAGCACCACGATCATCCCGGCCGACTCGAAGAAGACCGGCACCGTGCCATCGGCCTCCCGGAAGGCGGCAGGAAAGATGCCCGGGACGAGTGTTGCCAGCGTGCTCGAGCCCCAGGCTGCGAGCACACCGAGCGTGATCAGCGAAAACATTCCGGGCCGCCCTGCCCGAAAGCCGGCGGTGCCGCCCGAGAGGATCGGCCAGCCTCCCCAGAACACGATCGGCGTGGCGAGCACGAACTGCACCCAGTGGCCGGTCCGGCCGGTCAGCCCGAGTTTCGTAAACCACGCGGCGATCGCATGGCCGCCGAACCCTGCCGGCAGCATGTGAGCGAGCATCGGTGCCATCGCCACCACGAGGAGCACGACCCCGAGCGTCGCGGAGATCACTAGCCGCCGCCATGCGTGATCCTGGTCGGCGGCGCGGCCGGCCTCCAGGCCCACCGGCTCGAGCGGCATGCCGCAGAGGTCACACATGCCGGGGTTTGCCCGGGCGACGCCTGGGTGCATCGGGCAGGCCCAGCCGAGTTCACCCACGCCGGCCTGAGCACAGCATGGCTTCGGGGCCGCGGGGGGAGGCTCAGGCTGGATGACGTCGAGTTGCATGGATCGATTCTATTGGAAAGCGATCAGGATGTTCCGTGGGTCAGGTCGTGTGGACCGGGGCGGCGCGTGCCAGCTTTGGCGCAGGTTTGCTCCGAGCATTCTGCCCTTCGCTCGGCTCACGCCCGGGGCTTGGATAGACCGTCCTGGGACAGTCGCGCGAGCCCTTCGAGCACCGCCGCCGCCTTCCCCGAATCAATGGCCTCCTCCGCACGGTCGCGGGCGGCGGCGGGCGTGGCTCCATGCCCCGCGGCGTAGAGCACCGCCGCGGCGTTGAGCACAACGACCTCCCGCCGCGGGCCAGGCTCACCGGCGAGCACGCCGCGGATGGCCGCGGCGCTCTCGGCCGGCCCGGCCACCTCGAGATCGGCAAGCCGCCCCGGGGGCTGTGTGGCCAGCCCGAAATCCTCCGCCGTCCAGCGATACCGCTCCACGCCGGCCGCCGAGACGTCGATAACGTCGGTCGGCCCGAACAGGCTCAGCTCGTCGAACGGCCGCGGGGAGAGTGCCCCGTCGGCGGCGGCGAGATACCCCGAGACAACGAGCGTTCGCCTGGCCCCAAGCTGCCGGGCCGCCTCGGCGATCGGCTCGCGGGCCGTGGGCCGGCCCACGCCGATCACCTGTACGCCCGCCCCGGCGGGATTGCACAACGGGCCCACGAGGTTGAATACCGTTGGCCGGCCGAGCGCGCGTCGCAGCGGGCCGACCCGGGCCATCGCCGGATGGTGGGCGGGCGCGAGGCAGAAACAGAGGCCGATCTCGCGGAGGCAGCGGGCGGCGGCTGCGACCGGGGCGGCGGTCTGCACGCCGAGTTCTGCGAGCACATCGGCCGAGCCCGTGCGGCTCGACACCGCGCGGTTGCCGTGCTTGGCTACGGGCTGGCCCGCCGCCGCCACGACGATCGCCGCGGCGGTCGAGATATTGAACGAGCCCGAGCCGTCGCCGCCGGTGCCGCAGGTGTCGGCCACGAGCGTGCCGGCCGGCAGCCCGTGGTCGAGCGGCAGCATCCGGCCCCGCAGCGCCGCTGCCACGCCCGTGATCTCAGCGGCCGTCTCTCCCGCGTCGGCGAGCGCCACGAGCCAGCGGCCGAAGGCATCGAGATCAACTCCGCCCGCGAGCACGCCCTCGACAAGCGTTCGGACCTCGTCAGCCGAGAGCCGTTCACCCCGCCCGAGGGCCGCAGTACAGGCATCGAGGTTGGCCGGCAGGGGCATGCGGGGCTCGCGGACTGGCTTAAGAACCGCCGTGTACTGGCCGGCCGACCGGGGCTCGTCAACGTGGCGGGACTCTCTCCGGCAGTATAAGTCGGGTCAATCACGCCGGCTGGAAACACCGGCCGAGAGCGGTTGCCATGCGCACGTGATTCCGCCTTCCTGCCGCCCGGACGGCCGTTGCCGGATCAGGGCAACGCAGCCAGTAGCGGCAGCCGGCTGCGGCTGGAAACGACCACGCAGCCCGGCTGCTCGACGGTGACCGCGAAGGCGATGGCCCGGCTGACAACGAGTCGCGGGGCCGCCATCCACTGCCACATGAGCACCCCGGCGAGGCAAGCCGCCGTCCACCAGCCCGCCAGCGCGAGCCGTGAGCGACCGGCGGTTCCACCGCCCTAACCCTTCGCATCGAATCTGGTTTCACTCGCGATGGCTCGTGGCAGGTGCGCCGGAGCGTCCCGCCTGATCCGCTCGGTGAGATTGGCAGGCAACGCCGGGAGCGGGCTCTCGCCACGGCGGAGCAGACCCAGTTCGACCGCCGCCGCGGCAAGCTCCCAATCACTCGCGGACATCCCGGAGGCCGTCTCCCAGGGTTCGTCGTTGTGCTGCCGGTCGAAGCTGCTCATTCCGCGATCCTTTCAGCCAGGGCCCGGCCGCCTTCGGAACACGGTGCCGGTGCGTGGGCGTCATCTTTTTTCCTGGCCATAGAAGCCCCGGGCGCAAGCCCGGGGACTGCTCGTGGCCACACCGCACTCCGGGGGCTCGCATCCGGGAGGCGGCCGGCTGCGAAGACCCGGGAAGATGTGTCATGATCGCGGCAGGCCTGCGGGACCTGACGTGTGTGCCTGTCTGAACCGAGTCTGTCTGAACCGAGTCTGAACCGAGGCCGCTTCGATGCATTCATTCGCCTTGCCGCTGGCCAAGCCGATCCGGTCGTGCTCCGGTTTGTTCACTGGATTCCTGGGCAGCCTGGCCCTCGCGCTGGCCGGTGCCGGCCCCGTCGCCGCCAATCCGTTGGGTGTCGAACGGCAAGGGGGCGCCGCGATCGCCGCGATCAAGTCGCTCACGGCCGAGCAGGCCCGAGAGCTCGTGGCGAAGCGCACGGATGCCACCGCCCGGATCGGCACCGGCAAGGCCGCCCTCGCGTTCGCCAGCGGCGGCGTCACCTTGCGGGGGGCCCTGATGCTCAGCGGCCTCGAATCGCTCGACGCCGAGACGGCGGCGGTGCTGGCGGACTACGACGAGGGGCCGCTCTTTCTCGACGGCCTCACCACGCTCTCCCCCGAGGCCGCCCGGGCGCTCAAGGCGTTCAAGGGTGGACCGAGGAGCTATGCCTCGTTCGGCAGATGCCTGTCGCTGGCTGGCCTCGAGACGCTCTCCCCCGAGGCGGCCGCGGAGCTGGCGGCCTTCCCAGGCGAAGCCTTGTTCCTGGGCGTGCAGGAGCTCTCGGAGGCGGCCTTCCGCAGGCTGATGACGTTCCGGCGACGGCTCTACCTGCCGAGGCTAGGCCGGATTCCGGTGGGAGCCGCCGAGTCGATGGCCGACTACCGGGGGCCGGCCCTGTCGATCCTTGGTCTCGCCACGCTCTCCCCCGATGACGCGCGGGTGCTGGCAGGGCTGGGAAACCGGTGGAACGGCCGGCTTCCGAACGTGAAGAACCTCTCGCCCGAGACGGCGGCGGTGCTCGCGGGCTTCAAAGGCGTGAGGCTCGAACTCGACGGGGCCACGCTTTCCGCCGAGGCGGTCAAGGAGTTGGCCCGGTTTCCGGGCGTGCTCTTGCTCCGGGGGCTGACCACGCTCTCGGACAACATGCTTGCGGCACTGGCGGGATTCAACGGCGGCGGCCTGGGGCTCGATGGCGTGACCGCACTCTCCACCGATCTGGCGAAACAACTGGCGACGTTCGCGACCAAGTTCCTCTACCTCGACGATGTCACGGAACTCTCCCCCGAGGCTGCGGCGGCGCTCGCCGGCTTCCCGGGGACCGTGTCGCTCGATGGCCTGACCGAACTCTCCCCGGAGGTGATCAGGGCGTTGGGCGATCTCAACAAGCGGTCGCTCAAGGGCGTGACCTCGCTTTCCCCGGAGGCGGCCGCGGCCGTGGTGGAGGGCTTTCAAGGCAACGACCTGACGTTGAACCTGACCAGCCTCCCGGCCGACACGGCCAGGGAGCTGGCGAAGTTCAATAAAAACTCCCTGTTTCTGGATCAGTTGACCGAACTCTCGGACGAGGCCGCGGCGGCGTTGGGCTCGTGTGCCTTGACCAATCTCTGGTTACGAGGCCTGACCGACCTCTCCCCCGGGGCGGCGATAGGCCTGGCGGCGCTCAAAGCAGCCGGGAATCTTGGCCCCACCCTCCGGCTGGACAGCCTGAGGAGCCTCTCCCCCGAGGCGGCCGAGGCGCTCGCCGCAAGCGTCATCACCTATCTCGAGCTGATCGGCCTCGAGACCCTCTCGGCCGGCACGGCCAAGGCCCTCGCACGGTCCAACGCGTTCAACGGCTCGCTCCCCAGCTTGACCACGCTCTCCGCCGACGCGGCTGCCGCCCTCGGCACCTTCGCCGGCAACAAGTCCGGTGGCGACAAGCTCAACCTGTTCGGCCTGACCTCGCTCGACGCCGCGAGTGCCCGCGGGCTGGCGGCCTTCCGGGGCAACCTCGAGCTCGACGGCCTGACCGAGATCGATCCCGACACCGCGGCGGCGCTGGCGACATACACCGGCCCGAAACTGTCGCTCCGCGGGCTCAAGAGCCTCTCGGCCGAGACGGCCGAGCAGCTGGCCAAGGTGAAGGCCTGGGATGGCGGGCTATCGAGCCTGCGGTCGCTCTCCGACGAAGCTGCCGCGGCGCTGGCGGGCTTCGAGGGCAAGGGACTATTGATTTCCGGGGTCCCGCTCTCCGACCGGGCCGTGCAGGCGCTCGCCGGCTTCCGCGGGTCGAGCCTGTATCTGATCGTGCCCCAGCTCTCGGACGAGTCCGTGCGGGCGCTCGCGGCCTTCAAGGGCGACAGCCTCTCGCTGGCGGGCCTAGTGGAGCCACCGGCTGAACTGGCGCGACTGCTGCCGGAGTTCGCATGCAAGAAGCTCAGCCTTCATCCCTGGGAGTACTATCTCGGCAGCAGGCAGCCGGTGACGCCGGCCGACGCCCGCCTCGTGGCCGCCTACGCCGGCCGCCTCGGGAAAACCTGCGTGCTGCCCGGCATCACTGGCTTCGAGACCCCCGATGCGGTCGAGATCGCGAACACGCTGGCTGCTTCAACGGGTTCGCTCTCGATTCCCAACCTGAAGCGGGTCTCGCCCAAGTCGCTCACGGCGCTGATCGAGAAGGGAAACATCGAGTTGCCGCCGATCGAGTTCATCGAACTGATCCAGGAACCCGACGGTGGCCCGACCGATGACTTCGTGATTCCGGACAATTTTCCGGAGCGCGGTCGGAGGTAGCGAACCGAGCGGCAGGGCCGACGCGGAGCGTCCGGTGGGTACCCCCCGAACACCCGCCAGCAGACGTGCCCCGCCGGCGTGGGATAAGATTTGGAGACGGTCGCCGTGGCTCGGAGAGCCATGAGCCGACCA
>JBBEEF010000017.1:0-1464 GCA_040880915.1 Pirellulales bacterium
AAGCGGGCGAAGGGACTCGAACCCTCGACATCCAGCTTGGGAAGCTAGCGCTCTACCAACTGAGCTACGCCCGCACGTGTTCCTATGGTAGCAGGCGACGCCTTGCTCCCAAGGGGGGTTGGCTCCGACGTAGAATCCTTGAGTCGTTCGACGAGACCGTCCATCCAGAGGCCTGCATGTCATGGCCAATCCTGCTTCGCCCCCCCCCGCGGTCCCCGCTTCTCGCCGTGGCTGGCTCGGGAGCCTCGCTCGGGCAACGCTCGCCACAGGGCTCGCAGCCGCGGTGCTCACCGGCGTGGCCATCCCCTGGCTGCTTTCGAGCCCGGAGCGTCTCAGCCGGATCATCGCCACCGCGATCCCGGAACTCGTCGGCCGGGTCACGTTTGAGCGTGTGCAGCTCGGCTGGACGGGCCCGATCGTGTTCGAGGGTGTCAGGCTTGTGCCTCCCGACGGCGGCAAAGCACCGGTCTCGATCGCCCGGATCGAGGGAAACCATGGGCTACTGGCGATGCTCCTCTCGGTCGGCGACCTCGGTCGCCTCTCAGTCGACGGCCTCGTTGTCGATCTCGCCTTCGACGACGACCATGGCACGAATCTGGAGAAGCTTTTTGCTCCCAAGCAGCCTGCGGGCGGCAAGTCAACGCCGCGGCCACAACGAGCCGCCGTGCGGATGCGGCTTGACGTGGAGGATGCCGTGGTACGGATCTCCGCACCGTGGACGGCCGAGCCGTGGATAAGTGAACCGCTCGGTATCCGCGTGGCCCTGGCTCCGGTGCCCGCAGGCTGGAGCGAGTGGACGATCGAGCCGGTCCAGCTTTTGGCCGACGCGCGGATGGAGCCGGCCGTTGCCTTGGGCGTGCTCGCCTACATCGCGCCCGTGCTGGCCGACGCGACGCGAACGAGCGGCCGGTTTTCACTGGCACTCGAAGGGGCCCGGCTGCCGGTGGGCGACCCAGCCGCAGGCGAGGTCACTGGGGTGCTCGCCATGCATGAGGTGGTGCTCGGCCCGGGACCGCTCGTCGACAACATGCTCGCCTCCCTGCCCGGTGGCCTGCCGCGGCCGCCCGCCCTGCGGGTCGCCGACGAGTCGCACGTGAAGTTCCGGCTCGCCGACAGGAAAGTCTGGCACGAGGGGCTCGAGTTCGGCGTGCCCCTGCCGGGCCCGGGGCGGCGGCTCGACATCAAGTCCAGCGGGACGGTGGCACTTGGCAGCCAGGCACTCGATCTGAAGCTCGTTCTCCCGATTCCCACCGACCTCAGCCCGGATCGTCCGCTGCTGGCGGCCTTGGCGGGCAAGACAATCTCGCTCGGTGTGGCCGGTCACCTGGGCGATCCCGAGATCGTGTTCGATGGTTCGATTCGCGAGACGGCTGGGCAGGTTGCCGCCGAACTGCTGGACCGGCTGCGGGGCCAGCAGCCTGTTCCGCGACCCGTGGATGCTCCCCCGTTGCCCGCGCCGCCCGG
>JBBEEF010000018.1:0-8590 GCA_040880915.1 Pirellulales bacterium
AAACAGGATTGCCATGGCTGGCTCGGCAGGCCTGCGACTAGCTCGCGGCATCGAGATACGGGTCTTGGCTCATCTGAATGTGGGCCTCGGCCCGTTGCCGTTCGATGTATTCAAGCACCCGCCGCTGGCGCCGGTGTCTCGCCTCGATGGCCTGCTGGGCCCGCTTGAATGTGGCCAGCAGCCGTTCTGGATTGCCATTGAGCCGCCGACGTAGACCAGTCGCGGTCCGCTTGGCCCGCTTGGGGCCGTAGGCGGCGATCAGGATCTCGTCGTCGAGGGCCACGTACTGTTGCCACGTGCCCGGGTCGCCCTGCCGCCCGCAGCGGCCCACGAGCTGGCGGTCGATGCGGGCCGAGTCGTGCAGTTCCGTGCAGATCACATGGAGGCCGCCGAGTTCGTGCACGCCGTCACCGAGCTTGATGTCGGTGCCACGGCCGGCCATGTTCGTCGAGACCGTGATCTGCCCCCGCTGTCCGGCCTGGGCGACGATCTCGGCCTCCTGGGCGATGTGCCGCGCGTTGAGCACGGTGTGCGGCAAGCCCTTCTCCTCGAGGAGCTTCGACAGATCTTCTGACTTGTCGATCGAGCGGGTGCCGATGAGGACGGGCCGCCCGAGGGCGTGCATCTCGACCACCTCGGCGACGATGCGGACGAGCTTCTGCTGATAGTCGGCGCTGACGATGGCCGGCAGCCGCCGGCGGATCGCCGGCTTGTTGGTGGGCACCACGTCGACGGCCACTTCGTAGGTGCGAGCGATCTCCCGGCGACTGGTGGCGATCGTGCCGGTCATGCCCGCCAGATGCGGCCAGCGGGCGAACAGGTCCTGGATCGTGATCCGGGCGGCGTGTCCCGAAGGCACCGTTACCTCGATGCTCTCCTTGGCCTCGACGGCCTGGTGGATGCCATCCCTCCAGGTCCGCCCCTCCGCGGCTCGGCCGGTGAACTCGTCGATGATCACGATCTTCCCGTCGCGGACAACGTATTGCCGGTCCCGGGTGTAGAACCGCCGCCCCTTGCAGGCCCGCTCGACCGCGTCGTAGATCGCCAGCAGGCTTGTCGAGTCGAGTTCTGGAGGCCGGTCGAGGGCCCGCACCCGGCTGCGGCCCCGGCCAAGCAGCTCGCAGGTGTGCTTGCGAACGTCTTCCTCAAAGTCTGCCGCAGGTTCGAGTTGCTCCGCCGCACTGGCAGCAAAGCGGAACAGCGCCTGCTCGGCCACCTGGGCCTCACCGGGCGGCGAGGCGATGATGAGCGGCGTGCGGGCCTCGTCGATGAGCACGTTATCGGCCTCGTCGACGAGCGCAAACCAATAGGGCCGCTGCAGAAGCTTGGCCGCCGCCCCGGCCGTCTTGCCGGCGAGCATGGCGCCGAGGTCGCCGTCCCCCTCGGTGATCTGCCGGTTCACGAGCCGGTCCTTGAGGAAGTCGAAGCCAAACTCCTTGGCGGTGCCGTAGGTGACGTCGGCCGCGTAGGCCTTCCGCCGTTGGTCGAAATCCATCTGCGACTCGACCACGCCCACCTTGAGGCCGAGCGCCTCGTAGATCGGCTCCATCCAATCCGCGTCGCGGCGGGCGAGGTAGTCGTTGACCGTGGCGAGGTGGGCCCCCTTGCCGGCCAGAGCGTAGAGCGCAAGCGGCAGCGTGGCGACGAGCGTCTTACCCTCACCCGTCTGCATCTCGAGGATCGCCCCCTTGACGAGCGCTGCCCCGGCCAGGAGCTGCACCTCGTAGTGCCGCATGCCGAGCCGGCGGCGGCCGGCCTCGCGGGTGGCAGCGAAGCTCTCGACCATGAGCGAGTCGACCGGCTCCCCAGCCTTGGCCCGGTAGGAGAGGGAACGCCCGAGCCGGCGGAGGGCGACGTCGTCGAGGCCCTCCATCTCGGCGGAGAGTCTGTCGGCCTCCCGGGCGATCCGCCAGGATGCAGCCGTGATCGCCGGCCGCGTGCCCGGTGCGACGCCTCCCAGCCACTCGAACATGGGTGAATCCTCAGACCGATCGGCATCGAACCCTGGTCTCGAACCAGAGTTCCATGATACCGCAGCCCATGCGCTCGCAGTACATGCCTCGCGCCGCGACGGCCCGGGGTTGGTGGTGTGAGACTCAGTAACTGGGCAGCCCGGGGGCGGGTGTTCCGCGGGCGGGCGGGAGAGACGAGCCACTGGTCGCGAAAGGGTTCCACGAGGTCGACGGCTGGGTCGGTGCCGGAGCCTGTGGCATCTGCTGCGGATACTGCGGCATCTGTGCCGTGACCGCCTGCTGGGTCTGCTGGAAGCCGTTGTTGAGCTGCTGCTGGCCGGCCTGCATCTGCTGCTGGACCTGCGTATTCGCCTGCTGGAGCTGGTTGTTGAAGCCCTGCTGGTACTGGTTGGCCGTGTTTTGCAGTTGCTGGGTGTTTTGCTGCTGCTGATTCGCCAGGGCCTGCTGGCCTTGGTTGGCCCACTGCTGGGGTTGGGCCTGCAGCTGGTTGGCGTATTGCTGGGTCTGGGCAGTCACATTTTGCTGGGCCTGGTTGGCCGAGTTTTGCAGCTGCGTGCCGTACTGCTGGAGCGACGGCGGCTGCGTCGCGGGGGGCTGCGACCACGACCAGGAATTGGGAGCCTGGGCCGGGCTCGCGCTTTGCCACTGGGTCGCGGGGCCGGGCATCGGGGCCGCGGCTTGCATCTGGGCAGGCGGTGCGCCTGGCATGGGAGGGGCACTGATCGTTGGCGGGTAGGCGGCACCCTGCGGCTGCGTCGCCCAGCCACCGAACGCGGCTGGCTGCCCGATCATCCCCGTGGCCGGAGGCGCGACGGCGGTGGTCTGCGGCGTCTGGCAGCCGGCGATCGCGATGATGGCGAATGCCGGGCCGAATTGCTCGAAACGGCGGCGGGTGGCTGGCACGGGAAATGCTCCGCGGGAAAGGCGGTGAGGCAAGACTTTTTGTGTCCGGGGAATCGGGTTGGGACAATAGCGACTTAACCGGCCGAGTCCAGACCACTTGCGATCGAGCCACTCCTCGTGGATGAGCCACATATGGATGAGCCACATGTGCATGAGCCACATCAAGATCCGCCCCAGCGCTCCCAAGCCGCCCAGACGGCCGGTATCAGCATGAGCCACCCGAGCGAAAACCCGCCGCCACGCCCGGCGCATGCGGGGCTTGAGCTTGTCGGTGAGCTGCGGGGGGAGGCCCTTCGCCTGGGATTTAGCCGCGTCGGGGTGGCGGCCGCGGTGCCGCCCCCGAACCACGGGGCGTTCCGGGGCTGGCTCGCTGCCGGTCTGGCCGGGAGCATGCAGGGCTGGCTTGAGAGGCACGAGCCGCTGCGGCGGAATCTCGACGCGATCCTGCCCGGAGCTTCGAGCGTCGTGATGCTGGCCACCGATTACGCCGTGGGAGACTCACCCGCCGCCGAGTCTGTGCCGCCAGGCGCCGGCCGCGTGGCCCGCTACGCCCGCGGCGACGACTACCACGACCTGCTCCGCGAGCGGCTTAACGCCCTGGCTGGCTGGCTCGAGGTTCGTGTGCCCGGCACGCGGGCCCGCGGCGTGGTCGATTCCGCGCCCTTGGCCGAGCGAGACTTCGCCTGGCTGGCTGGGCTCGGCTGGTTCGGCAAGAACACGATGCTCATCGATCCCCGCAGCGGCAGTTACTTCCTCCTCGCGGCTCTCGTCACCGACCTCGAGCTGCCGGCCGAGGAGCCGCTCGACACGGACCACTGCGGCACCTGCACCGCCTGCCTCGACGCCTGCCCGACCGGTGCGTTTCCAGCGCCGCGGGTGCTCGACGCGACGAAGTGCATCGCGGCGATCACCATCGAGGATCACGGACCGGTAGCGGAATCACGGCGTGCCGATCTCGGTGATTGGATCTTCGGCTGCGACGTCTGCCAGGAGGTCTGCCCTTGGAATCGCCACGCCCCGGGCTCGACCGAGCCGGCCTTTGAGCCACGTGGCAGTGAGGCGTCGCTGTCGCTGGCAGATCTGCTTGCGCTCGACAACGCGACCTTCCGGATGCGGTTTCGCGGTTCGCCGATCCTGCGGGCGAAGCGGCGGGGGCTGCTGCGGTCGGCGGCGATTGTGCTCGGTAACCGGCCACACCCACCCGCGTTCGAGGCACTGGCAGTCGCAGCGGCCGACGACGACGCCATCATCCGTGGGGCGGCTGCCTGGGCGCTCGGCCGCTGGATTACCGCCGGCGTGATGCCAGCCGAGGCTCGCCTGGCGGTTCGAGCGCGGCTCGGAAGCGAGCGGGATTCAAGCGTGCGGGTGGAACTCGAGGCCGCCCTGGCGGTGCCTGGTGGGGCAGACGTCTAGTCGGCCAGCCCGCGGGCCGGTGGATGGTGTCTTAAGAGCTCGTGGTGGCCCGTGCCAACCAGGAATGCTTCCGCTACGTTCCGCAGTCGGCCGTCTCGTCGATGTCGCTGGCGGGATCGCGGCCGGGGCCATCTGCTGAATAGAAGCGATCGAGCACGTGCTGCCAGTCGGCAGCCGATGTGACGGCCACGAAGGCGTCGCGGACGGCGAGGTGATCCGGGTGGCAGCGGGCATACTTGATCGCAAACTTCCGCATCGAGCGGCTCGCCGCGAACTCTCCGTGGAGTTCCTCGGCGAGCGTCCAATGCTCCCGCAGCACCTCCCGCTGCTCGTCGACTGTCGGCGGTGGCGGGAGTGGGTGGCCCTCGAGGAGCGCCCGGGCCTGGGAGAAGATCCAGGGATTGCCGATCGCGCCCCGGGCCACACTCACGCCGTCGACTCCCGTCTGCACGAGCATTCGCACGCAGGCGGCCGCGGAGAAGAGGTCTCCCGAACCGATCACCGTCCGCTCGCCGGCGTGCCGCTTCACCTCTGCCAGGAAGTCCCAGTTGCTCGGGCCCTCGTAACGCTGTACGACCGAGCGGCCGTGGACAGTGATCGCAGCCGCCCCGCGGGCGAAGGCCCCGTCGAAGATCGTCCAGAAGTTGGCGCGGCTCTCATCGGAGTCGTCGAGACCGCGCCGCATCTTGAGCGTAACCGGCACGTGCAGCGGCACAGCGTCGCGGACGCGGCCCACGATTTCGAGTGCCGTGGCGGGTTGCGACAGAAGAAATCCGCCGCGGCAGCGGCCCAGCACCTTCTTGACCGGGCAGCCGAAGTTGATGTCGATCACATCGTAGCCCTCGGCCACGAGCCGGCGTGCGGCCGGGGCGAAGTCGTCCGGGTCGGACCCCATGAGCTGCGCTCCCACGGGGTGCTCCTCGGCGGCGAGAGCCAGCCGGGCGGGTGTCTTACGGCCCTGCTTCGCCGTAGCGACAAACTGGTCAAGCAGCACCTCGCCGACTGCGTAGGCGGCGCCGTGCCGGCGGGCGAGAACCCGCATCGCCCGGTCGCTGTAGCCCGAGAGTGCAGCCTGTACGAGCGGCGAGGCGAGCGACACGCCGCCGATGGCGAGAGGGCGTCGATCGGTCGGGGCAATTGGCATACCTGCCTTCATCGTAGCCGGACGCTCATCTAGGTGAGCACCGGGCACTGGTCGAACCAGGTCCGACCCTGGGCGGCCATCCACTCGACGCTCGCCATCGGGCCCCAGTCACCCGGCTCGTAGTCGGGGATCGGGGGCATTCCGCCCGAGTGCCAGACCCGGACGAACGGATCGATGATCTCCCACGACTTCTCCACCTCGTCGGCCCGGGCGAAGAGGCTGGCGTCGCCCTGCATCACGTCGAGCAGGAGTGGCTCGTAGGCTTCCGGGAGGCGGCCGGCGAACTCGCGAGAGTAACTGAACTCGAGGTCGGTGTAGCGGAGCCGCATCCCGCCGCCGGGAACCTTCGTGTGGAAGTGGAGCTGGATGCCCTCGGCCGGCTGAATCTGGATCACGAGCCGGTTGGCCTCCCGCTGGAAGGAGCGGCGGCCGCCGGCGAAGAGCTCAAGCGGCGGCTGACGAAACTCGATCACGATCTGGGTCGTGCGGCAGCTCATCACCTTGCCGCTGCGGAGATAGAAGGGAACGCCCTGCCAGCGCCAGTTATCGATCTCGAGCCGCACGCCGCCGAAGGTGGCGGTCTGGCTGGTCGCCGGCACGCCCGGCTCGGCGAGGTAGCCCCGGTATTGGCCGCGGACACCCGCGGCTGGAACCTCGTCTGGCGTGAGCGGACGGATCGCCTCGAGCACCTTCACCTTCTCGTCGCGAACGGCCGTGGCGTTGAATCGCACCGGCGCCTCCATGGCCGTCACCATGAGCAGCTGGAGGAGGTGGTTTTGGAACATGTCGCGGAGCACGCCAGCCGAGTCGTAGTAGGCCCCGCGGCGGCCCACCACCACCTCCTCGGCCACGGTGATCTGCACGTGGTCGATGTAGCGGCGGTTCCAGATCGGCTCGAAGATCGTGTTGGCGAACCGCAGGGCGAGGATGTTCTGCACCGACTCCTTGCCGAGGTAATGGTCGATGCGGAACACCTGCTGCTCATTGAACACGGCGTGGAGTCGAGTGTTGAGGTTCCGGGCCGTCACCAGATCGCTGCCGAAGGGCTTCTCGACCACGATCCGCCGCGGGCCGGACGACTCGTCGGCCATGCCATGGCCACCGAGGGCCGCGACCACCGGCTCGTAAAACTGCGGTGCCGTGGCGAGGTAATAGACCCGCGTCGTGGGCTCGGCCCCCTCGATCGCTGCCAGCCGATCAGCGAGCCCGGCGAAATCCTCCGCGCGTGCGATGTCGCCCGGCTGGTAAAAACAAGTCTCTGCGAATCGGTTCCAGACCGCCTCGTCGAGCGGCCCGCCGCCGGCATGCCGGGCGGTTGACTCCCGCAGGCTCGCCCGCCACTCGGCATCGGAGTGGGGCGTCCGCGAAAAGCCGACGATCCGCGTCTCGGCGGGGAGGGTGCCGGCCCGCATGAGGTTGTAGAGCGCCGGCACAAGCTTGCGGCTTGTCAGGTCGCCCGAGGCGCCAAAGATCACGATCATGGTGGGCATGGGTGACTCAGGAAGGGTGTGATGGCGACCGACAGGCTGCGTGAAGAACCTAGCCAATGCGGGCACCGGATCACCAGTGGATGGCCCTGCCGCCCTCCATTCAGAGCCGCATCCCGGTGAAGCCGCCGTCGACGTAGACCTCCGCGCCGGTGATGAAGCTGCCGGCCGCCGGGCCGCAGAGCAGCAACAACGCCCCCACCAGCTCCTCCGGCTCGCCGAAGCGGTTCATCGGGGTCTGGGCCATGATCGAGGCGGTCCGCTCTGGCGAGAGGATCTTGCGATTCTGCTCGGCGGGGAAGAAGCCGGGGCAGAGAACGTTCACCCGGACGCCGCGGGGAGCGAGTTCGCGGGCCACGTTCTTCGTGTAGTTGACCACCGCCGCCTTCGACGCGGAGTAGATGAATACCTTCGAGAGCGGCTTGTCGGCCGAGACGCTGCCGATGTTGAGGATTGACCCGCCGCCGTGTTCCACCATGTGGGCCCCGAAGATCTGACAGCCCAGGTGGGTGCTCTTGAGATTCGTGTTGAGCACCTTCTCGAAGTCGTCGTCGGGAATGTCGAAATAGGGAACCGATGAGTTGACGCCGGCAGAGTTGACGAGGATGTCGACCCGGCCGGTGGCGTGGAGCGTGGCTTCGAGGAGGGCCTGCATGCTCTCGCGGTTGATCGCATCGACACTTACAAACGTGCCATCACCTCCGGCCGCCTTGATGGCGTCGAGGCGGGCGGCGCCGCGCTCGGCTCCGCGGCCGGCGATCACGACAAAGGCCCCGGCCCGGGCAAGCCCCTCGGCCAGCGCTCCGCCGAGCACGCCAGTGCCCCCCACAACAACCGCCGTGCGGCCGGCGAGTCCAAACAGCTTTTCGAGATAGGCATTGGCCATTGTCATGGTTCCACGGGGGTGCGGAGGTCGAGCCATTCGGTGTGAAACGTGCCGGGCTTGTCGATCCGCTGGTAGGTGTGGGCCCCAAAGTAGTCCCGCTGGGCCTGGAGGAGGTTGGCCGGCAGCCGGGCGTGGCGGTAGCCGTCGTAATAGGCCAGGGCCGTCATGAAGGCCGGCACGGGCAGGCCGATCGTGGCGGCCGAGGCGACGACATGCCGCCAGGCCTTCTGGGCCTGGGTGAGGGCCGAGGTGAAGTAGGGGGCGAGCATCAGGTTTTCAAGGTCGGGCTGAGCGCGGTAGGCCTCGGCGATCCGGTCCAGAAACTGGGCCCGGATGATGCAACCGCCCCGCCACATCATCGCGATCCCGCCGTAGTCGAGCGGCCAGTCATGCTCCTTCGCCGCGGCGGCAAGCTGGACGTAGCCCTGGGCGTAGCTGGCGATCTTCGACGCGTAGAGAGCCTGGCGGACCTGCTCGACGAACTCGGCGGGCCGGTCGTGGGCCGCGAGGTCAGGCCCCTCGAGCAGCTCGCTCGCCCGAACGCGGGCGTCTTTGAGTGCGGAGAGGCAGCGGGCGTAGACGGCCGCGGTGACAAGAGTGCTCGGCACGCCCAGATCGAGAGCATGCTGGCTCATCCACTTGCCGGTGCCCTTGGCGCCGGCGGTGTCGAGGATCCTGTCGACCAGGAAGTCACCGGTCTCGGGATCCTTGACGGTGAAGATGTCGCGAGTGATCTCGATCAGGTAGCTGTCGAGGTCGCCGCGGTTCCACTCGTCGAACACCT
>JBBEEF010000019.1:0-29904 GCA_040880915.1 Pirellulales bacterium
GCGAGACGGCCGACTGGGTTGGCCGCGTCAGCGACGAGATTCACGAGCGGCTTTTTCGGGCCAGCCTGGTGCCCCGCCGGGAGAATGCAGGGGAGGGGATTGTCACCCTCGGCCAGCATCTCGATCAGTACTTCGGGACGCTTGGCAAGCAGAAGCCAACCACGGCTAGGAACTACGCCCGGGCGCGGCGGCTGCTCGAGGAGCATTTCGGCAAGGACCGCACACTCGCTTCGATCACCGAGGGTGACGCAGATGGGTACCGCCGGTGGCTGCTCGACAAGTACGCGCCGCCGTCGGCGTCGGTCGACCTGCGGCGGGCGAGGCAGTTCCTCAAGGCGGCGCTCCGGCGGCGGCTGATCGCCGTCAACCCGTTCGCCGACGTTCCCTGCGGCCCGCAGGTCAACAACGAGCGGATTGTCTACGTGCCCGCGGCGGTGATCGAGCAGGTCATCGCCATCTGCCCCGACGAGGACTGGCGGCTAATCTCCGCCCTGCCGCGGCTCGGTGGCGTCCGGTTCCCGAGTGAGGTTGAGGACCTGAAGTGGTCGGACGTCGACTGGGAGAACAACCCGTTCACCGTCCACGAGAAGAAACTCGAGCACTACCACTCGGTGCGGCCTGAGGACTAGGCGGCCGTCACCGGAAATCCGGCCCCAATTCCGGCTCCATCAGGAGCCGTCAACGCTTCACGCTGCCCGCGAAAAATCGCTAGACGTCCGGAAAGACGGCCAAAATCAGTACCCTCGAAGAGGATCGAGCCATCCGCGAAATTACCCAGGAGGTGGTCCTGGCGGCGCTCGCCCGCACTGATTTCTTCGGCCACGCCGCCTTCCAAGGGGCACGTGCCTCCGGATCCTGCACGGCCTCGCGCGGTTCTCAGAGGATCTCGACTTCGCCCTGCAGACGCCCGACGCCGCGTTTCGGCTGGAGCCCTACCTGCCGGTCATTCGCCGCGAGATGACTGCCTACGGCTACGACATCGAGTTCGTGGATCGCTCCCGCGTTGACCAGGCTGTGCGCACGGCGTTTCTCAAGGACGACTCTCTCGGCGACCTGCTCCAACTGCAGTACCGGCCGACCACGGGACCCGCCCGGATGATCCGCATCAAAGTGGAGATCGACACGAATCCCCCCGCCGGCGGCACGTTTGAGACCCGCTATCTCGACTTCCCGTTTCTGCAGGCCACCGTCGCCCACGACCCGCCCAGCCTGTTCGCCGGCGAACTCCACGCTCTGCTCTGCCGCCGGTATCTCAAGGGACGCGACTGGTTCGACTTCATCTGGTACACGGCCCGCCGGACGCCGGTGAACTACCGCCTGCTCGCCGCGGCGCTCTCCCAGACGGGCCCTTGGGCCGGAACCACCCCCGAGGTCGATCAACGGTGGTGCCTGCGGGCCATCGACGAGAAGATCGTTTTGCTCGACTGGTCGCGGGCTCGGGCAGACGTGCGTGCCGTCGTGCGGGCGTCCGACCTGCCCACGCTCGAGATCTGGGGCCGCGGGTTTTTTCACGCCCAGGCGGCCAAACTCGCGGCCAGAATCCCGTGTCGGACAGGATTGCCAGGATGGCCAACGTGAACGTGTGGCAAGAAGCTAGCGGCAGCCCCGCGCCCGGCCGGTCAACTGAGGATGCCTTTAACTGCGTGTCCGTGCACGTCGGTGAGCCTGAAATCCCGGCCTTGGTAGCGGTAGGTGAGCCGCTCGTGGTCGAGGCCGAGGCAGTGAAGGATCGTGGCCTGGAGGTCGTGCACGTGCACCTCGTCACGGGCGATGTGGAAGCCGAGCTCGTCGGTCTCGCCGTAGGTGGCGCCGCCCCGGATGCCGCCGCCGGCCAGCCACATCGTGAAGGCATTGGGGTGATGGTCGCGGCCGAGCGAACGGCCGAGCACGGCGCTCGCTTCCACCATCGGAGTGCGGCCAAACTCGCCCCCCCACACCACGAGCGTGCTGTCGAGCATGCCCCGGCGCTTGAGGTCGGTCACGAGCGCCGCCGAGGCCCGGTCGGTCTTCTGGCAGTTGCTCCGCACATTGCCGGCCACGTCGGAGTGGGCGTCCCAGCCCTCGTGGTAGATCGTCACGAACCTCACGCCCCGCTCCACGAGTCGCCGCGCGATCAGGCAGGCGCGGGCGAAGCTCGCCTCCTCTGCCGTGCACCCGTAGAGGGTGAGGGTTTCCGGGGTCTCGTCGGTCAGGTTCATGAGCTCGGGCGCTGAGGTCTGCAGCCGGTGGGCCATCTCGTAGGCTGCGATCCGAGTGGCGATCTCCGGATCACCGTCGGCAGCCAGCCGGCGGCGGTTCATGGTCGAGACGAGACCGAGCGTGTCGGCGGCGAGCTGGCCGTCGGCCCCGGCGGGCGAGTCGACGTTCAGGATCGGTGGCCCCGCGTTGCGAAACCGTGTCCCGGTGTAGATGCTCGGCAGGAACCCGCTCGACCAATTGGAACTGCCCCCGCTGATCCCGGAGCCGGTGCTCATCACCACGAAGGCGGGGAGCTCGTCGCTCTCGCTGCCCAGGCCGTAGGTCACCCAGGAGCCTATGCTCGGCCGGCCCGGCTGGGCGAAGCCGGAGTTCATGAAGATCTGGGCCGGCGCATGGTTGAACTGGTCGGTGCGGCAGCTCTTCACGATCGCGATCTCGTCCACGATGGTCGCAAGGTAGGGCAGCATCTCCGAGATCTCGGCCCCGCACTGGCCGTGCCTGGCAAACCGGAATCGCGGCCCGAGCACGGCTGCATCGGGTCGGATGAAGGCGTATCGTTGGCCCCCGATCACCTCCGGCGGCAGCGGCTTACCCTCGATCTGGGCGAGCTTGGGTTTGTTGTCGAAAAGCTCGAGCTGACTCGGGGCCCCGGCCATGAAGAGTTGGATCACCGCCTGGGCCTGGCCGGCGTGGTGAGCCGGCCGTGGCACAAGCGCCGAGGTGGGCCGCACAGCCGCAGTGGCCGACTGTCGCACCGCGCCTGAGAGCAGCCCCGCCAGCGCGATTTTTCCAACGCCCACGCCGCAGTCGGCGAAGAAGTGCCGCCGGGTGGTGTCGAGCCCACGGGCAGCGGCAGCGTGGGAGGTCTCCTCGCTATCCGGCTTTCGGTTGTCCGTTTTCGACCTTGGCATCTTCACTATCCTCAGCGGTTCACGATGGCTTCGTCCAGGTTCATCATCGCCCGCGCTACGAGCGTCCAGGCGGCCCGCTCCGGCGCCGGCGCCTGCGGGTCGTTTTCATCGCCGGCGAGTTTGATTGCGTCGAGTTCGCCCGTGGCCAGTCGCCGCCGCTGTTCGGCGAGGTAGCCGGCGAACAGGTCGATTTCGGCAGAGTCGAGGCTGCGGGAGAACAGCCGCGTAGCCAGGGCGTCGAGCCGGGCCGCGTCGTCGGGGCCGGCGGCGAGGGCCACGCGGCCGAGGGCCCGGGCGATCTCCAGAAACATCGGGTCGTTTAAGAGGGTGAGGGCCTGGAGCGGGGAGTTCGAGACCTCGCGGCGGGCGATGCAGGCTTCGCCCGTCGGGCCATCGAACGTGGTCGTGAAGGCGAAGGGGGCCGTCCGCTTTTGGAACGTGTAGAGGCTGCGGCGATACCGGTCCTCTCCCCGGCTGGCGTTCCATGTGGGTGAGCCAAAGGCCACCTCGGTCACGCCCGCGGGCTGCGGCGGCCGGACACCGGGGCCAAACATTTTGTCAGACAAAAGCCCCGCCGCCTTGAGCAGCGAGTCGCGGATCACCTCGGCTGCGAGCCGCACCCGCGGCCCGCGGGCCAGGAGGACGTTTTCCGGATCCCGCTCGGCCAGAGCCGGCGTTGCCTCAGAGGCTTGCCGGTAGGTGCCGCTTGTGACGATGAGCCGGTGGAGCGACTTGAGCGACCAGCCGAGGCCACCGGCCTCGGCGGGTTCTCTGAATGAGACCGCCAACCAGTCGAGCAGTTCCGGGTGGCTCGGAACCGCCCCTTGGTAGCCGAAGTCCTCGACGGTGGCGACGATCCCCCGGCCGAAGAAGGCCTCCCACTGACGGTTGACCGTCACCCGGGCGGTGAGGGGGTTTGCGGGCGAGACGAGCCAGTTGGCAAGCGCCAGTCGGTTGGCCGGCGCGGCAGCCGGCAGCTGGGGCAGAAACGCCGGCACCGCTGCCGCCACTTCTTCCTCCGGCATCGTGAACTCGCCGCGGTGGTGGCGGTGGGTCTGGCGGGGATTATCGCTCGGCCGCTCCTGGAAGACGAGCGTGGAGAGGCCGCCCCGCAGGCTGGCCTCGAGTCGCTCGATCTCCTTGACGCGGTCACTCACCTCCGGCGCTGTCGCGAGGAACCGCCGGAAGATCGTTTCCCGCTCCGCTTCCGTACGGCCTTCAGGCGGCTTTCCAAGTGCGAATTCCACCTCGGCCGTGTGGCCGCGGGCCTCAGCATCCGCGGCGTCGGTGACCGAGATTCGGAACCGCCCCAGCGGGCAGGCGAAGTGTCGTTCGAACCGCATTGTGACCACGATCGGCTCGCCAGGGGCGATCGCCTGGGCGAGTTCAAACACGGCCGCCTCAGCGCGGCCCTGACGGCCGTTGGTGCTCCAGCCGCTCGACATCACCCCGTCGATCGCCGCCGCGGCGCCGCTAGCTCCCTTGGCAGGGGCCGCCGTGCCCTCGAACGACTCGCTGGCCCGGGCAATCTCGATCCGTGCGGCCTGCGGGGGCACACGGACCTCGAATTCCGAGAGGAAGAAGTCGCCTCGCGGGCCTTCGTAGCCGCAGAGCCCCGGTCCCCAGGCCGGCAGCGACTCGTGCGGCAGCACCTCCAGACGGATCGCCCGCACGGGGATGTCGACCCGCGGCAGCGTGATCGTGTACACGTCGCTCTTGGTCTGGTCGCCGCTGGCGAGCACCGAGCCGTCGTCTTGGACGACGAGGTGCGGCATGGTGCTTTCAAGCGAGTCGGGCCGGACAACATGCCAGGGGACGGCCCGGGCCGACTCCGCGCGGTCCCAGGCGACGAATCGCTCGGTCAAGCCAACGGCCCGGTGGGCGTCGCCGACGGCTGGCCCGCCCGGCTCGCTCGAGCCGGCGAGTTCCGTGGTGGCCGGGCCGGTCGCGGGCCAGTGGCCAGGCAGCCCCTGCCAGAGCGACTCGATCCGAGCGGTAACCTCGGCCAGCCGCTGCGACCGCTCGTCACCCGGGATGATCCACTCCGGCTCGTCGGCGTTATTGAGCAGAGCAAACAGCCCGAAGTAGTCGGTATGGGTGAGCGGATCGTATTTATGAGTGTGGCACTGGGCGCAGGCGGTCGTGAGCCCCAGCCAGGTGGTACCGGTCGTCCCCACGCGGTCCACAATTGAGAGATACCGGAACTCGAGCGGGTCGATGCCCCCCTCCTCGTTGAGCATTGTGTTGCGGTGGAAGCCCGTGGCCAGGATGTCATCGACGGTGGCCGCCGGCAGCATGTCGCCGGCGATCTGGCGGACCGTGAACTGGTCGAAGGGGAGATCATCGTTGAGCGCGCGGATAACCCAATCCCGCCAGGGCCAGATCGTGCGGGGCCGATCTTTCTCGTAGCCGTTGGTGTCGGCGTAGCGGGCCAGATCGAGCCAGCGGCGGGCCCAACGCTCGCCATAGCGGGGGCTTGCCAGCAGCCGATCAACGAGCTGTTCGTAGGCGTCGGGCGAGGTGTCGGCGAGGAAGGCGGCGAGTTCCTCGGGGGAGGGCGGCAGGCCGATGAGATCGAGATGAACGCGGCGGCAGAGGGCAGCCCGGTCAACCTCAGCCGCTGGGGCGAGCCCCTCGGCCTCCAGCCGTGCGATCACAAACCGGTCGATGGGGTTTCGCACCCGCCCCTCGTCTCGGACGGCCGGCGGTTCGGGCCGCACCGGCTGCACAAACGCCCAGTGCGGGGCATACTCCGCCCCGGCCGCGATCCACTCGGTAAGGATCCGCTTCTCTTCGGCAGAAAGCGAAACCTTGGTGTGCGGCGGCGGCATCACGAGGTCGGGGTCGTCGCTCATGATCCGGGCGACAACGCCGCTTGAGCCAGTGTGGCCCGGCACGATCGCCCGTTCGCCGCTATCGAGTTCGGCGATCGCCGCCGCACGGAGATCGAGCCGCAGTCCGGCCTCCTGGTTCGCCTCGTCCGGGCCGTGGCACTTGAAGCAGCGATTGGAGAGGATCGGCCGCACGACGCGGTTGAAGTCGGGGCCGGCGGCGGCCAGCGGCGGCGGCACCACCGCGGCGGCCAGTGCGATGATGAAGAGGAAGCGAGTCATGACGACAGTGCCTGGCCTGGCGGAGTTGCAACCGAAATGAGGGTCGCGAAATTTCGGGGGAATCCTAGGCTCATCTCGTCTCTAGTATGGTATCGGCAGTGGTGGCTGGCCACAGCATGCCTACCCACCGCTCGTCGGAATGGTTTCGACCGGAACCCGGCGGCCGGCAGATCGATTCCGCGCATGAAGTTAATCGCGAGGTTCCGTGGACGCTCCCGAAACGATCACGAGCCCGGCCAATCCGCGGGTCAGGCAGGCTGCGAGGCTTCGGGATGCGGGCGAACGACGGCAGACCGGCCTCACGCTGGTCGACGGCCTGAGGGAACTCGCGCGGGCCGCGGCGGCGGGCGTGGAGATCGTCGAGGTGTTTGTGGTGGCCGATCCGCCGCCGGACGCCGGCCGTGCGGCGGCCCTCGCTGCGTGTACGGCCGCCTGCGCGGCCTGCGGGGCCGCGGTGGTGCCACTGGGCGGCCGCGCGTTTGAGAAACTGGCGTTCGGTGACCGTAACGAGGGGCTCGTGGGCGTTGTGCGGTTTCGGCCGCGGTCGCTCGCCGACGTCTCGTTTGCTGCCGGCCGGCCAGTGCTCGTGGCTGAGGGAGTTGAGAAGCCGGGCAACCTCGGCGCGATCCTGCGAACGGTCGACGCGGCCGGCCTCGCCGGCATGATCACCTGTGACGGCCGGACCGACGCGGCCAACCCTGCCGCGATCCGAGCGAGCCTCGGTACCGTGTTCACGGTGCCACTGGCCGTGGCGACGGCGGCCGAGACAATCCGCTGGGCCGCCGCCGCGAACCGCCGCGTGGTGGCGGCCACGCCCACCGCCGAGCGGGCCTGGCACGAGGCGGCGCTCGCCGGCGATACGCTACTCGTGGTTGGCAGCGAGGCCGACGGACTCTCAACGGCCTGGCACGACGCCGCCCGCGCGGGAACAATTCATCTGGAAACGGTGTGCCTCCCGATGCGGGGCGTCGCCGACAGCCTCAACGTCGCGGCAACCGCAGCGATCATCGCCTACGAGGCGGTCCGACAGGAGACAAGCCGATGACCACCGCTCCCGACCCGGTCGCAGCAGCCGACGCCGCCGGCCGCCCTGACGCCGCCGGCTTCGATCGGCTGGCGGCGGCCTGCCAGGCTGACGGTCCTGACGCGATGTGCGACGAACTCGCGCGGTCGCTCGCGGCCCGCGGCCGGTGGCATGCCCTGTTTGACCTGCGGCTGGTGCAGGCCCGGCTCGCACTCGGGCTGCCGACGAGCGGCGGGCTTGAAACGCTCGACGAGGCGACCCGCGCGCGGCTCGATGAGGCGTCGCTTGCGGCCTGCCGCGAGGTGGGCTGGCCGCTCCTCGAGGCGGGGCAGGTGGCCGCAGCCTGGATGTATCTGCGGGCGACGGCACCGGCCGCCGAGGTGTCGGCGCGGCTGACTTCGCTCGCGGACCGGGTGCTGGCCGCGGCAACAACCGGCATCGCCGAGGATGCCGACGACGAGGAGACAACCAGGCTCGTGCAGGAGACTGTCGGCGTGGCCCTCTGGGAGTCGGCCGATCCGGCGCTCGGCATCCGCCTCGTGCTCGCGACGCAGGGAACCTGTAACGCCGTGACGGCCTACGAGCAGGCGGTCTCCCGGCTGCCGGCCGTGCGACAGGAGCCAGCCGCGCAGGTGCTCGTCGCCCATCTCCACGCCGAGGTGGTGCGGTCGCTCGCGGCCGACCTGGCTCATCGCGGCATCGATACGGCCGCGGCGCTCGCTTCGCAGACACCCCTGGTGGCCCTCCTTGAGGCTGCGGGTGGCCTCGAGGGCGACCCGAGCATCCACGTGGATGTCTCGCACCTGCAGTCGGTGCTACGGATCGCGAGGGTGTGTGGCGACGCGACCACGCTTCAGCGGTCGTGGGAACTCGCCCGCTACGGCTGCCGACTGCCCGAGGAGGTGACCTACCCCGGTGAGCCGCCGTTTGAGAACGTGGCCGAGGCGTCGCGGCACTTCTACGGCTCGCAGGTGGGCCAGCACGTGACCGAGGCGATCGGGTTTTTTCGCCGGGCCGCAGCCATGGCCGATCTCGACGCGGCCGGCTCGCTGCCGACCGACACGCTCGTGCTCCTGCTTGCCCGGCTGGGCCGGCCGGCCGAGGCACTCCAGGCGGCCGTTGACCGGCCCCGCGAGGGCGGGCCGCCGAGCACGCTCCAGGCGGCCGGCCTGCTGCCCCCCTTGATCGAGCTTGCCCGGGTGAGCGGCAACTGGAACATGCTGCTCGACGCCTGCCGTCGCCATGGCGACGAGGTCACCTTCGCGGCGGCCCTGGCCTCGCGGGCGGGTCGCTCAGAACCACCACAGCGGGCCTGAGCGAATCCCTTGAGGGTGCCGATGGCCCATTCCTTCCATGCCCCCGCAGCGGCCACCGTGATCGCCTGCCCAGACGACCGGGCGGCCCATCTCCGAGCGTTTGTGTGCAACGTGAGGAAGGTCAGCGATCGATGAATTGAACCGGGGTCGTCACCATCACGCCGTGGTCGTCGATCACCGACACGAACCACGTGTTGGCTGCGGCAGGAGGCCGCGGGGCGGTGATCGTGTCACCCGCGATCGTGGCGGGAAGCGACTTCCACTCACGCTTTGAGCGCGGACCGGTGTCGGTCGTGAAGAGGATCGCGGCTTTCGCAAGGCCGGTCGTCGAGGCACATCTCACTTCGATCGAATCACCGGTGACAACGATCGGACCGGGCTGGGGCAGTGGGGGGCCGCCGCGGCATTTCGAGTCGATGAACCGGGCGATTTCCGACGGGGCCCAGCCGGGCTGGTGGCCGTGGGGCATCCGCGCCTCGATGCGGATGTGTTTTTCACCCGGCACGACGTCGAAGCTCTTCATGCAACTGTCCAGCACGTAGTGGACGTCGTTGGTGCCGTTGACGAAGAAGATCGGCACGGTGCAGCGCGGCAGGAGACTGCCCGGGTCATATGTCCCGACCCACAGCTCCCGGCGGTCGCCGAGGGCATCGATGAGCGGCTTCTGCACAGATTCGCCCTCATGGAGAAAGCCGCATCCATACACGGGCACCGCGGCCTTAAAGCGGCTGTCGAGCGAGGCGACGAGGCACGTCGTGAAGCCGCCCCAGCTGATGCCCGTGACCGCCGTGTGGTCCTTATCGACCTCGGGCATGGTCCGCAGCAGCGTGTGCGCCCGAATGACGTTCGCCACCGCGTGAAAGGGCCAGTCATCGTCCGTTTCGCCACCGATGCTGTCAAACTTCTCGGAGTGGCCATCGGGCGGACCGCCCTGCGGGAGCCGGGTGCGGGGGCCGCGATGGCCGTTGCTGATGGCCGCGCCGGTGCCGGGATCGAACTCGGGATCCGGCGGTCGTGATCCGCTGAGATCCATTGCGATGGCCGAATAGCCCCGTTTCGCCCAGAGGTGGGCCCAGTCCGCAAACGCGGTGCCGCCGCCGCCGTGGACGAGTACGACGCCGGGAAATGTCGCGCCCGGCTGGGCATCTCCGAGGGTGATGGGCGAGGCGTAGAACGCGAATACCTCCGTGTCATGGCCGAGATAGGGTTCTCCGGCGTAGGTCAGCGAATGGATGGGCTGATCCTGCCGGATCCAGGTTATGGCGGGCACGGTCGTTTTGAGGGCCTGCAGGTTCCATGGGCCGACCCGACCGGCGGCGGGCGGCGGGCACGCGAGCGGCACCTGCACAGGAGAGGCGAGGTAGGCGACGAGATCACGGACCTGTTCGTCGCTGAGGTCATTCCAGAGACCCTCCGGCATCACTGATTCGTTCCGCGTGATCACCTCGTCGATCTCCTCGCGGTCGAACACCATCTCGCCGGCGGGCGTGCGGATCGTGAGCGTGCGTTCGTCGCCCGCCGCCACCGCCCCAGTCACCACGCGGCCATCGGTCGTGATCACCTGCGTGAGCCGCCAGGCATCCGGGACGACAGCGCTGGGATCCATCACGTTCAGGATCACGTAGTTGGCCTCCGCGCGGCCCGACCCGGTAAGTTCGGGGCCGAGGACGCCACCTTCCCCGAAGAGTTTGTGACAGGTGCCGCACCGCTGCTGCCAGACGAGCCGCCCGGCGGCCGGATCGGCCCGCGACAGTTCGTCGGGTGTGAGCTTCGCCTGCCAGGCCGCGATCCCCGCCCGCCGAGCCGCCGGCGTGGACGGGCCGGCGGTTTGGAGCCTGGCGATCTCAGCGGCCGTCGCCTGGGCGGCGTCCGATATGGCCGGCTTCCGTTCTATGCCCGGCTTCATGAATCGTGCGAGCGCCGGCTCGCCGTCGATGAGCGCCCGAAGGTCAGCGGGAAGCGCGAGCGTCTTGCGGCCCTCCCACGCCGCCGCGGCACCCGCCGCCACGTCGGCCCGCCGCTCAGGGCTCGCGGCCGTCCGCTCTAGCAGGCTCGCGAGTGCCGCGGCCATGGCCGGCGAACGGTCGGCGTCGAACGCGAGCCGCCGCGCCACCAGCCGCCGCAGCGTTGCCATCGGTGTCGTCGCCGCCAGTACGGCGCCGCGGGCAGGATCCTCGACCACCGGTCCGCGTAGACCATACCAGAGGAGCAGGGAGAGGCTTCTCCAGTCGGCGTCTTCCGTGCGGGTTGCCAGTGATTCGGCGACAGGCCAGCGGGCCGAATGCGGCAGCCTCGACAATGCCCCCGCCAGATGCAGCCGCACGAGCCCGGCCTGCTCGACGTCCGCGTGCGAGACGACGGCTGCGGCCGCCGCCACAGCCTGCGAAGCGTCTGCGGCGACATGATCGGCGAGCAATCGCACCCCCCACGCCCGCACCGATTGATGATTGTCGGCCAGCCGCCCGCGCAGCCATTCGGGATCAGCCGCGTCGATCGCATGCGCGGCCCAGAGGCCGCGGAGCCGCCGCGTGGGATCGGCATGCGTCTCCGCGAGGCTGCGGAGGTGTGCGGCGGCCGCGGAGAGATCTCGGCCCGCCGCTGCCCGATCGGCAAGGATTCGTCGTGACATCCGACAGAACCAGTCGTTCGGATGGAGTTGAAGTTCGACGAGTTTCGCGTCGGAGAGCGTGTGCAGGTCGAGCGGGCGGGGCGGCCGCACCTCGCCATGGAGCACCGTGTAGATCCGGCCCGACGTGCGGTGCACACCGTCGTGGTCGTGGCACTCACCGTGGTCGGTCCAGTCGGCGATCCAGACACGGCCATCGGGGCCGGTCACAAGGGCGATCCCCCGAAACCAGGAGTCGAACGCCTTCAGGAAGTCAGGCTCGTGCCGCCCCACGATTCCCCGCGGTCCGTACTCCAGCCGATCGACGTTCACCCGCTTGCCGTGGGTGTTGCACATGAATATTTTCCCACGCCATTCGGCGGGAAACATGTCGCCGAGATAGATGAGGCCGCCGCAGTGCGAGTGGCCTCCACCGAGGGCGTCCACGGCCGGGGCGACACGGCCGCCGATCTCGCGGGAGTCTTTCCACTGGCCGCCGGGCCAGTGCAGATGGTCGGCGCACTGTGGCATGAGCTCGTAGACGTGCGGCTCCGGATCGACGCCATACATCCGCTCGTAGTGGGCCCCCGGAATGAGGTGCCAGAGGTGGCCGTTGACGTTGTTGGTGAACACCATCTCCCCGAAGTCGTCGGCATCGAGGCCCCATGGGTTCGTCGTGCCACGGGCCACCACCTCAAACCGGTGCGACTGGGGATGCAGTCGCCAAATAGAGCAGTCGATCGTCACCCGTTCGGCGGGGGCCGCGCCCGGGCGGCCGACGTGGCTCATCGCCTGGATGCCATGGCGGCCGTAGAGCCAGCCGTCCGGGCCCCACATGAGGCCGTTCACCACGTTGTGTTCCACCCGGTCGGTATTGAAGCCGTCGAGGACCGCCTCGGGAGGGCCGTCGGGGTGGTCGTCGCGATCGCGATCGGGAACAAATACGAGTTCAGGGGGGGACGTGAGCCACACGCCGCCCCGGCCGATCTCGATGCCCGTCAGGTTGCGGCCGCCGTCGAGAAACACCTTCCGCGTGTCGAACCGGCCGTCGCCGTCGACATCCTCGAAGATGAGTACGCGATCGGTGCCGGTGGTCCGCCACGAGGGATAGGAATAGTTCTCCACGACCCACAGCCGCCCCCGCTCGTCGGTGGTCATTGCGATCGGCTGACAGACGTCGGGCTCAGCGGCGAACAGCACCGTGCGGAAGCCCGGGGGGACCGTGATGCCCCGAACGAGGTCGGCGGCTGCGGGGGGCTCGTCGCCGTCCCGCTGGGTGTTTACCGCATGCGGCGAGAGGTCCGCAGCCATCGCGGGAAACATGAACGCGGCGGCCGCGATACATTCGAGGATGATCCGCACTCGCATCAAGACACGCTCCGATCGAGACGTCGTATTCACAGGGCACAAAGAACCTTCGGCCACACTTGGACCGCTGGGGCACCGGCCGCTGGATGTGACGCATCCAGGCCATAAGCGTAGATCGGATGCAGACGCTTCCGCAAGCGTGGGACGGACGCCATGCCCAGCAACCAGGCCCAGCAGAACAGACCCCCACCAATCTCTTGCCCTCAGCGGCCGCGGGTCCGCAGGCTGCGGGCGTTGAGGTAGTCCACGAGCACCTCGGCCAGGTTGCGGCCGGTGTCGACCACCACCCGCTCCACCCGGTTCCGCAGGCAGGCCTCCTCCAGCCGGCCGTTGAATCGCCCGAGCGCCTCGAGGTAGCGCTTCCGCAATTCGGTGGGCTGGGTGAGCAGCTCCTCGTCGATCTCGAGTCCGCGGAACTTGACGTTGCCGTCGAACCGAAACTCCAGCTCGTCGGGGTGGAGCACCTGGAAGAGCACCACCTCATGCCGCGCGTGGCGAAGCCGCTGCAGCGCCCCTTCCAGCCGGTCGACGTCGGTGAAACAGTCGCTGAACACCAGCACGATCGCCCGCCGCCCCAGCCGGCCGCAGAGGTCGAGAAGGCACTCCGGCAGCTGCGTCTTCCGCACCGGATCGACCGCGTCGAGTCGCTCGGTCATCCGTAGGATCTGGGCCATCGTGTTGCTCGGCGGCATGAAGGCGAGCACCGACTCGTCGATCGTGGCCAGCGACACCTTGTCTCCCTGCCGGATCACCGCGTAGCCGAGCGTTGTCGCTAGCCGGGCTGCGGCGAGCAGCTTCTGCTGTGGGCCGGTGCCATACCGCATCGACGCGCTCGTGTCGAGCACCAGATGACAAACGAGGTTCGTCTCCATCTCGTACTGCTTGATGAAGTACTTGTCGCGGGTGAAATAGACCCGCCAGTCGATGTGCTTCGGGTCGTCACCCGGCACGTACTCGCGGTGCGCCGCGAACTCGACAGCGAACCCGGAGAAGGGTGACTTGTGGTTGCCGGCGAGCGTGCCAGCCACGAGGCCCCGCGGCTCAAGTCCCCGGCCGGCCAGACGGTTGAGTGTCTCCGGATCGACGTATTTCGAAAGCACCGAGTGGGTCATGGGCTTTTTTCCCTCAAGCTGCCGGACGCTCGTAAACCCGGTCGGCCGGCACGGCCTCCACGAGCATGTCGATCAGTTGCTCGCTGTCGATGTTCTGCGATTGGGCGGCATAGTTGGCGGCGATCCGGTGCCGCAACGCTGGCTTGAGCATCGCCTGCACGTCGCCTACCGTCGCGTGGTAGCGGCCATACATCAACGCCCGCGTCTTTGCGGCCGTCACCAGCGTGAGCACGCCACGGGGGCCGGCGCCCCAGGCCACCCAGCGGTTCACGAAATCGGGGGCCTCGGTAGTGCCTGGTCGCGTGGACCGCACGAACGCCCAGGCGTAGCCGAGCACCTGGTCGCTCACCGGCACGCGGGTCACGAGATCCTGAACGGCGAGGATGTCGGCGACGCCCATCACCGGGCTGATCAGGCCCGACTGCCCGCCCGTCACGCGGCGGGCGATCTCCCACTCGTCGCGGCCCGACGGGTAGCCCACCTTGATGTTGAGGAGAAACCGGTCGAGTTGTGCCTCGGGGAGCGGGTAGGTGCCCTCCTGCTCGAGCGGGTTCTGCGTGGCCAGGACAAAGAAGGGCTGCGGGAGAGCGTGGGTGGTACCGCCGGCGCTCACCTGCCGCTCCTGCATCGCCTCGAGCATGGCCGCCTGGGTCTTCGGCGGCGTGCGGTTGATCTCGTCGGCCAGCACCATGTTGGCGAACAGCGGCCCGGGGAGGAACGTGTACTGGCGGGCACGCGTCTCGAGATTCTCCTGGATCACGTCGGTGCCGGTTACGTCGCTGGGCATCAGGTCGGGGGTGAACTGCACCCGCTTGAAGGTGAGGTGTAGGGCCTGTGCCAGCGAGCTCACGAGGAGCGTCTTGGCCAGCCCGGGTACGCCCTCCAACAGCGCGTGGCCGCGGGCGAACATTGCCACCAGCGTCTGCTCGACGACGTCGTCCTGGCCGACGATCGTCTTGGAAAGCTCGTCACGAATCTTGTTGTACGCCTGTTCGCACTTCTGTACGGCAGCGACGTCGTCGCCAGCGGGTGTCTCAGCCATGGTCGCTCGTCTCCTTTGATAAGGGGGTCGGGAAGAAATTGTCACTCGATGTTCTTGAAATACCGATTCATCTTCTCCTCGTAGCCTCGGGGGGCTCGCCGCTCGCTGCCGGCCCGGATCGCCTTGCGAACCTCCGGGGGCAACTTCGCGAACCAGGCATCCCGCTCGAACGACTTCTCGACCGCATCGGCGTCGCGCTCGCGGCTGCCCGGCTCGGACCGCCTGTCAACAGTTGCAATCTCTTGGAGCGGCCCGTCATCGAGGGCCTCACCGACGCGGCTGCCGCTGCTGGAGGTCTGCTCGGACGCCTGTTGCTGGCTGGAGGCTTGCTGGGAGCCAGACGACTGCGAGGCGGACTGCTGATCACCTACCTCGGAACTCGCCTGCTGGCCTTGACCCGTGCCCTCGCCCTCGCCCTTACCCTCGCCCTTGCCTTCGCCCTGCTGGGGCTGGCCTTCACCTTGCCCCTGCCGACCGTCACCGGCAGCGAGGGCCTGCTCGGCCGCGGCGTTGGCCGGCTCGCCGGCGATCATGTCGGCGGTGGTTTCCGGCGACTCAGGCTGGAAGTTCGTGCCCAGATCGCCCTGCGCCGCCGCCGCGAGCGACTCCCGCAGCGGCTGGTTGCCGATCTCCCGCTGGTCGAGCGCGGCGGCGACCCGCTCGCCGATATCCCGCTGGGCGACGGCGAACCGCTCCTTGGCCTCAGCCAGCGCCGCGGCCGCCTGTTGGAGATCGACCGCGGCCGCCTGGCCTGCCGGCGGCTGATCGAGCATGGCAGCTTGGGCGGCGATTTCCTCGCGGGCAGCGGCCTGCTCGCGGAGTGCCGCGGCGATCTCCTCGGCGACGATCTCGTCGCGGGCCAGGGCGGTCTCTTGGGCGGCGCTGCCCGCCTCCCCGGCCTCCGCCGCCTGCCGGGCCGCCAGCCTCGCCAGCTCCTCGGCGGCCTGCTTTGCCTGGTCCCGCATTGCCGCGGCCGCCGCCACGAGCGACTCGGCAGCCTGTTCGGCGGCGGCGGCTGCCGCCTGCGAGGCCTGTTCGGCTGCCGCCTGAGCGGCGGCCATCTTCTCGGCAGCGGCTGCCTGGTCACCCGGCCGATCCTGGTTCGGGGCCTGATCCCCGGCCGCCTGCTGGCCGGACTGTTTCCCGCTGTTCTCGTTGGTGGTCGGGTTCCCGTCGGCGGCTGTTTCCCCGGCAAAACCGTCGACAGTCGCCGGCGGTATCAACTGCTCGCGGGCAGCCTCGATCGCGGCCCGGGCCGCGGCCATTTTTTCCGCCGCTGCGGGCGAGACCCCCTCGAGGGCGTTCTCCACCGTCTCGGCCACGGCGGCCAGCTCGGCCTGCTTCGCCGCCAATTCCTGGGCCCGCGTCGCCGCCGCGGCCGCCTCGTCGGACGTGGCCTCCCCCGGCTGTCGAGCATCTGCCTGTTCCCCGACGCCCGCTTGGTTCAACGCCTCGGCGATGCCCCGCTCGGCGGCTGCGGCCCGATCCGCCAGTTGCGCGGCCCGGCTGAGATCGTTCGCCTTCGCCTCGAGCTCGTTCTGCTGCTTCCGGAGTCCAGACTGAGCGGCCGGGTCTCCGCCCGCGGCGGCCTCCTGCTGCACTGCGGCCACTTGGGCGGCCTCGGCGGTGGCCTGCCTGGCATCCGCCCGCATCGCCGCGGCCGCCTCCGCCAGTGCCTCGGCAGCTCGACCCGCGGCCTCGGCAGCGGTGAGGGGACCAGGCTCGGCCGGCGCCGGATCCGCCGCCCCGTTGGCCGGGTCAGCCGGAGGCTGCTCAGTGGCAGCCGGGGTGGCGGCCGGCATGGCGCCTGCGGACTGGTCAGCTGCGGGGCCATCAACCGCCGCCATCGACGCGGCCGCTTCCCGCGCCTCGGCCACCCGTTCGGCCCCGGCCGCACGGGCTTCAAGCTGCTCGCGGGCGGCCTGCATCGCCGCCTGCGCCTGAGCCATCATCTCGGCCGCCTCAGGTGCGAGGCCATCGACCGCATCTTCGACCTGCCCGGCGATGGCCGCGACTTCCGCCTGCCGGGCGACGAGCGAATCGACGTGCGAACGCGGCTCGTCGCCGGCGGACCCGCCCTGCCGCCGCTCCGGCTCGGCATCCTGTGCAGCCCGCCCTGGCTCGACGGCCTGTCTCGCCGCCTGCGCGATCCCCCGCTCCGCCGCGGCCGCCCGCTCCGCTACTTCCGCCGCGCGGGACAGTTCGCCCGCTTTGGCCGCCAGCGTGGCCCGCTCCGCGTCGGCCACGGCCCGAGCGATCTCTCGGGCAGCCGCCTGCAGCGCATCAGTCGCGGCGTGGAGCGCCGATTCCGTCGCCTGCGGCGTCGGAGCCCGGGTGACTTCCGCCGTGGCATCGGCTGCCGCCGCGATCCGCTGCTCGACAGCGAATGGCAGGAGCGGCCGTGTGTCGTCGCTGCTGGCACCGTCGGGGCTCTGATGGGATTGTTCCGTGACGAGCTCGGCAAGCCCGGCTGCCAGCCCCCGCTCGGCCTCGGCAGCCGCCTCCGGCTGGTCTCGTGACACCCGGTTGATCTCATCCTGGCGGCGGGCGAACGCCTCCACCTTTTCAAATACGTCCATGAGTTCGGCGGCCCGCCGGGCAAACTCTGCGGCGCTCGCCGGGGCCCTGGCCGGCTGGCGATCGTCGAGCCCCGCCGCCACTTCTGCCAACCGCTCGATCACCGTGTCCTGTGCCGCAACCGCGCGGCGCTGATCCCCTTCGAGCAGGCCGGCTGCAGCCTCGAGCGATGCTGCCTTCGCCTGCTCGACGAGTCCCGCCGCCGGCTCGCCCCGCAGATCAGCAGCAAACTTCGCCAGAGCCTCCTGCAGCGCCGACTGCTCCGCAAGCAGCTTTTCGACGCTCGCGTCGGTGAGTGGCACCTTCGCCATCTCGCGCCGCATCTCGGCCGCCTTGCCTCCCAGGGCCGCAGCCTCCTTGCCGGCATCGGCACCAGCCGGACGGGCTGAGCGGTTGCCTTCGACCGTCGCCAGCACCGCCTCCAGCCCTGCGATCGCGCGGCGCTGGGCCGCGGCGGCCCCCGCGGGATCGGCCTGCGCCAGCTGGCTCTCGGCGGCCGCGACCGCCTCCGAAACACCCTCCCTCTCGAGTGTGCGAAGCCCCGCGAGGCTGGTGGCTCCGATCTCGCCGCCCCAGTTCCCGACGTCGGCGAGTGCCGCCTGAAGCGTGGCCACGAGGGTCTTCACGTTTCGTTCCTCCTCGATCGCCGCGAGCGTCGTCTGCTCCCGCCTCCCGTCGGGAAGCGTGGAGAGCGACTCGGTCGCGGTCAATAGCCGCTTCTGGCGGTCCACGATCGCACGGACCTGAGCCGCCAGCATGGCCTCCTTCAGGCGGCGGAGGATCTGCTGCCGTTCGGCGGCCAGCCGTGTAACGATCGTTCGGGCGAGGTTGCGGGCATCGCTGACGAGCGCTGGCCGCTCAGCCGGCGTGGCCTCCTCCGCCCGGCTGAGAAGGTCGGTCACATCTTTCATCTCCCGCTGCACGAGCGCAGCGACGACGCCACGGAGCGATTTGATGTCACCAAAAATTGGCCGGTCGGCGAGGCCGTTCTCCTCGAGCTGCCGCAGCTGCACGTCGATCACGCCGCGAACCAACTCGGCCGCGAGCGATCGGGCCCGCTCCTGGGCTGCTAGGCTCGTGGCGGTGATGGCGGGGGGGGAGGAGATGTCGGCGACGGGAGCCGGCGCGACCCTCCCCGCCATGAGGATGAGGATGCAGACGCTCCGAAAAACGAACTGCCAGCCGGCTGTTCTCTGTGCCACAGTCATCTTGCACCTCCCACCGTGAGTTCACGATCGATGATCGCATCGAGCTGTTCGACCGATCGCTCGTCGGTCTCCGTGAGGGCGGCGAGGATGCCGCGTTCGTCGGTGACGTCGAGTACGATCGGCTCGCTCTCCGACTCCTGACCGGCGGCGCCGCCCCGGTAGTCGACGGCGCGGACGGTAAGCCGCACCTGATCGCCGACATCGAGGCCGAGCGAATGGAGTTCGACCGGCACGCTCCCCTCGACCGGCAGCCGCTCGCTGCCGACCCAGCCGGTTCCTCCGGTCGCAAGCGGGATCGGAATCGTGATCGATCGCGGCCGCTGCTCATCTGGAGGCGCGGCGGCGTCGGCCGCCGCCCTCACTACCTCAGCGACCACTACCACGCTGGCCACCGCATGGTCATCGGCCACCCGCCAGGCTAGCCGGGGGACCGCCGTCGGAAGCACGAGCCGCGTCTGCGCGTCGGCCGTCACCCGAGGCGGCGTGTCGGGCTTCACGCGGATCGAGCCCACGATCGGCAGCTCGGTGCCGAGACCATCCTCGTCAACCACGCGGAGCTCGAACACCACGGTCTTTTCCAGTCTCGTAAGCGGGGACTCCGCTTCCCCGATCTCCCACTCGGCCGCGAGTCCGCCTGGCGCAACGGCTGTTCGGTGGTCTGGTCGCAAGGGATGCTCCACTCCATCGACCCTGAGCATGGCGGACGCGAGCTTCTTGTTTGTGCAGCGGACGGCGATGCCAACCTCGGAGCCCTGGAACACGATCACCTGCCGCGCGCCGGTAGCGGGACGTTCGCTCTTGCCCCGGGCGTAGGCCGGCGGCTTGGCGGTGATCGCCAGATCGATCAGGGGAGGCGCGATACCGGTGATCCGCACCGGATCGGTCCAGGCGTCGCCCGCGAAGACCTGCGCATCGACCGACTCGGTGAGTTCCGGCAGCCGGGCAGAGAAGGTTGCCGCGGCTGCCGCCGCCGGCGAATTCCCCGGATCGGCCGCACCCGCGATCTCGGGCAGCAGTTCGATCTCGGTCGCGTTGCCGGTCTTGACCGACACCAGTCGCATTCGCACCAGCCGCGGCAGTTCGCCGCCGATGCCGACCGTGGAGCCGACCGCGGCACCGAGCGGATGTTTCACCTCCGCATTGGCGCCCGGTGTCACGTCGATGCCGGTGTCCCCGATCGCGAATGACTCGATCCGCGTGCGGGTGGGGTAGTGGGCGGATCCGAGAAAAAGCCGATTGAGAAACGCGGCTGCGAAGTCGGGCCGCAAGGCGACGGCGACCACGATACCGGTCAGCGCGGCCGCGAGCCAGGTCGCCCGCCGACGGAGTTTCGGGTCGATCGATTCCCTCGGCATCTGCCACGAGCGGCCGAAGTCGGCGACGTAATCAATCACCGCGTCCCGGAGATCGACCGACCCTGAGCCGGTGTCCGAGCCTGATCCTGCGCGGCGGCCGTCGGCAAACTCGAGCGCCGCCACCAGGTCGCTGTCGATCCCCTCCTGCTTCTCGATCACCAGCGCGATGTCGATATCCGACTCACGCTTCAAGAGCCCGGGCCGCACCCGCCGCCAGAAACCGCGGACGACCACGACCACCGTCCCGCACAGCACCAAGCCCCGCACGATCCGCCCCGGTGAAAACATCCAGTCGAACAGAAAGATCGCGACCGCCGCGGTGAGGATCGTCAGCGCCAGCCGGGAGAGGCCGGCAAGCAGCCGCATGCGGCGGCGGCCGCGGGTCACTCGAGCGATCCGTGTCCGCAGGTCGGCCAGCCGGTCGCCGGCTGCCGGGTCGGCGTCGTGGGCTCGAATGGCAGTGGTCGTTGCGTTCATGGCAGGCTCGCTTGTTTCCGCAGGATCCATTCGGCCACAAGCAGGGTGAGCCCGGCGAACAGGCAGGCCCAGGTCATGCTCAGCGGAAACACCTTCAGCACATGCTCGGGCCGGGTCAGCGGCTCAATGTCCGTGACGAGCCGGGCGGCGGTCGTGAGATCGTACGACCGGCCGCCGGTGGCCGCAGCGATCGCCTCCTGCAGCGCCACGTTCCGGTGCACCGAGCGGCGCTCGACCGACAGGCCCGTGACCGTGAAGGCCGTCTGCACCGGTTCGCGGGCGAGCGGGTCTTCGACGAGGATCCGGTGTTCACCCGCCGCAAGCGCGGGAATCCGCGCCTCGAACAGGCCCGGCCGCACTTCCGCGATTGCCAGTATCTCGGTCCCGCCGGTGGCCGTGTCGTCGGGCCGCACGAGCCGGGCCGCGAGCGTGCGGTCGGGCAGTTTGTCGGCCGCAAGCGGCTGAAAGTCGGCGTCGAACGCCTCGACGGTGACGATCACCGTGTCGTCGGTGCGGTAGGTCGTCGCGTCGGTCCGCACGACGAACCGCTTCTGGCTGCCCATCGCATGGCCGAGGCCGAGCCGGTGCATGAGCTGCCCCCAGAACTGCCGGTAGTAACGTTCGCCATACTGCTTGCGGAGCCGCCAGGTTTCATTGGTGCCGACATACACCACCTCGCCCCGGCCGTACCGCCGGACCGCGATGATCGGCTGCGGCGTCCGCCCATCCGCGCACTTCTCCGTCGGATGCACCGCGAGCACGGTTGCCTGAGGATGAGGTCGCGACACTGGCTGCCACCACGGGAGCCGACCGAGGTTCTTCCAAGCCCTGCGGTTCTCCGCCTCGTCGGCCCCGAGCTGCATGAAGTCGACGAGGGCCGCCTCCGGCGTGAGGGCCAGTTCGAAGGGGCGGTCGTCCCGCGGCCGGCGGGCGGTGTCGAAGACCACCGGCAGCATGTCCCCGATCGCGGTCTCCGCGAGTTCCGCCGGTCCGAACCGCGGCCCGGCGATCACCACCAGCCCGCCGCCGAATTCCTCGACGAACTCCCGGGTCAGATCACAGAACCGGCTCGAGAGGGCGGCGGCCGGCATGTCGCCCAGGAACAGGACATCGGTGGCGAAGAACTCGGCCCGGGTTGCGGCGGGCGCTGCCAGGAACAGGTCGTTCGACGCCCGGACCTGCGGGTCGGCCGAGCGGAGAAAGGTGCGAAAGCCGCGCTCACCCACGAGCGGATCCCGCTGGAACACTTCCTTTACGAACCGCCACTCCCAGGTCGGCTCGTACTCCACGTACTCGAGCCGAAGGGAGTCGTCGCGGACGGTCGTCTCCCGGACGGCGCGGTTGTTGGTGTCGATCGACTCTCCCTCGAGCTTTGCCACCTCTGCGACGAACTCGTGCCGGCCCACCTCGGTGGGCGTGAAGGGGAACTCCACGGCCACCGTACCGGCGGAGAGCTGCACGGAACGCGTGCCAAGGTCGAGCGGAGCCCCGCCCGCCGTTGCGGCAGGGCCGTCGAGCGGCCGCGCGGTGACCGTGACCGCGGCAACGGCGCCGTTGAGCCCCGACTGCCGCAGTGTCACCGTGACGAGCGACCGCTCATTCTTCTTCATCACGGGCGGCCCCCGCACGTCGACAGCGACGTCAGCCGCGATGTCCGGCCCCACGCCTACGCAGTAGAACGGCACGCCAAGCCGTTGGGCGGCGGACGTCGCCGGGGGGCCGGCGTTCTGGTCGAAGTCGCTGACGAGCACGACACCCTGCAGGTTGGCGGCGGAATGCCGGAGTGACAGTTCCTCGAGGGCCCGGCCGAGCGCCGTGACCTGCCCCGCCGTCGTGAGGCCGGCTGCGACGGCTTCGCCGTCGAGGCCGTCTGGAGCGTGAGCGTTGTCAGCCGCGGCGTGAAGAGGCCGCACGCCGTCGCCGGAGTCGATCGAGAAGGCCCGCAGCCGGAACGTTTCGCCGAGCGCGGCCAGTGGGTTGTCATCCTTTTTCCGCAGCCAGGCGGCCACGAAATCGGCCCGCGAGGATCCGGCCTCGTTACCCTCGAGCCCGGTCGCCGTGACGAGATTCTTTCGTTCCCCATCCAGGAGTTCATCTTCGATCGCCATGCTCTCACTGCCGTCGAACAGGAGCCAGAGGAGCGGCCGTGGCGTGTGGCGAACCGAAAGCTTGAGCACCGGATCGGCGAGCAGGAGCACGAGGAGCGCGGCGGCGCCGGCACGAAGCGCAGCCAAGGCGGTGCGGGTGCGGCGGTGCATCGGGGGCTGCCAGCGGAGGTAAAACCAGACTGCTGCCGCTGCCGCCGCCGCCGTGAACACGGCGACAAGTGCCGGAAACCGGATCGCCCATGGTGCCGCCAGCGACACCTGCCAGGCATCGACCGCGTGGACGTGCTCGAGACCGAACAGGCGGCCGAGCCACGACGCAGGCGTGCTCACGACGGTCTCGCTGGTGAGCGAAGCGTTCATGGCGCCGCCGGCTCCCGGGGCCGGGCGAGCAGACACGACTCGCCGACAAGGCAGCCCATGCACCCCAGCAGCAGCCACCACCAGGCGTCATGGCCGAGCACGCGGGCGCCACTCAACTCGACACGGGCATCAGGGCCGACCCACCGCAGCCCCTCCACGTCGGCATGCCGCGCCGCGAACGAGCGGGCATCAAACACCGCCGGCTCTGACTCGCGGGCCGGGCCGTTGACCGCCACCGGTCGCCGCCAGAGCACCACGCCGGCGGGCCGGCCGGCGGCGGTCGTGTCGGCATCGCCCTGGTCGGCCATGGCCGTCACCACATAGATGCCGCGGCGGTCGAGGTCGCGGAGCGTCACGCCGTAGGCGTCTCCCCCCAACGCCTCGACCGTGAGCGATTCGACGAGGCCGCCGGGGCCGCCATTGTCGGCCGGTCGCTCGAGACGCAACGTTGCGCGGCGGTCGCCGGCGGCGACGGGCAGCGTGAACCGGGCTGCCGAGGGGATCGTGTAGGCCGGCAGCGTGTCGGCGAGCATGCCGCGGAGCAGCCGATCGCAAAGGAGCATGGCGTTGGTCTTGGCGAGCGTGTTCCAGGAGCCGGTGAGGCCCGTCGCCAGCCAGGCCACGCTCCCTCTGCCGATGCGGCGGGTGACGAGGAATGGGGTGCCATCGTCGAAGGCGGCCAGCACCCGCGGCCGCAGCGCCGGATCTTGGGCGGCCTCGAGACCCGCACCGGTCATGTCGGTGACGGCTGTCTTGAAGAACAGCGGCCCGCCGTAGAGGTCGGCAAGCTCGTCCGCGGGCACATCGGGCACGCGGAACAGCGGTTCGTCCCGCATGCTGTTCCAGGCGAGCCGCCGAGGCTCGAGCCGGCCAGCCTCATCGGGCAGCCGACCGGCGGTGCCGCCGAGCGGCGCGGGCAGAATGCCAGAGCCGTCGAGCCAGGCGGCTGAGGTCCACTCGGCCGGATCGAAGTCGCCGCCAGCCGCGATCACAAGCTGCCCTCCCTGCTCGACGAACGACCGCAGGAGCGGCACCGTCCTGCCGGGGCTCCGGATGCCCGCTACCACTGCCAGGCTTGCGCCGGCGAGTGTCTCTTCGTCGAGCGTGTCGATCGTCACATGCCGCACCTTCACGAGCTGCTTCGGGAGGACGTCGCGGGACGTGACCGGCGCCAGGAGCTGTCGCAGGCTCCGCGTCTCGCCGAGCCGGCCCCGCCGCAGATCCTCGCCGCCGGCGCCATATTGATCGACGAACACCACCGGCAGTGCCGCCACCACCGGCAAGACGAGTCCACGGCGGTCGTCTTCCGGCACGGCGTCGCCCGGCAGGGAGACCGTTGCGGCCACGAAGGCCGGTTTCCCCGGCTCGACAACCGCGTCGAAGAGATGGGAAAACGTCACCTCCCGCGCCTGCCCTGGCTCGAGGTCGATCGTCTCGGTGGCCACCTCGGCGGCATCGACCGTGAGCGACACCTGCACACGACGCCGCGGCTCGCTTCCCTCGTGGCGGATCACCGCCGTGAGCGTGGCCGGCAGTTCGACATCGGCCACGCCGTCGGCCAGCGCGAACGACTCGACCCACGTGTTGTCGATCTCGGGCACCGCGACGGCCACGGCCTGCAGGTCGAGTGGTGGGCGGCTGGGCTCGCCGCTGCCGGCCGCAAGCAGGGCCTTCGCGTCGGCAGGCCAGGCGGCGACCTGCTGGTCGCCGATAAACACGATCCGCTTGGCGGCCAGATCCGGCGCCCGCTCCGCGGCCTGGCTGGCGAGTTCGAGGGCCTGCGTTACGGTGCCAGCACGATCCGCGCAGCGAATGGCGTCGACCGCCTCGCCGGCGTCGTCCTGACTGCGGAGCGGATCGAGACTGTAGCTACCGGCGGGACCGCAGAGCGGCATCACCGTCACGCGGCTGCCGGCCGGAAGATTTGCGAGGCAGTCCCGCGCGCGGTCCTTGGCGTCGTTGAGGAGCGTGGTGCCGCCGAGCCGCGCCCGCATCATGCTCATGCTGTTGTCGATGACGACGATCGCGTGCACGGGGCCGCCGGCCAACGCCCCGCCAGCACCGAGCTGCAGAAACGGCCGCGCCACCGCCAGGCCGAAGAGCACCACGGCGGCCGCCCGCAGCACGAGGAGCCAGAGGTCGCGAAACCGCAGGAGCGAGCGGCTCCGCTTGGCCGCCTCGAGCAGAAACTCCATCGCTCCCCAGTCGACCTCCCGATACCGAGCCCGGTTGAAGAGATGGATGAGGATCGGCGCGGCGGCTGCAGACACGCCCGCGATCGCCAGCGGCAGGGCTCCGGGAGGGAAGGCGATCATCGGGGCGGTCCTCCGCCGGAGGAGGCCGTCGCCGGGGCGTCGTCCTCCGCCCGGCCTTCCTGGAGAATCGGCAGATAGCGGTTGGGGATCGCCAGCACGAACACGGCCACGGCGGTGCCGTAGAGGTCGCCGGGCGTGCCTCCCACGTGGGCGACGGCAGCCCACTTGCCGTCGGCAGCAGGATTCTTGGGGTCGATCACCTGCGAACCGACGATCGCGTCGCGGAGCTTCGGATAATGCTCCCGCCAGCCGGGGCCGCCAACCTGGTAGAGCGACTGGCCCACGTAATTGAGGGTGTAGGCATCGAGGGGCAACTGGCCGTTGTGCGTCACGTTTGGCTTGACCGCGGCGATCGCGGCGGTGACCGGCTCCATGCTCTTGGCGATCCGCCAGTCGTCGTACTGCCCGAACTCCTGCAGGCAGACGACGCCCGCGGCCGCCATCGCCACGGTGGCGTTGCCGCCCCCCTTGGCATACGTGAACCGCCCGGGCAGGTTTTTCAGTTCCATCTCGGGCATTTTTGGATTGCCCCCCTTGGGAAAATAGTGGCCGCGGACGTTGGTGATCGCCTTCTCGATCACCGACGGTGGAATCTCGAAGCCGCTGTCGACGGCACTGCGGAGGGCCTTGGCCTGCATCACGCTCAGGCTCAGGTCGCCATCCTGCGGCACGGCCTGGTAGGCCCAGCCGCCGACCGGTCCCTGCGTGCGGGCGATAAGCTTGAGCGCCCGGTCGAGCACCTTGCCCACGCGGGCGTCGCCCGTCATCCCGTAGGCCTGACCGAGAACGAACGTCGCGAGGCCGTGGTTGTACATGTCGCGACCGGGCGCGGCGATATTGAGGAGGCCGCTCGGCTTGGCGTTCGTAACCACATAGGTGAGTGCCCGCTCGCAGGCCTCGCCATGCTCGCCGATGCCCGGCAGGTGGCCGGCTGAGAGGAAGGCGAGCGCCCCCACCGCCACGAGACCCAGATCGTTCGATCCCCAGTTGCCCTCCGGGCCCTGGTTGGCGGCCAGCCAGCGGAGGCCACGGTCGATTGCCGCCTCGCTCTCGGCAGTGATTTCCCAACCGTCGGCGGCGTCGGACGCGACCGCCGCCGCGTCGAGGCGGCCCCAGACGAGGACGACCGCCGTGAGCAGGGAGCAGAGGATTCGAAAAAGAGGGGGCGAGGAGGACATGCTGTTATTGAGATGACGGTTGAGGCTGCGTGGTTACGGGGCTCATTCCAAACGGAGCAGATCGCGGGTCGCGTCTCCCGCGCTGCGGCCGAAAAACACGCGAAGCCCGCCGGCCGTGGGCACGAGGGGACCGAGGAAGGGCTGCGGATCCTCGCAGGCGGCCAGCGGCCAGCGGTGCGTGGCCTGGCCGGTCGCCGGATCGAGCCGCACGAGCGCGGCGACGCGGGCGTTCTTGCCCGCGACCGGATCCCGCACCGCCACGAACAGGCCGTCGTCGGTCACGAGGCTGGCGTCGAGCAGGTCGGCGGGGCCGAACCGCCACTCCCGCGAGCCGGTCGCGGCGTCGAGTGCCAGAAGATCTCCTGTCTCGCCGGCCGGTGCCGCAGCCGCCGCCACGAGCGAGCCGATCCGCTCCACGATGATCCGGCCCTGCGTGATGCCGCGGATCCGGCTTACCGCCGGGTCGGCCAGCCGCCAGCAGACGCGGCCGCTCTCCGCGTCGAGCGTAACGAGCCCCGGCACACCCGGCTGCACGACGTGCACCAGGCCGTCGTGAACGAGCGTCGACCCCTGGGAGACGAGCATCCAGAATGCATCGACCGCAGGCGGCAGCCAGAGATCCTGCCGCACCCAGCGGACACGGCCGGAATCGTCACAGGCGATCACGCTGCCTCCTGCGACGACGATCCAGCCGCCGTCGTCCGCCACGAGTTGGCAGTCGCGGATCGCCCACCACTCGCTTCCCAGGGTGACAAGGAAAGCCTCGGCGACGACCCGGCCGGTCACCGCGTCGAGCGTCACGAGCGATAGCTGATACGACTCCTCCACCTTCCGTGCGGCGCAGACCACGAGCGTGTCGCCATCCGCGGGCAACAGATCGGACACGAATTGCAGCTCAGGCGTGGCGAGCAGCTCCCAGGCGACCGCGCCGTCGGTGAGCGTGATGCCCGCGACCGCAGGGCCGGCCTTCCGGAGCCGCCGCACGTACGCCCGCTCGGCATCGGCCACCGGCCGCATCGGGTGGCCAGGCCAGTCGTGCGCGCCCGCCGCGTCGCCGCCGAGACCGGCCCGCCACTGGACAGCGCCGGTTGCGGGATCATGGCTTGCCAGCTGAAACCTGTTCGACACGAGCAGCCGGTCGGCCAACGGCACGACAGCGAGTTGCCTCGCCACCCAGTCGACCGCATGCGGCGGCCAGTCGATGCCCCCTTGCGCGAGCGGCCCCGGCAGCCCGGCGGGATTGCCACCGACATCTCCTTCAAGCCGGGCCACTGGCATGGCCACGAGGCTGTCGGAGGCGGGCAGCGAGGCCGCCGGTGTGGTCGCGGTCGCGGCGTTGCCGACACCGAGCCTGCGGGCCAGATCGATCGCGGTGGCGACGCGTTGCCCCTGCTTTTCAGCGATCGGCGGGATCGCGGGGGCCGCGGCCTCGTAGTGCCGCCGCGCGGCGGCGAACCGGCCGGCGGCCAGACTGCGGTCACCGAGCCAGACATGCCCCTCGGCCGCGGCAGTCGTGCCGTGGAACTGCACGGTCATCATTTCGACGGCGGCGGCGTTGCCGGTGGCCGTGGCTTCGAGCAGCCGCAAGCCGGCGATCCGCTCGCGATTCTCGCGCATCGCCGCCTGCAGCCGCGGCTCCTCCCGCATTGCCGTCGCCACCGCCACCGGCAGTGACACGAGCAGGTCGGGATCGTCGCGATCCGGCAGCAGATCGATCTCGTCATGGGCCGCAGCAGCATCGAAGAGCCGGCAAACATCCTGCCATTCCTCGCCGGCCAACGCCGCTGCGAGTTCGACCTGCACGCTCAGGCTCTCTTTCCCGGGGGCCTTGCGCAGCGGATGCCGCCATGCGGCGGCGAGCGGCTGCGGCGTGCCCCCGAGACGGCTCGCGGCGAACGCGTCGGCCCACGTGAAGAAGACGTCGTTCCTCGGCTTGGCCGTGAACCCGAAGAACGCGAGCCGTTCTCCGAGTCGCCTGACCGCGTCGGCATCACCCCCAGCCAGAAGCCCGATAATCTCACGGCGGGCGAGCGGCTCAGGAAACGGGCTGAACGGTTCGCCGCTTTGGATCGCCGCCGTCGCCAGCCCGGGGCTGATCGCCGAGAAACACGACGGTTCACCTGCCGCCGCGAGACTCGCCCCGAGACTCGTGAACAGGCCCGCGATCCGTGTCGCCGCCGCGGGCTCGTTCACGACGGGCGCGAGGGTAAGGATGTCGTCGAGCAGGTCCTGGCGGGCTTCCATCGGCATTTCGCTGTCGAGGCTCTCCCGCCAGAGAAAACCCAAGAGATCGATCGCGAGATCCTTCGCAGCGTTGCCGGCGATCGCCTTGAGGGCGCAGGCCCGCCGCCAGGCCCCGACGTCTGCCGCGGGGGGCTTCGCGGCATCGGCGGCGGTGAGCCAGGTGGCGAATGGTCCCTGCGGCGGCAGTTCCACGGCGATCTCGAGCAGTTCGGCCGGGGCGAGTGACTCGAGCCTGGGAAACTCTGCCTGCCCGAGCGCGGCCATCGTGATCGACCGGCCCGAAGGATGCGGCACGGCGTGGAGCCCGATAGCCGCGTAGGCGGGCTGCGGTTCTGCCCCGCGCACCCAACTATGGCCGTTGCTGCTCACGTCGAGCCGCTGCACGCCGCCGCACTGCCGCAGCCTCAGCCAGACCGTCTCCCCGACAAACATGAAGGGCCGCGCGGCGAGCGGCTCCGCCGACTCGAGCGTGTTGTCGCCGGGCGGCTTGCGATCGAGCTGAACGGTGCCGGGGGCGTTTGTGTTGGCCAGAAACCGGAGCACCGACTGCGGGGTGCCCGCGGCGTCGGCCAGCACGAGGCCGGTGCCGGGCGATACGCCCTCCAGCCGCACGGTGATCTCCCGCAGGCCCGACGCCGGAGGCACGGGCAGGACCGCCCAGGCCGGCTGCTTGGTGTCGACGGCCGTGAGCGTGGCCATGGCGTCGTCGTGAACCGCGAACGCCGCCGTCTGGTCGCCCCCCCGCACCCAGGCGTCTGTGCCTGCGGCAAGCAGGTCGGTCGTTGGCCGCGCCGCCGAAGATCTGAGGGACGGGATTGGCGCGGCCGCCACCATCGCCACGTCGCGGAACGTCGCCGCCCCCTCGAATACCACATCGGTCGGCGGCCCGCCGAGCGCCGCCTCGACGAGCCGCACGTCACCGCGGGCGAGCGTGACCGTGCCGTCGGCGTAGCGGAGCTCGATCCGGTGCACGCCGGCGGGGTTCGCGCGGATCGCGCGACCGTCGTCTCGCGCGACCGTCACGGAGCCCGCGGGGAGTGGCTCGGCACCGGCGCGGGTCGTCGCATATGTCACCCACTGGAGCGGCTGTTTGAACCCGTCGAAAGTGACCCCCTTCGTGCCGTGCCACACGTGGATTCGCAGCGTGTCGAAGTCGGGCGACGCCATGCGTAGCGCCCCCCCATCCACGAGCGGCTGCCGCAGCCGGGCGAGCCCCTCGAACCGGCCGCACGGCGTGCCTGCGATTGGCTGTGCGGAAAGCTTGAGCGGCAGCTCCTCGATCTGGGCGAGCCAGCGGTCGAGTGCCTTCTCGTCGGGCGTCGCGTCCTCCGCGACCGCCGGCTCGAAGAGGCCCGCCTCGCGGAGCGGTTCGCGAGGCCGGGCGGCGACGGC
>JBBEEF010000019.1:30004-43275 GCA_040880915.1 Pirellulales bacterium
CTCGGCCGCATGCCGCGCCACCTCGACCGCTCGTCCGGGGGCCCGCCAGGTGCGGGTGACGACGAGCGCCCCCAACGCCGTGACCACCACCCCGCAGACCAGGAGGCCGTAGCGGGTCCGCACGCCGATCGTGTGGGCCCGCCTGCGGGCGAGCCGCTCGAGCACCCGCTCCGCCGATATCGGCGGCCGTCCGAGCGCTTGCGTGAGGAATTCCTCGATCTGGATCCGCTCGGCAAGATCCCGGAGTAGCTCCGGCGAGGTGCGAACCACTTCCCGCAGCGCCGCGCACTCCTCGGGCGTGAGATCGGCCGGGGCCTGTTGCTCAATGAGCGCACGGAGCTGTTCGCTGGTCATGGTCATGCATCCTCCCCGCCGTCGTTCGCCACGGGCTGCCCGCTTTCGAGGCACCGCCGCACGGCCTGCCGCGCCCGATGCACGAGCAGCTTCACCGCCCCCTCACTCCGCTTGAACCGCTCGGCGATTTCCCGCATCCGCAGGTCGTCTTGATAGTAGAGATCGATCGCCTGTCGGGCGCTGGGGCCGAGCGCTTCGAGGCAACGGGGCAGTTTCCCCATCACCTCGTCGAAGACCCCGCCGTCGGGTTCCCCGCCCCCGACGAGATCCTCGACGTCGAGGCAGAGCGCGGTCCACGCCGTCTCCCGCCGCCGTCGCGTCGCACGGACATGCTCGCGGAGCACGTTTCGTGCGATGCCCAAGAGCCACGGTCGCATCGCCAGGTCCATGGTGCCACGCGGTACCGCCTTCGCCGTGTACACCCGGAGAAACACCTCCTGCCCGAGATCCTCGGCATCCGCCGACCGCGTGAGCCGGGCTCGCAGGTAACCGTGCACCAGCTTCGCATGCCGCTCGATGATCACGGTGAAGGCGGCATGGTCGCCGCACTGCGCTGCCGCGAGCAGTCCGGCATCGTCGGCTGCGGGGGCGAGCGTCTGGTTGTCGGGCAGGGAGGGCACGGCGTGGTCTGCCTCGTTCGTGGCCTGCTGGGCGCAAGGGCGGCCGATTACCGCGTTGCACCGGTGGCGGATTCGTCCGTGGGCGCCGCATCTTCGAGGCCCGCATCTTCGAGCATCGTCGCCGGAATGCCGAACTGCGGGTCGGCATCGGTCGTGGCCGACAGGCGAAACCGTCCGAGCACCTGTTGGCTGCCCTGCTCGTACCTCATCACGACCCCAAGCCGGGTGCCCCCTGCAAAGCCCGCCGGGGAGGCGAGCATGAGGATCACGGCCGGGGCGACGTCCTCTGGGACGCCCCCGATCGCCCAGCCGGAGGCTGGGTTTGTGTCGATCATCATTTCCGGCCCGTGGCCGGGCTGGGCGAACGTGGCCGTGGCGTTCGCCAACGCGAGCGGCGTCGTGCGGGCGGGATCGGCGCGGGACGTGGCCTCGGCTGTGAATGATTGGAGCACGAAGTTGCCGGTCGCCGATCGGCCCGGGCCGCCGGCCGGGAGCGAGTCGTCGCGGATCGCCTCGAGCCGCAGGCCGGTGATCTTCTCGAGGTCGGTGTCGATCCCGAGCGTGTGCACGTCCTTGTCGGCCGACGGTCCTCCCAGCCGCACCGAGCCGTCGTCAAGGCTGTGGAAGGTTGCCTGGCTCTCGGACGCGAGCGTGGTTGGCGCGAGCGTGTGCCACCGCGTGCCGAGCGGGCCGGTCGGCCCCAGAGCCCACCATTCCACGAAGCTCTTGTCGTCGCTCCCGGTGTGGGCCACTTCGACGTCGATACTGCGGCCGACAAACCGCGCGAGCGGAAACACGAACGGCGGTACCGCGCCGCCCGCCTTTCGCTCCGGCACGTCGGCCGCCGCCACCGGCTCACCGTCGATGCGGATCTCGAACCGGCTGGCCGATGCCGCCGTGCGGCTGACGGCGACGACCAGATGTGGCATGTCAGCCGACACCTCGAGGCGGCGGCGCAGCAGCGTCTCACGGCCCGCGGCGAGCGATTGCCGCAGCGGCAGCGGCGTCTCCGCGGGGGCCAGCGGGTCGATGCTCGTGCGGATGGCCGGGTCGCCTGCGACCTCCCAGTCCCGCCAGGCCGGCATTGTGGCGGAGAGACGCTCGCGGACCGTGGTGGCCAGGCCTTCCGCCGCGAGCGACACGACCGGGTCGAGCCAATCAACGATGTCGCGGATGTCGTAGGGATCGGCGGCATCCGGGCGGCCTTCGTGGGCCGTGTCGGCGACGAGCACGATCGTTCGCGGGCCGGCCGCACCCGATGCGAGCGGCAGGGTTCCCGTGTCGAGCGGCTCCCGCGTGCCGATGAGGAAGTCGCTCTGCCAGAGCGGCTTGGCGGCCGCGGTGCCCTCGTGCACCGACGCCCGCGCGCAGCCCCCCCCGGCTGCCAGGTCGTCGAGGGCCGCGCCGGTCCGGAAGGCGGTCGCGAAGGGGGGCAGCGGAAACGTCAGCTCGCACCGCGCCTGCACGCCGAAGCCATGGCCGAACGGAAGCCGACCGGCGGCGAGTGGTCCTCCCTGCACGTTGCGATCGCAGTGCCAGGTCCAGCTCGATCCGAACGTGCCCTTCTGCACCACGGCGGCCGGTGCGATCAGCGAGAGCGGTACCTCGTGGGCCGCGAACACGAGCCTCCGCCGCACGGCCGCATGCGGAATCCACAGGGGATCGAGGCTCCACGCCGGCTGGGCGAGCAGATGCCAGGTCGACGGATTGTTCGGATCGCCCGCGCCGCGGAGCGGTTCGACGGCTGTGGTGACGACGAGGCCGTCGTCGGTCTCGGCCCGCGTGTGGGGGGCCGAAGAAACATCAGCCGCGGCTGTCGCCGCCTGCGGCACGAGCCAGGCGAGCAGACCGGTGTAGTCGTCCCAGGGATCCGGCTCGGGCATGCGGATTTCTGCGATCTCGTGAAAGGCGAGCCGCAGGGTGCTGTCGTCGCCCAGGATGATCAAGCCCCTGCCGGAGAACCGCAGCGAGCGGAAGCCGATCTCGCGGCCGTCCCGCATGAGGATGATCGCGGGAGCGAGGGGCGGCCCGGGCCGCGGCACGAACACGACCCGCCTGACCTGCTCGCTGGCCACCCGCACGTGACCGCGGGGCTGACGGTTGGGCAGGTCGATCGCCGTGAGGGGCCGCACGAGCAGGTGCGGAGGCGTTACGCGCCGCCAGTTCTCGACCCCGCTTGCATGCTCCTCGACGATCCCTGGGAGCCGGTCGCCGCAGGCCAGTTCCACGAATGGCTGCGTGGGCTCCGTGGCGGCGGGACGGGCCGTCGTGCGCACCACCCAGCGGATCGGATTGGCGGCGTCGAACATCGGTGTGCCGCCAAGCTGTGGCTGTGCGACGGGCGCATGCCAGCCGACGATCGGCATACCGGTGATCCGCGTGCCGTCGGCAAAGAGGCCGTCCCAGAGCGGCGGGTCGGCTGCCAACGCCGGGCCAAGCCGGGTTGCCGCTGCGAGGCAACAGAGGACTGCGGCCGTGGCTGTCGACCTGGATCGCATGGGCGGGAATGCACAAGCGGGCATGAACGGGCCGAAACGAACTAGGAGAGGAGACCCTTTGAATCAGAGTCCTCTATCCTACAATGGCCGGAGCGGTGATTTGGTAACGGAGTCTGGAAAAAAACCGGCAACAGCCCGTCCTCTCGGCCATCACGGGCCGGTGGACATATCCGCGGCGGTACAGTCAATCCAACGGATGTTCGTGGGGGTTGCGATCCCCGTGATCCGCCCTGCGACTGCGGCGTCAGGTGCCGTGGGCATTGCCCAGACGAGGTTCAGTGTGCACCGCGCCGACGCGCGGCAGTGACGACGGCGTTCGAGCCTGTTGGCCCAATCGGCGAGCACCCGCTCCGCCTCGTGCTCGCCCCTGATGACGAACCCGGCGCGGCCGAACCATGCGGTCTCGAACACCAGTTCCGCCAGCGCTGGGTCGGCTGCGATCTCTGCTGCGGTGAGGGATCGGACCGGCAGGCTCCACCGCAGCGAGCCCGCTGCGACGCGGTCGAGCCGGTCGCACTCGGCGAGCAAGCCGGGCTTCGTGAACACGATGAATGACTCTCCTTTGCGGGCGGTCGCGGAGAGAAAGTCGGCAAGTTGGACGGTCTCGTCGGGCACCACCACGTGCGCTTTGGGAGCGGCCCCGTCGACGACGGTACCTGCCAGCGGCAGTGGCCAGACCGCGTCGAACGTCGTGTTGAACCTCCGCACCCATTCCCAGCCGACGAGCCCCACCGCGAACGACAGGAGGCTCCACGCGAAACCCCGGTTGATCCGGTCGAACCGGTCGGCCACCTGGAGCTCCGCCTCGGGGAGTCTGCGGACCAGAGTCTCGACTGTCTCCGCGTCGGCCTGCCCTTCCGTGCCCGATGCCTCCGGGCCCGTGTCGTCCGCCGCCGCTTCGTCGGCCCGCTTCGTCAGGGACCGGTCCTTGCGGCCCGCGCGACGGTAGGCCGGGATTTTTTCCAGCTCCGCCGCCACGGCCCGCGAGTAGGCGCCCTCCTCCTCGGCCGCCGTCACACCAGCCACGTCGGCCTGGTCGACCGCCGTGTCTTCGGCGAAGCGAATGTTCGCGGCTCGGCTACGAAGCTTCTCCTGGGCCGCCTTCACGCCGGTCGCCTCGGCCGCGAGTACCTCCGCCGATCGGTCAATCTCGATGGCGCGCACGTTCCACGAGGTGACAATCGCGAGGACGGTTGCTGCGGCGGCGAAGATGGCTGCTGTCAGCCACACGCGAAACCGGCCGCCCGGAACGATCCCGATGGCGAGCAAGGCTGCCGCCGCGATCGAGGCCACTGCCGAGAGCAGCCCCGTCACACCGCAGGTGTCCCAGAGGAGTGCCAAGGTCTGCATCACTTGCGTTGCTTCCGTGTCATGTCCAGATAGTTGGTGAAGGCGTGGTAGATGATGTTCACACCGAGTTTGTACGATTGGTCGCAGAGTTCGCGGTTCATGCCCGAGCCCCCCGTCTTCCAGGCATCGTTGATGTCGCCGGGATGGTAGAACACGGCCCAGCGGTTCTGATGCTTGACGCCGAGGGCTCGGTAGCCTCCATGGTGCCACAGCGGCGGGGCGCCGTTGGGAAATGTGAACGGCCCCTGGAAGAGTGGATCGTCGTCGGCGATGGTAACGAGCTGCCGGTCGGGAAACACAGCGGCCATCAATGCCATGAAGCTCGTATGAAACTGCGGGCTGCCGGCATCGGCGAATAGCATGCCCCCCTCGAGCAGGTAGTCTCGCAGCACCTTGACGTCGGCAGCCGACACCGGGATCGAGCCTGCGCCGGTGATGTACAGGAACGGCGGCGCGAATCCCTTGTCAAAAAATCGCAGCTGCTGGATCGTGCGGGCCTCCGGCGCCTTCGCGATCTTGAAGCCGGTCACCTTCTTGAACTCCTCGAGGAAGTTCATGTCGGCCCGCGACAATTCGTCCATGCCGTCATCCCAGGCGGGGCCGGAGTGCTTGATGCGGATGAACCGGATCGGGTCTTTGCCCACGCCGTCGGGCCAGCCGCCGGTCTTGCCCCCCCCTTTGCCCATCTTCCCGGCAGCTCGGGCCTGAGCCGTGCTCGTATCGGCCGCGTAGGTGACCTCCGAGGCCTTTTCGACCGTCTCCTCGATGTCGGAGTCCTTGTCGAGATCGGGCTTCGAGAGAATGATTGCCGACTGCAGGTTGAGCACGTACCGTTTCTTTTTCTTTTTGACCGGCTTCGTGACCTGGACCACCGCCGCGACCGCCTCCTCGCCAGAGCCGTGCGGCACGTTGTACCGCTCGCGGCAGCCGATGTACTGCAAGAGCCAGGGGATGACCACGATCAAACACAGGTGACCCCAGAAGCTGCCGAGCCAGCTCTTCCGAAACAGCGGATCCGGGCCGCCGGTGCGGATGTTCTCCAGGATCCGGTCGCCGGCGGCGACGGGCAGACTTTCCGCGGGGGCCGCGCGGCCCCGGGAGAACGATTCGATCGTGGTGCCCCGCCAGCTCTGCACGTGGCCGAAGATAGCCATCGCGAGCGGGAGCAACGCCGGGCCGATCAGGCTCCACCAGAGCGTGAACAGCGTCACCGCGTCCTGCGATAGTCCGTCGATCGTCAGCTTCTGTGCGGCGATCAGGCTCACGCCGCGGGTCATGAGCACGAGCCAGGCCGCGAGGCCGACGTACGAAGTCCAGAAGCCGAGCCGGACGAGTCCAAGCGCGGTCTTTCCTGGCAGGCATGCAGCGAGGCCACCCAGGGCGGCCACTACGGCCGTCACCCCGATCACCACCGCTACGCCCTGCGCCAGCCGTACGACTCCGTCCGCGGTGAAAGGCTCCACCAGGCCGGGATGCCGCGCGGTGAGCCACTCGCTCCCCTGCCATAACCGCCAGGCGCAGGCAGCGGCGATCGCCGCGAGCGCCAGCAGCGAAACGGCGAGCGCGGCCCGCGCGAGCGTGGAGGAAGAGCGGCGCACCGGGAACTCACTTGGGATTTGTGTCGTCGATGCTGAGGCCGAGATCGTCGGGAACGTCCGGAATCTCCTCAGGCTTGGCAGCCGCGGTGGTGGCCTTCTCGATCGGCGTCTCCGCAGCGGCAGCCTGTGACTCGTGCGGCGGCGTTGCCCCCGCCGTGGCTTCGGCCGGGGTCGCCCCGGCCTGTGGTGCCGGGACCTCCGCGGGAGTGGTAGCGGCCCGAGCGGCGGCGACGACCGCCTCCTTGCGGGCCTTCGCTCCCTCGGGATCGACCCAGTCGCGGATCGTACCCACGGAAAATCCGCCGATGACGACGGCGTGGATGACAAGGGCGGCCAGGAACCAGCGGAGAAGATGCCCTTGCGAAAAGCTTCCGAGCAGATCATCCGGGGAGATCTGCCCGGCAGGACGCGCAGCAGGGCCGCGGGGCGGGGGGGGAGTGAGGGTGGTCTCGGTCATGGGGTTCCTCTCGGGATTCGTCGCCTGGGTCATGAGATCGTCGTGGTCGGGGCGGGATTGTGTCGCGGTGAGAGTCAGTTCCTGGCCGGTGGCTGTGACGACTCACCGACAGCGGCGATGACGCCCCCCGCCTTCGAGATCGCCGCCAGCACCGGCTCGAACACCTTCTTGTCGACTCCCTGGTCGCAGCGAAATACGACCATCCGATCCTTGGGGTCTTTCTTGCCGGCGAGGAAGCCGGCCACGCCCGCTTCGATCGTGGCCGGGGAGGCGACCGGCCGGCCGTTGAAGAACATGCCGCCGTCGGAGTCGATCGACACCGAGACGCTCTGCTTCTCCATCTGCTCGAGCTCGCGGGCCGTCGGCGGCTTGATCTTCCGGGTGTCGTCCTTGGCGAAATTGCTCGTGAGGATGAAGAAGATGGTGAGTAGAAACGCGATGTCGCCCATGCTCGCCAGGGGTACGGCGGGCGTGACGCGGCGGGTCTTGGGGAGCTTCATTCTCCCTCCTCCACGATCGCCACCACGCCGCCGGCCGCGCTGATCGCCGCCATCGCCTGATAGTACGTCTGATAGTCCACCGCACCGGCAGCCTCGAGCATCACCACCTTCTCCTGCCCCTCTTTTTTTCCGAGTTGCAGGTCGAGGAGCCGGTCGCGGAGCGTGTCGAGCGAGACCTCCTGCTCGTTGAAGAGCAGCTTGCCCCCCGCGATCTGCACGCCCGGCGTCTTCGTGTCGGTCGCAGCCGCCTGTTTCTGCGACGCGTCGGCCGAGGGCAGTTCCGCCGTGAATCCGGAGAGCTTGCTCAGGGTGGTTGTGAGAATAAAGAAAATGATGAGCAGAAAGGCGATGTCCGACACCGAATCGGTGGGGATGTCGAGGTCGCGTTTTTCCTTGCGCCGGGCGAATGGCATGGCGGTGTCGCTGGGGGGACGTGGCCGACGGGAGGGAGTCAGGCCGGCGGGAGGGAGTCAGGCCGACGGGGCGGCGGCGGATGCGGCCGACGGTCGCGGCAGGGCGGCGATACCCTGCCGGAGCGTGATGTAATCGAGTACCTCCGACGCCGATTCCACCATCTCCGACTCGACGGCACCGGCTCGCGACGTGAAATAGTGGTAGGGAACGACCGCGATGAGCGAGATGATGAGGCCTGCGGCGGTGGTGATCAGGGCTTCGGAGATGCCGGCCGACACGGTCTCGTTCGACACGCCCCCCACCGCCATGCCGGCGAAGGCGCTGATCATCCCCGCCACTGTGCCCAGCATGCCCAGGAGGGGAGCCGAGCCGGCCACGAATGAGAGCAGGCCGAGCCGCTTGTTGATCGCCCCCGTGGCGACCTGGGAGCAGTTTTCCATCGCGTCTTCGACGAGCGACCGGCAGGTGTCGGGACGGCCCGCGGTCACCCGGGCGAACTTCGCATATGCCTGCAGGCCCGCCAGCATCACCGCCGACACCGGTCCGGGCGTGCCGGCGCACAGGGCGGCCGCCTCGCCCACCTTGCCCTCGGCCAGCAGTCCCATCACCATGGCCCGCAGCGAGCGGGAATCGACCCTGTTGTTGCGGGAGAAGGCGATCCAGCGGTCGATCGCCACGGCGAGGGCGAGCACGCTCAGGAGCATGAGCGGCACCATCATCGTGCCACCCTTGATGATCGTTTCAAGCATGGGAACAGGTTCCTGACGAAGGGATCGGAGCGGTCGGAGCGGCAGCAACGGACAGGAGCGAGCGGGCGAGCAGCGGATCGAGCATCACTGGCGGCGCGACCTCGCTCCCGGCCGCCTGCGGAAACGACAGCGCCCCCGTCACGTGGTTGTAGATCGCGCGGGAGAGAACAGCGACCGGTGCGATGAACACAAAAGGCCGCGGGCCTGCCGCGATCAGCGCGAACCGGTCGCCACACACGGCCGCGTGGAGCGGAGCGCGGGAGAGCCACCGGCCCGTGTCGAGCCGGGTGCCGCTCTGGGCATGCCAGCGCACCGCTCCGGCCGCACCCGGCAGCCGCGACTCCAGCAGCCGCTGCACGTCGGCGGGCAGGTCGCTCGCTGACGTGGCCGGGAGCGCCGTGCAGGGGGGGGTCATTGCCTCTCCTCGGTGTCCGCCACCTTCACCATCGCATCCTCCGTGAGCCGGCCGCGGGCGAACTTGGCCCACTTGCTTTCGGGGTAGTCCCAGGTGAGCTTCTTGAAGGACTTGTAGGCCTGCTCTGGCTCGTTCAGCCGCAGTTGGATGTCGCCGGCCCAGTAGAAGGCCTCGGCCGCGAGATCCTTGTCCGACTGCGGGTCCTTGGCAACGCCCTCAAAGACGGCCAGCGAACGCTTGAAATCCTTGGCCCGCAGGTAGCACTGGCCAGAGAGCATCTTCGTCTTGAGGGCCAGCGAGTGTCGGGGGAAGCGTTCGCTCAGCCGACCGAACACCTCCGCCGCGGTGGTGAACATCTCACGGCCCTTGATCGCCACCTTTTCCATCTCGACGGGATCGGTCTGCGCCGCCACCTCCTCGTCGAGCTTCTTCCCCTTGGCGAGGAAGTATTGTCCGAGCCGGACGATCGTCTCGGCAACCAGCTCGTTGTCGGGATAGCGGTAGGAGAGCTTCACATACTCCTCGCAGGCCTGATCGATCTCACCGAGCGTTTCGAGCACGAGCGCCTTCTTGTACTGGCTCTTGGGCGCGTATTCGCTGTCAGGATGGCTCGAAATGATGTCGCTGAACCGGGCCACCGCGTCGAGAGAGTGCTGCTTGGCGACCTCCTCGTTGGCCGCCTCCTTGGCGAACTCGTAGGAGAGGTTGGCGAGCAGGTAATCAGCCTGGGCGCGGGCCTCGGTGTCGGGGTAGTCGCGGATCGCCTCCTCGAGGAGTTTTTTTCCTTGGGCGATCTCGCGGCGGGCCAGGCTCTCCTGGCCGAGCTCGCGGTGCCGCTTGGCCAGCTCGAACCAGGCCTCCGCCACAGTGAACTGCGTTTGCACCGCGATCGTGGGATCGTTGAACCGCTTCGTGAAGGGCACGAGCCGGCCATCGCCCCCCTTGAAGACCAGGACGGTGCGCTCGAGTGGCTTGCCGGTGGGCGGTTCGTACCGGAGCGCGACCGTCTCGCCGTAGGTGACAGGCAGCGCGCGGGCCTCGGCCGACGGGCTGCCATCGGCGGCGGCGGGGAGCGTGTCGCGGTAGGCGAGCTTTGCTGCCCCCTTGAACACGCCTGAGTGGCCGAACGTCTCGGTAAGCACGAGTTCCAGTTCGCCGCCGCCAGAGGCGGTGAGCCGTACGGTCGTCTGGTCTTTCTCGTCGGAGACGTCGAGGGCCGGATCGATGAGGCGGACATGGAGGCTGTCGCCCACGTGCGTGCCCTCGACCGGCTCCCGATACCGCTCGTCCATGACGTCGAACAGAATGTCGGAGGTGAGCGTCACGGGCTGGACGAGCCACTGCTCCTCCCCGGCCGACGTCGTGAACCGGTGTCCCACGAAGATCGTGTCGCTGCCGCAGATCTGTAAGACGGGCGGCTCGACCCGCGCAGTGTAATCATCGATCTCGGCGAAGGATTCCGCCGGCACTGCCCCGAGCGCCTTCTCCACGAGGAATGTGAACCTCCCGTCGCTGAGCGGGTCGGCCGCGAAGCGGTTGCCACGGATGACCACGCCACTCACGCCCGGCGGCGGCTCGCCCCCGCCGGTGTCACCCGGATAGCGATGCAGGCGGATCGTGCCGGGCACATCGAGCGGAAATTCCCCGTCGGCGACCGGTCGGCCAAGTCGCTCGCGGCCCGCCTGCGTCTGCACGTAGATCTCCCCAGGGCTCTCGGCGCTCTTGGCGATCGCGGGGGCGAGCAGTTCCACGAGCAGCGGGCCGTCCACGAGCACCGTGGCGGGCGCGCCGGCGGCGGCCGGCTGTTCGGGCCGCACCGCCACGATCTCCCGGGTAACAGGCACCTTTTCCTCGAACCGCCGTCCCACGGCCTGCCGCTCGGCGGCGGCCTGCCGCTCGGCCTCGTCGAGCGGCCGACTGGCGACGTCGTAAATCCGCAGTTGCGGCTCGTCGGAGCCGACCTGCTCGACCATGCTCACTCGTTCCCAGGGGATGCCGGGGTCGGTGTTCTCGCGATCGAGATAGACAACGAGCAGGTCATCGCCCGGCGCCACCTGGATCTCCGAGGGCCGCCCGGGCTCACCTGTCACCGGAAACACCGTGCCGATGAACACGCCGGAGTGCTCCTCGGTCTCGAGGGCCTCGACCTCGACGGGTTGGCCGCGACCGGCCCGGACCGTGAATGTCACCCGGTCGGGCTCGGGGGAGGTGTCCATGTCGGCATCGCCGATGAATACCTTCACCGTGTCGCCCGGCTTGAACCGCCGCATGGGCACGTAGCGGGCCCGCCGCTCGCCGTGATGCTCATGGAACTCGACAAACGCCGCAGATACCTGGGCGTTGGTGAAGGTCGCCGTGAGAAACCGCTGCTGGCTGGCCCTTGCGGGCGTGATTACGGTCGGATCTTCGTAGAGGACGGTGATTTTGTCACCCGGGATGATCTCGAGCACGTCGTTCTTGGCCACGTCGAGGAAGCTCTTCGCCGTGGGCAGCACCTGCTGGCCGTCGGCGGCGACGAGCGACACCGCGTTGATCGCCGGGGCGTCGGTCTCGAAATCGCCGATCACGAGCCGCACCACCCGGGCCCTGGATCCCTCGGCGAACGCGATCTCGAGGACCGAGCCGTCGGCATTAACCTTGATGTCAGCCGGGGCGATGCCGAAGGCGTCGGCGAGTGCCGAATGTTCTTCGATCCTGAATTCTTCCTGGGGAATCGACGCAGTGAACGGCGGCTCGGGGGCGTCGATGAGCACCTCGAAGTTCAGCCCGGCGTGCACGTGTGCATAGGCATACACGTCAATCCGGTGCGGGCCCTTGGCCAGGGGCCGTGTGATCGTGAGGGGAGCCTGTTTATCAGCTGACTGCTGCCCGTCGATCGCGATGAGGTAGCGGATGTTCTGCGTCTTCCCCTTCGGATCGAGCGTGAACGTGCGGGTCTGGGACTTGTCCACCTCGAAGCCCGCGACCCAGTGCCCCACGTACCAATCCCGCAGGGCCATCGGCCCCGCGTTGCCGTTCAAATCATGGTTCAACGGGCCGACCGCCAGCGACTCGAGTTTCGGCAGGACCAGCGGCGAGCCCGTGGCCAGCCGACCCTGCTCGAGATAGGCGGCGAAGGCCGCCAGCGTGGTCGGCGGCACAGACGGCGCAACGATCCGGGCCAGTTCCGCACGCGGGCCGCCATCCCAGGGCACGAACGTGGCCTTGCCGTCGGCCCGCCACTGGCCCACGGTGCGGAAATCACGGCCGTTGAGCGACGTCTGCACGTAGACATCCTTGAGCTTCCGGCCCGGCACGTCAGCCGTGACGGTCATCCTGCCGATGGCCACGTTGTCGTTTAAATCGACGGCGAATGTCTTGGGACGCTTGCTGTCGGCCAGCCCGACCCAGGGGATCCCAGACGCGGGCCCGATGGCGTTGTTGGGATCGTTGCCCTCCGTCGAATCCGACGCATAGGCCGTGGCCTGGCCGGAGCCGGTCGGCACCCCGCCTTCGAACACGCCTGAGTGGGGTGCCGTCTCCACGAGTTTGACGGCGAGGCTATCGCCGCTGGACGTCGTGGCCCGCACATCGATCGAATCGCGGCCGGCCGTCGTGCTCCGGTCGGGATCGACCACCCGGACGTTGATGGGATTGCCGGGCTTGATCTGGTCATCGCTCCGCGATACGGAGAGTGCCGCCGTGACCCCGGTCGCCTGGTCGTTGACCTGCAGCCGTTCACGGATCATTCGCTCGAGCGCCCGGTTCTCCAGTTCCTCCTTGGAGAGGATCTCGCCGCTGGAGGCAAAGAGTTCGGCGTCGCTCACCACCGTCATAGCGGCCGGCTCCTCGACGGCATCCTTGCGGGCGGCGAACGACTCGGCGAAGGTGTAGCGAACGGTGTCGCCGCCGACGAGGTCGAGCACGTGATTGCCCTGCACTGCAGCGCCCAACTGGGTGGGGATCTGGCCGGTGAACCGGGTCTTCGAATCGCCGAACGGAAACAGGTTGAACCGCTCCTCGTCGCCGCCGGCCGTCCAGACGCGGATCTCGATCTGCGTCGACTTCCCCACCATGGCGAGGTTGCGGTCTTCGAGGTCGACCTCCAGCGGCTTGCCGGGGATGACGAACTTCTTGTCGCCGAGCACGCCGAGCTTCACCTTCGAGGCCACGTCGTACCTGCGACGGAGCAGGTTGAGCCGGCCTTCGAGGATCCGGCCGCCGACGTGGTTGGGCACGCGAGCGAACGCCTCCTCCAGGAAGCCGGCCGCCTCTTCGATTTCCTCCTGATCGGTCTTCAGGAGCGCCAGTTGATAGAAGGCCTCGGCCTGCACCTC
>JBBEEF010000019.1:43375-47075 GCA_040880915.1 Pirellulales bacterium
CCGCATGCGCCGCGTAGAGATCCCACGCCCCCTGCAGCTTGCCGGCGGCGAACTGGATCTGCGATTCGTAGATCGGCCAGCGCGGGTCGCCCCGGGGCACCGGATTGCCGCCGCCAAGCACGAGCATGGCGTCGGTGCGGATGGCGGCGAGCTGGGTGCGGGCAGCGTCGGGCAGCGATTGCCCGAGCATCTGCAGGCCGCTCTCGGCGATCGCTCCGGCCACCCCAGGCTTGCCCGCTTTGGCGACGCCGGTGGCGAAGGTGGCCACTGGGGCCGCAAAGGCTGGATTGGTTTCCCGGGCAATCCGCCAGAATTCCGGGGCGATCCGCATGAGATCTGCGTCCCGGTCGGCCTCCAGGAGGGCTTGAGCCAGTGCTAGTCCGACCTGCTCGGATCCGCCGGACCAGGCCGGGGGCGAGGGCTCGCTGAACGCGGCCAACACGGTCGCCAGTTCCTCGGGAGTGAATGATGGCCCTGGGATCTGCGAGAGTGCGTTGAGGTAGGGAGCTCCGATCCGCGCGGGATAGGTCCTCCGCCGGTCGAGGATGGTGGCCAGCTTCCCGAAAAAGTCGGCCCGGCCAGCCGCCGCGGCGACGGCTGCCGGGTCACCCGGAAGCGACGCATACCCCATGGCAGAACCGTCGAAGCGAGTCGTGCCCCAGGCCCCCTCAGCAGATGTGACGAGCTTTGCCCGCAGCTCGGCCGGGGCAAAGAGCGCCCGGCCATACCAGTTGTTCACGTCGGCGACGGTCCAGGTGGCGGGCCGCGTGATGACATCGCGGCGATCGCCGGCGACGAGCGTCTGCGGCAGTTTGTCGTAGGCGTTCGGGGCGTTGGGCCCGGCGGCGAGGCCGGGATACCCCGCGAACATATCGGCGGCCACACCTGCCGCCTTCTGCTTCTCGTCGCGACTGTAATTGAGAAAATTCCAGTCGAGCCAGCCGGTGGCCTTCGATTCCTCGACGAACATATCGTCGAAGAAAGTCTCGACGGGATAGGTCTTGGCCAGGGACTGAAACTCAGTGCGAACCAGTGACTGGTAGGTAGAGACCGCCCGCGGGAGCTTGTGGACGAGCAGGGCCTTCGTATCGATCAGTTTGGCCATCACGTCCTGGCCGGCTTCCTGATCCACCCAGCCCTGCCCCATCTTCGTGTAGCGGAACCGGGTCAACAGGTCGGGCTCGAAGCGATTCTTCGCTAGCTGGGCGAGGATCCCCTGACCGATCACCCCGTTGAGCTTGAGCGCCTGGCCCTTGCGGTCCGCAGGCACATTGGTATACCCCCCGCCATTGCGGCCGCTCCCCAGCGCCGTGTCGATCGCCGTGAACACCTCCGTCGGCTGGCCGGGCTGCCAGATGGCGATCTGGTCGGCGATCACTTCGGCCTGGAAGTCGACAATGTCAAACGCATCGAACCGGTTGGTGAGAAGCCACCGAAACGCCGCGCTACTGAAGGGGCTCTTCTGGATGGGAAAGTTGCGGACCAGTTTGTAGGCTTCGCGGGCACTGGCCACGTAGGCGTCGAGCTTTTTCTCGCGGATCGCCTGCACGCAGCGGCCAAGATGCATAGCCAACGGATCGGCGAGCGGCGACCAATCGGCCGCCGTCGGCACGTTCACGTCGAACGCCTTCTTGAACTCCTCCTCAAGCGGGCCGATCTGGCCGGCCGCCTTCTCCCACTTCGCGACCTCGTCGGCCTTCGCCTTGTCGTCGGCCGCGGCCTGGGCTGCCTTTTGGGCGGCCGTGAGCTGGCCGCGGACCTGTTCGGCCCACTGTTTGAACGCGGTGTGGGCCGGTTTGATCGCCGTCTGCCGCGACTTCTCTTCCCACGGCACCCAGTCGAGCCGCCGCAACTCGGCTGCGACGGCCGCCTTGTCGGCCGGGTCGGCCGCGGCGAATGCGGCGGCGAGCCACGCACCGGCCGCATCGGGCTGGAAGAGGGCAATCGGCGTGCGGGCGATCCCCTCCCGCCCCCAGGCGGTGAGGGCCCGATACCAATCGGCGTCGGTCGCCGCCGGCTCCCGCGGGAACGAGCGATAGATCGGCCAGACCTGGCTGCTCGCCGCCGCCCACGTGTCACCAAATTCGCCATACGAGGTCTCGGACTGCGAGAGATGCCGAAGACCCGCCAGGAGGTCGGTGCCCTTGGTCGCGTGGACGGCGTTCACGACCCGGGCAGCCGCCGACGGCACGCCCGCGAGAAACGTCGCCTGCTTGGCGAACACGGCCGGATCGGGCTGGTTCACGAGCAGCGGCAGACCGCGGGCGGCGGGCGACTTCTGGAACACCGCGGGGAACTTCGCTCCCAGCTCCATCCACTGCCCGCCGTTGGCCTGGAAATTCCACCAGCCGTTCCAGTTGATCACCTTGGCCTTCTCGGGGTCGGGCAGCTTTTCGAACGACCCGGACCAGAGGGCGCTGATCGGACCGCCGAGCGTCTGCCAGGGTTGATGGCCGCCCGTGCCGCAGACGAAGACGTTGAGCAGGTCATTGAGCGTCGCGGCTGTCGAGGCGGCATCGACGTAGGCGGCGGCCGCGGCGGCGACCGGGGCGAACGCGGCGGCCTGCGCCGCGGCGTCCTTGCCCGCGATTGCCGCCTGGAACTCGAGCCAGGCCGTGATGAACCCGTAGCGGGCGGCCCGCGCCGGGCTCTCCCGCACCAGCCCCACGATCTGCCGCGCGAAGGGGGCAGCGGCATGCCGGTCGGGCGTGGCCCGGGCGAGTTCGCCCATCACCCGATCGAGATCCTCCCAGTAAAGATTTCGCTCGAGTTCCAGCGGGAGCTTGTCGGCCATCACGACGGCCAGGATCCTGCTTGCGGTGACCCAATCACCACGGGCCCCGGCCTGCGCGAGAAACCAGGAGTCGAACTGCCGCGCCGGGAGCGACTGCCGCAGGTCGAAGCCGCTGCGGACGAAGAACGAGTAGGCGTCGTCGTTGCTCTGCAGACGGCCCACGAGGATTTCGTAGAGCCGGGCGGCCACGAGGCTGCGGGTCTCGTCGGCGGGCGCCGTGGCGATGAATCGCTTATAGAGCGCTGCGGCAGCCTGCAGGTCACCGGCGGCCAGGGCCGTGTCGCCTGCCGCCGCGAGCAGCCCCCCGGACGGCGTGGGATGGCGGGCGAGCCATGCTTTCATTGCCAGATGGGCCGCGTAGGCGTCGCCGCCGGCGCGGACCTGGGCGAGAGACGCGATCGCTTGTGGTTCAGTCGCATCGGGCGAGAGTCTGGCCGGCTCAGCCGTCGGGGCCGCGGCCGCCGCGAGGCAGACCAGCCAGAAGACGAACGACAGCGGGAGGCAGGAAGCGGTGGATGTCATGGGTCTGACCTCAAAGGCTGGGCAGATGCGAACGGAAGGAATGCGGAGCAGTGGGTGGTCGAGGATGAAGCAGGATCAGTTGCTGGCCGACTGGGACTCGCTGTCGCCAGTGATGCCCAGCTTTTGCTCGATCTTGGGGAGGATCGTCCGGCCACGTTCGGCGAACGGACTGGCCGGATACTCGAACAGCAGCTGCGAGCACTTGTCGTGGGCCTTCTGTACGTCGCCCATGCGGAAAGAAACCATCACCCACTTCAAGAGCATCGAGTCAAGGAACTGTGCGTCGGGATAGTCCTGAAAGATCTGGGCGATCAGGTCGTTGGCCGCCGTGTAGTCCCGCTTTTCGATGTGGTAGTCGACGAGTTTGCCCAGCGACTCGCCGGC
>JBBEEF010000020.1:0-8505 GCA_040880915.1 Pirellulales bacterium
GCATCCTGCCTCTCGCTCGCTTGCAAGGCCGGCTCGATAGCACGGGCAACCCCTCCCCCTGACCCATAAAAGCCCCAGGGCGCGAGCCCGGGGACTGCGGGAACAAAGGCCACCCCGCTATCAATGCCACCCCGCGTCACACCGCCCATGCCAACCATGCCAACCATGCCAACCATGCGGCCCCGGATCGCCGACACCGCTTGAGCCTGGCTGTTTCCTGCTGGTGTGCCACGTCACAGTCCCCCAGCTGGCGCTTGGGGGGCTTCTATGCAGCTCACGCCGGTTTAAACTGGATTGCGACGCACCGCCGAAAAGACACCCGGTCAATCAGCAGAACCCGGTGGATCACGCCTGAGGTGCAGGTGTGCACCCGGGGCAGACTCTATCCTGCTCGGGTGCCTCGCCGCCGCAGCAGGTACCAGCCGCCGCCCAGGGCCGCCAGGGGCGGCATGATAGTGGCCGGCTCCGGCACGGTGGCCACGTAGGCGTAAACCGTCGAATCGCTCGGAAGCAGGTAGATGCCAATTGCCTGGTTACCGATCACGGTGTTGCCCGTGGTCGTGGAGGCACCCGGGTAGGAGAGCGGGCTCGTCCACTCGATCGAGCCGAAGCTGCCATTGAGGTTCCGCGGGATCGAGCCGAAGGCGTAGCTCGTGCCAGTGATCCCGATCACGGTGTACCCGGTGGGTGAGCCGGTGATGCCTTCGAAGTGGGTAAGGCCAGCCGGGGCCCCGTCGGCGGCGCTGCCGCCGGCGATCGTATAGGAGGTGCTGCCGATGCCGTTTTGCCAGATGCCGTAGGCGCTTGTGAGTTTGTCTGTGCCGCCAAACGGAACGATCGAAGATCGTCCAGGCCTGAGTGGTGACATTGTAGAGAAAGGCGTTGCCCAGGGCCGCTGAGCCGCCGACATCGAGGTTGTAATTACCCACCGCGATCGAACCCATCACGCTGTGGGGGATCGTGTTGGCGACCGTGCCGCCAGCGGGGGCGTTGGGCCGGCATGGCAGAGGCTCCGGGTGATGTGCTCGTTATATGATGTTCGATTTTTATGGTTTGCCCGGTCGTTGGCAGACTCGACGCTCGGCCCACGAGGGGGTCAGTCCTCGAAGGGCTCGATCTCGACCATCGCCGGGGGGAGGCTCTCGAGAAACACGCGGCCGTAGGGCTTGGTGAGCATTCGCGGATCGAGGATCACGACCGTGCCCCGGTCCTCGGCCGTACGGATCAGGCGGCCGAAGCCCTGCTTGAGCTTGAGCACCGCCTCGGGCAGTTGGTACTCGACGAAGGCGTTGCCACCGGCCTGGTTGATCGCCTCGATCCGCGCGGCCACCAGCGGCCGGTCGGGCACCGCGAAGGGGAGCCGCGTGATGATCACCGTCACGAGCTGGTCGCCCGGCAGGTCGATGCCCTGCCAGAAGCCGTCGGTGCCCAGGAGCACGCTGGCTGGCCCTTCGCGAAACGCTTCGAGCATCCGTGACCGCGGCAGGCCGTCGGCCTGGCTCACGAGCCGGTAGTTTTGCCGCACACACCAGCCGGCGAGTTCTGCCGAGGCCTTTGCCAGCGCCTGGTGGCTCGTGAACAGCACCATCGCGCGGCCCGCGCTACGGGTGACGTGTCGGCGGATCTGGGCCGTGACCGCCGCGTCAAAGGCATCTCGCTGGGTGGGATCGGGGAGCCGGTCGACGAGCACGAGCCGGGCCTGGCGGGCATAGTCGAACGGGCTGCCGAGCCGGGCCGACAAGGCCGTGGCCGGAATGCCGAGCCGGTCGCGGACGAAGCCGAAGCCGTCGGTGGCGGTCGGGGGCGTCTCGTCGCCGGGGTCGCTGGCCCGACGCGTCACCGCCGGCTCCACCGCCAGCGTGGCGCTTGCGAGCACAACCGTGCCGACGCGGGCGAAGAGCTCCTCCCGCAGCACGTGCCCCACGTCTACAGGCGCGCTTGAGAGCGTTGTCCGCTCTCGGCCCCGCCGGCCCCGCTGGCTCTCTACCCACCAGACATGCCCGGCCGCCTTCTGGCCGAGCCAGGTGTCGACCGCGCCTGCATGCGCATCGAGCCGCTCGGCAAGCGAGAGAAGATCGTGCCGCTCGGCGGGGTTGCTGATCTCGGCAGCGGCTCCCCGGAGCCGGCGGGCCAGGTCGGCCAAGGGTTCGCCGAGCGTGTTGGGCACGAGCCCGGCCGTGGCAACCCGCCAGGGGGGCTCGCTCCGGCCCCGGCAGGCGACGCGGACCGCCGCGAAGAAGGCCTCGGCTGCCCGCCGGCAGCGGTGGACAAGCGGCTCGAGGTCGTCGAGCTTGTAGTAGGCAAGCAGGCCGCGGCTGGTCTTCTCGCTCACCAATCGCGACAGCACCCGCTCGACCCCGCCGCTCGAGATGCCGACGCCCAGGTGATCGCCGGCCACGGCCTCGACCGTGTGGGCCTCATCGAAGACCACGATGTCGTGCGGCGGCAGAAGGCTCGCGCCGGCCCGCCGCATCGCGAGGTCGGCGAAGGAGAGCGCGTGGTTGACGACGAGCACCTGGGCATGCTGCATCCGCCGGCGGGCGGCGTAGTAGAAGCACTGGCCGTGGGTGGGGCAGGCCCGTCCCATGCAGTTGCCCGAATCGCTCCGGACCTCGTCCCAGACCCCGTCGGAGGGCAGGGTGGGGAGATCCGAGAGCGTGCCATCGGTCGTCTGCCTCGCCCAGGAGGCGATCTCCACGAGCTCCGCCCGCTCCGCATCGTCGTTGAACAGGCTCCCCGCCCGCTCGAGCGCGAGCCTGAGCCGCCGCAGGCTTAGGTAGTTGCCGCGGCCCTTGACGAGCACCGCCGAGAACTCCCGCGGCATCACCGCAGCCACGAGCGGGATGTCTTTGTCGATGAGCTGCTCCTGCAGCGCGATTGTGTGGGTCGAGATGACGACGCGACGGGGCCGGGCCGCGGGCTGGGCCGCCGCCGCGGTCTCGTCGTCCCAGTCAGGGTCGGCGGCCTCACCCTCGGCTGCATCGCTCGCTCGCCCGGCCGCCACGGGCTCCACCTGATCGGCCGTCGCCGCGAGCACCGCCGGCACGAGGTAGGCGAGGCTCTTGCCCGTGCCCGTGCCCGCCTCGACGATCGCGTGCCGCCGCTCGCGGATCGCCTCCGCCACGAGCCGGGCCATCTCCAGCTGTTGTGGACGCGACTCCCAGCCGGTCAACCGGGCCGCGAGCCGGCCATCCGGCCCCAGCAGGTCGTCGGGAGTGGTCATACTGCGAGTGTAGCGAAGGCCGGCGGGTCGATTTCCGCGGGCCGGGATGCGAAGTAGTCTTGCGGTGTCCGAGTAACCCGGTGAGGAGCGAAAGAGTGCCCCAGTCAAGCGGCCCACAGAAAGCCTGGGGCGGAGTGTTTCGTGAGCCCACCGATGTCCGGGTCGAGGCCTTTTCCGAGAGCGTCTCCTTCGACCGGCGGCTGGCCGACGACGACATCGACGGCTCGATCGCCCACGCCCGGATGCTCGCCTCGGTCGGGCTGATGACGGTGCCGGAGGCCGACTCGGTGGCCCACGTGCTCGAGGAGATCCGCAGCGAGATCCACGCCGGCCGGTTCGAGTTTTCGGCCTCGAAGGAAGACATCCACCTCCACATCGAAAGCTCGCTGACCGCGCGGCTCGGCGACACCGGCCGCAAGCTCCACACGGCGCGGAGCCGCAACGACCAGGTGGCCACCGACCTGCGGCTCTACTGCCGCCGGGCGATCGACCGACTCGACGCGGGCTTGGCCGAGCTGCAGCGGTCGTTTCTCGGCTTCGCCGAGCGGGAGCAGGATCTCGTGATCCCGGGCTACACCCACATGCGGCGGGCCCAGCCGGTGCTCGCCGCCCACCAGTTGCTCTCCTGGTGCGAGAAGCTCCAGCGGGATCGCGATCGGCTGGCCGACTGCCGCCGGCGGACGAACGTGCTGCCGCTCGGCTCGGGCGCCCTGGCGGGCACCAGCCTGCCGATCGATCGGGAGCACGTGCGGGAGGCACTCGGCTTCGAGGCCGTGGCCGCCAACAGCCTCGACGCGGCATCCGACCGCGACTTCGCGTGCGAGCTGGCCTTCGTCATGGCGCTGGCCGGCGTCCACCTCTCGCAGTGGGCCGAGGAATGGGTGATCTACAGCACGCATGAGTTCGGCTTCCTCATGCTGCCCGAAGCCTTCTGCACCGGCAGCTCGATCATGCCGCAAAAGATCAACCCCGACGTGCTCGAACTCGTGCGGGGCAAATCGGCCCGGCTGGTGGGTAACCTCCAGAGCATCCTCGTGCTCCTGAAGGGGTTGCCCACGGCTTATAACCGTGACCTCCAGGAAGACAAAGAGGCGATCTTCGACTCGATCGATACCCTCGAGGCGGTGCTCGGCGTGTCCGCCCCGCTGGTGGCCGGCACCCGGTTCAACCGCGAGCGGATCATGGCCACGATCTCCGGCGGCCACCTCGACGCCACGAGCCTCATGGAGGCGCTCATCGCCCAGGGGGTTCCGCAGCGGACCGCCCACGAGATCGTGGGGCACCTCGTCCGCCGGGCGATGACCCAGGGCATCTCCCTGGGCGAGCTTTCCGACGAGGAGATCTCGCAGGACTATGCCGGTTGGAACGCCGCCCTGCGCGGGGCATTGGGGGCCTCTCGGGCAGTTGAGCGGATGCAGAGCTTCGGCTCGACCGCCCCCGCTGCCGTGGCCGACCAAATTGCTGGCTGGCGGCGACGATTGGACGGCGCGGCCACCTGACCGCCAAAAATTCTCTCCGGACCACGCGATGGCCCGCGGCCCGATTGCCTCCGAATCCTGGCTTGTCTCGAGCCTCCTGCGCACAGTGGTGCTGGCGGCGGTCTGTCTTGGGCCCGCCCTCTGCGCCCGCGGCCAGACCGAGGGGCCGCTTGACCCGATTCAGCGATCGCTCATCGATTCGCTCGACGCCTCGCTCGGGCTGCCGTCGGGCCGCACGCCCGCGGCCCTGCTCGACGCTGCCATCAAGGCGGCCGATGTGGGCGTTCCGGCTGCGGCCGAGGGCTACCTCGAGCAGCTTGCCCAACTCGCGGATGCGGCCAAGGAGGCGGGCCCCGACATGCTCGCCGACCTGGCCGATGCCACCGACGAGGCGGCACTTTTGCGGCTCAAGCGGGCAATGCTCGCGCGGCAGCCCGCCGCAGCCCGGCTCGCGAGCGGGATTCTTGAAGCTGGCCGCCTGCGGCGTCGCGATCCCGGCCGGCTGGCCGCCGCTGCTGCCGCACTTGCAAGTCCGGCTCGAGCCGCCCGCGAGGTTGCCGCCGAGCAACTCCTGCGGGCCGGGGTCGATGCGTTACCACCGCTTGTCGCGACACTCGGGCAAGGACCAGGTGAGGACCCACGGGCGTGGCAATTGGTCCGCGGCATTGTGGCCCGGCTGGGCGACTCGGCGCGGCAGCCGCTGCTCGACTGGCTGGCCACTGGTGACCCAGCCGACTGGGCCGGGGTGATCGAAGCACTCGGGGCGAGTGGTGCCGACGACATCGAACAGTTCCTGGCCGCGCCAGCCCTTGTGGCCGACACGCCGCCCCCTGCCCGCGCCGCAGCCGAGCAGCTCCTCGAGGCCCGCGGGCAACGCCGCGGGGGCGACCCGGCCCTTGTGCCGCCGTCTCGCGAGGCGGCGATTGCCCGGCTCGCAGCCAGGCTCGACACGGTCCTCTCGCCGGCTGGCCTGCCGCCGATCGATCACTTGCTGCTCGAACCGGTCACCGACCCGACCCGCGCCGCGGCGGCGTTTGGCGGCAGCATCACCGGCACGGTTGAGCGGCGGTTCTGGAATCCGGCAACGCGGGCCTTCGAGGTGGTGCAGGTGCCGCCGCGGGCGGCCCGGGCACGCGAGGCGATGCATATCGCCCGCGATCTGAAGGCGCTCGACGTGCGGGAGGAGGCGGCCATCGATCTGGTGCTCCTGGCGCGGCTCGAAGCGGGTCTGGTTACGGCGGGAGATCCGCTCACCGCGCTCGAGCGCGTGCCGGCCGAGATGATCCGAGAGGCCCTCACAGGACCGGACGGCTTCTCGAACGAGACGGCCGGCAGGATCCTCGACCAGGCGGTGGACCGCGGAATGTGGCAGGCGGCCGCGGCGGTCGCCACGGCGATCGTGTCGCCGGGTGCGAGCGACGCTGCGCCGGCGGGCGCGGCAGGCACCCTGCCGCCGGCCGTCCGCGACCCGCTCGTGCGAGCGCTCGCGGTGCCCGACGCAGCCCTCCAGTTCGCCGCGGCCCGCACCCTCGCGCTCGCCGCCGGTGATCCGCCCTACCGCGGTTCCAGCCGCGTGATTGAAACCCTTCTCTATGCCGCGACGAGCACGGGCACCGACCGGGTCGTTGTTGCCCATCCCGACGCCGAGGTTGTGCAGGCGCTGGCCGCGGGCATCTCTCGGTTCGGCTACGAACCCGTCCGCGTCTCGACCGGCCGCGAGGCGTTGTTCGCCGCCCGCGCGAGTGCCGACACCGTGCTTGTGCTCCTGGCGGCGCGGATCCCCAAGCCAACGGCCATCGAGACGGTGCAGTTCCTCGCCCAGCAGGGGCTCGGCGACATTCCGCCGGTGCTTGTCGTGGTGGATCCACTCGACGACGACGGTCGGGGCAAGTATCTGACGCGGCTGTTGCTCTCCTTCTGCGAGTTCGAGGGAGTGGGGTTGATCGATCGCCTCGAGAGCCTGTTTCTCCCGGGCGTCGATCCCGAGACCGGAAAAACTACCGGCTCGCCGCGGTTCCCGGACCTTCTTGCCCAGACCGCGGGCCCCGGCACCGTCGATCCGACAACACGCAACACCGCCGCCGCCGTCCGGCTGGCCCGGGCCCGCGAAGCCCTGTCGCTGCTCGGCCGGCTCGCCCGGCGCGGCCAGGATGTGTCGCCGAGCTTGGCAACGGCCCAGGAGGCGCTTCTCCACGACGAGCTCTACGCCCCGGCCGTATCGCTCCTGGCGTCGCTGCCGCGTGCAAGCGCCCAGGTGGCTCTCGAGCAGGAGGCACGGCGAAACGATCTGCCCGAGGCGTCGCGGCTGGTGGCCCGCTCGGCCTTCGAGGCCAGCGTGGACCGCTGGGGCATCCTGCTCGACAGCCGCACGATGCTCACCGCCTACGCACGGTACAATGAAGCTGCCGACGACACGACCCGCGGTGCGGCCGGCGGCATCCTCGATGTGCTCGAGACGGCGGGCAGGAAGTCCCAGGTTTCTCCGACTGATGCTCCGCCCTTCCGGCCACGACGACGGTGATGCCAGCATGGCCGGCCCGATCGCCGGCCTGATCGGCTCGAGTCCGGCGATGCTCGAGGTCTACGCGATGACCCGCCGGGTCGCCGCCTCCAACGCCTCGGTGCTCCTGCTCGGGGAGACCGGTACCGGCAAGGAACTCATCGCCAAGGCGATCCACGAACTCTCCCCGCGGGGCTCCGGCCCGTTCGTTCGCGTTAACTGCGGGGCGCTCTCAGAGAGCCTGCTCGAGAGCGAACTCTTCGGCCATGTCCGCGGGGCGTTCACGGGGGCTGTCGCCAATCGGACCGGACGGTTCGAGGCGGCCCACACCGGCACGATCTTCCTCGACGAGATCAATTCCACGACGCTTCACCTCCAGGTGAAGCTCCTGCGGGTGCTCCAGGAACGGGAGTTCGAGCGGGTGGGCGACACCGAGACGATCCGCGTCGATACCCGCGTGATCGCGGCGAGCAACCGCGACCTGCTCGACGAGGTGGCCAAGGAGACGTTTCGCGAGGACCTCTACTACCGGCTCAACGTCGTGCCGATCGTGCTTCCGCCGCTGCGGGCTCGCCGCCACGACATCCCGCTCCTCGTGAGCCACTTCCTCGGGATCTACGCCGAGCAGAACGACCGCTACGTGGTCCACATCCACAAGGAGGCGCTCGAGGCGATCGTCCGCTACCACTGGCCGGGCAACGTCCGTGAGCTGCAGAACGTGGTCGAGCGGTGCGTGGTGATGGCGCTAGGCGACGAGGTGACGCTCGATCTTCTGCCGCCGGCGATTCGTGGCGGCCGCGACTCGACGCCGCTGCCCGGAAGGGGCGGTGATCTCGACAGCCTGGCCCGCGATCTCGTCGAGCAGGGGCTCGTGACGGCCCCGCCCGACGACGACACGCTCTTCGACCGGGTGGTCAGCCGGGTGGAGCGGGAGCTGATTGCCCAGATGCTCGCGGCCTGCGGCGGCGTCCAGCTCAAGGCCGCCGCCCGGCTGGGCATCAATCGTAATACGCTCCGCAAGAAACTCCTCGAACACGGCCTCGACGAGGCAGAGGCGACATGATCGGAACGCGTCGCTTTCTACCCCCGGTCCGCCTGCTTTCGGGCTGCACCGGAGCGGCCACAGCCGCGGAGCCAATCACCGCAGCCCAACATCCTCGTTGCTCGTGGCCGACGATCTCGGCTGTTCGGCACTGCGTGCGTCGCATAGAAGCCCCCGGCGCGAGCCGGGGGACTGTGACGTAGCGGTCCAAGAGGAGAAGCCAGGCGGGCGGGGTGACGCGGGGTGGATCGCGGGCTGGCCT
>JBBEEF010000021.1:0-8450 GCA_040880915.1 Pirellulales bacterium
GGGCCGCCCCGATCGCTAACTCCCGCGGCTCAGGCGGCGGCAGGGCGGCGTAGGGGTCGACGAGGAGATCAGCCGGCAGTCCCGCAGGCGGCGGCTCGACCGCCTCCCGGGCAGGGCTCGCAAGCGTGTCTTCCCAGAAGGCGTCGCAGCCGCCGATCTCGAGGTTGACTCTGAACCGGCGGCGGGCCTCGTCGATGTCGAGCGAGAACCAGCGGGCCACTTCCGCGAGCGTGGCCGTGGCTGCGAGCGTGGGGCCGGGGGCGTCGCGGTCGTCGGGAAAGCCACCCTCCCGCCGTTCGAGCAACAGTACGCCAAAACCAAACGCCTCCGACAGCCAGCCGCAGGGGCCGGCCGAGCCGGGCACGAGCGGGAAAACATCGGGGCCGAGGCTCGTGAGCCGCTCGACGCCGGGAATCGCCGCGGCCGCGAGGGCCGCCGGATCGACCGCGAGCGAAACCACGTTTGGCCCCAGGCCGGGCAGCTCACCCACCGCTGAGCCGATCGCCTCCAGGCCCGCGACCTGAAATTCCGTTCGGATCGCGTGCACGATCGGCATCCGCTTGGCATTCACCACGCGGCCCTCCATGTCAACCAGTTGCCAGCGGCGGTCGTGCTCGAGGGCTCCCTCTGCGAGCAGCCGCGCCGCCGCCACCTCGACACCATCGAGGCTCTTCACGGGGTAGACGGTGATCCGGTCGAGCGTGGGCATGGGAGCGGCCGAAGGGGGACAGTCCCCGGTAGGGGTTTGTCCCCTACCGGGGACTGTCCCCCTTCTACATCCGGAAATTGAAGGTCTGCCAGATGAGCCGCATGAGCCACTCGCCAACCGTGCGGCTGCCCACCTTGACCCGGGCCGTGCCCCGCATCCCTGGCGTGAACACCCCGTCGGGGTCGTCGATGTTCATCAAGGCCTCGTAGCTAGTGGAAATCGGCTGCTCCCGGCCGGCGTCGTCGGTCTTCGTCGGCAATTGCCCCCCCGCCTTGCCACTGAGCCGTTCGGAGCCGGCTTCGATGTGGGTAAGGGCGATCTCCTCCACCTGCCCGGAGAAGGTCTGCGCGGGAAAGGCATCGATCTTGAGGTCTACCCGCTGGCTCTTCTTCACAAACTCAAGCTCTGACTGGTCGACCACCATCACGGCCTCGAAGCGGTGGTGATCCCCCACCAGGCACACGACCGTGCCGGGACCATAGGTGGCCCCGAGATTCCGCTCATTGAGAGGGTTGCCCGACCAGCCCGGCAGCCGCCCCCCGGGATCGGATCGGGGGGGCACGCTCGCGGCCGGCAGCACGACCCCGTCTCGCGGGGCCACAAGCACCAGTTCCTTGCGGTCTCGCAGGGTCCGCTCGAGCTGCTCACCAACGCTCTTGAGCGTCTCCACGACGGTGCCGATCTCGAGGGCCGCCGACGGGTCGGAAAATCGCTCCCGCAGGAGGCTCTCGAGCCGGGTTTCACTCGTCGCCTTGCGGCCCTCGAGCTCGCTGATCTCGAGGTCGAGTTCCGGGCTCGAGAGCACGACGAGCTCCTGCCCCTTGGTGACGACCGCGTCGGGCTTGACCAGCATCCGTTCCACCCGGCCGGTCACGGAGACATAGACCGTCTCCGCCCCTCGGGGCCGCAGCTCAGCCGGACACCAGACCCGCTGCGGCAGCGGGATCAGGGCCACCCCCGCCGCGACCAAGCCCACCACGGCACCCGCTCCGAGCACGTTGATCGCCTTCACTTCGTCACGCCTCCCAGGCACTTTCAGAAACTTGATCATCCCATGCAGTGGCCGAATGACCAAGCCCCAGAGTGCGCCGGCCGCCAGGATGCGGCCGAGGGTCTCGAGCCGATACGGCTTGAACACATTCCACACGAACAGAAAGATCGAGGCCGTCACAAACCACATGTAGACGCTCGAAGCCACGGCGTAGAGGGCAAACCAGCCAAGATTCCGCTGCGGCAGAAACGGGTCTTCGGGCTGCTTGATCCCCAGGCACCACTTCGAGGCCATCCGGCTGAGGATCGTGCTCGCCTTCTGCCGCAGGTTGGGGATCTCAAGCAGGTCGGAAAGGATGTAGTAGCCGTCGTAGCGCAGGAGCGGATTGGCATTGAACAGGATCGTGGAGATGCTCGACACAAACATCACGTCGAGGCAGAGCTGGTTGAAGATGCCGGGGTTGGAGTTCCACCACAGGTAGGTGGCCAGTGATGCGAGCACCACCTCCACATACATGCCAGCTGCCCCGATGGCCGCCCGCTTCCACTTGCTCGGCAGCATCCAGCTGTCTGAGACATCACAGTACAGACAGGGGGTGAAGACAAGCAGCATCACCCCCATCTCGTGGCACTCGCCGCCATAGTGCTTGCAGGAGAGCCCGTGGCCGAACTCGTGGATCACCTTCGTTACACCAAGGGCGATCGCCAGGTAGAGCCAGTTGCCCGCCGCAAAGAACTGATTGAACTCCGGCAGCTTCGAGCGGAAGTCGTCGAAGTTGATAAGCACAAGCAGAAGCGCGCTCGTGGCAAACCCGACCCCCACGGCGATCGCGGGTGGCGAAAAGATCCAGCCCGCCCAGGGATCGAGGCGGTCGAGAATCCGGTCGGGGTCGATGCCCCGGAACCGGAGCGACATCACATTCGAGACCCAGGCCACCCACTCCTTCCACTTCCGCTGCCGCCGCCGCTCAAATAGCTGCGGCCCTTGCCCCGGTCGGTCTCCGATAATCAGGCCCGAGCGATGGAGCGTAGCGACAAACCTGGCCAGTTCCTCGACTGTGATCCGCCGGGGCGGAAACCGGGCCTCGAATCGCTCCTTGAGCTGCTCGAGGCTCGCCTGCCCGTCGAGCATCTCAAGCAGCGCATATTCCTCGGGCCGGAACCGGAAGTAGTGCAGCGAGATCGGGTCTTTGACGACGAACCAGGCCTGCCCCTGATAGAGCTGCCGCGCCATCTCAAGATCGCCCCGCTTCCGCAGGCCGACCGACCGTGTCGTGCTGGACCGGAAGGCCTCGGCGGTGGTCATGGCCGCGGGCCCCGAGTGGCTAGTTGGTGACCGCAGCGGGGAGCGGCGTCCGATCGGAGTGGATCGTCATCCGCACGATCTGCCCCGCCCGCAGGAGCCACTCGCCGCCAGTCTGGCGGTTTTTGACATCGGCCACGACGCGGTAGCTGCCCCCCTCGACGCGGTGCTTGATCTTCAGGATCTGACCTTCAAACTGCTCGACGCGGTCGTTGTCGAGCGTCACCTCGACCGTGACCGGCCGGCCGCGAAGCTCAGCGGGACCGAACCGGGCCGAGTCGACGAAGCCCTCCACGTAGAGCCGGTCGATCGTGACGATTCGGGCCAACGGCTCACCCGGCTGGAGCCATTCCCCCTCGTGCGGAAACACCTCCTCGACCTCGCCGTCGAGCGGGGAGCGGATCACACGCCGCTCGATCCCCTTCTCGGCTGCTTCGAGTTCGACTCCTTTGCTCTTGGCAGTCAAGTCTGCCAGCGACCGGTCGAGCTGGGCCTGCTCGATCTGAAGGCCGGTCTTCTCCCACTCGAGCTCGAGCCGCTTCACCTCCACATCGGTCACGGAGCCCGGGATGCGGTCGGCCGACTGCTTGGCCTTGAGAAACGCCATCTCAGCCACGCCCTGGGCCTTGACGGAATACCGGACGTCGACGTCGCTCTCGGCCTTGGCCACCGCCTGCTCATGCTCGGCCTGGGCCCGCCGTTTTTCCATCTGCGGCTGGTCGTCGTCGATCTCCGCAAGCACGTCTCCCCGCTTGATCAAATCCCCCTGGCGGATGGCAAGCTTCATGATCACGCCCGCCTCGCGGGTCGGCACCTTGACCTCGTCGATGAGTGAGACGAGGCAGCCCTCGAGGACCGGCTCGGCAGCGGTCGCGGGAGGCGACCACAAGGCAGCCAGGGCAACCGCCGCCACAAAGGCTCCGCCCAAACAAGAAGCCATTCCCTGTTTCTGCGACCCACGCTGGCCGACGACGCCGGCCCGGGCCGCACCGGCGGTGGCCGGGAAACGAGGGATGGCCCCGTTGCTTATCGACGGGTGAGCTTCTGCCAACGAGTGAGCCATGAAAATTCCTCCTACCAGAGCCGGAAGAGAATCTGCGTGCGAATGAAGGCCAGCACGTCGTGGAACCAGACATAGCCCAGCGGCCGCTTGCCGCAGGCAATCCGGGCCGTGACACTCGCTCCGGCCCCGAGGGCCTCCTTCTTCTCGTGCGGGGCTTTATCGATCGTCACCCTCACGAGCACGGTGTTGCCGTGGTCGCCGCGGACCTCCGCCTGCTCATGGATCTCGCGAACGGTGCCGCGGTGGCGGGTGCCGGGGTCGGTCGCCAGGATGTAGTCGACCTCGAGGTCCCGACCGGCCTCCTGTGCCGCCACCCACGCCCGGTTGACATGGCCGAGCCGGTCGTCGGGCATGTGCAACTCAAGCTCCCAGGGACCGGTCTTATCGGCCACACTTAAGAGCACCTGCCCCTTCTCCACCGGCCGCAGGAGGAGCCGGTCGCGAACCTGCCAGGTCACAACCACGCCGTCGATCGGGCTCTTCACCACGAGATCGGCTCGGCGAGCCTGCCACAGCTGCCGCTGCTCTTCGAGGCTCTCGATTTCCCGCTCAAACTGCCGCGCCCGCCCCTCGAGGCGGACCTTCTCGTCGGCCGAGATCTTCTCGTCCTCGAGCAGCGACTGCCGCGTGGACCGCAGCTGTTCCTCGCTGCCGGCCTTGCGGCCGAGAACGTCGGTGATGGCCACGTCCACTTCGATGTTGCGGAGCCTTGCCAACTCCTGCCCCTTAGTCACCGTCGCCCCGTGCTCGACGCCCGGCTCGACCACCTCAACCACGCCGTCGATGCCGGTGAAGACGTCGCGGCGGTGGACCGGCTCGAGTGTGCCCTTCCCCTCGAGCCGCAGCTCAGCGGGCACAAACACAAGCGCGAGGATCGCCGCCAACAGCCCCAGCCCCACAAGCACCGTCCGGGGAAGGTTGCGGGCGGTGGTGAGCACCCGCGACTTTCCCACGACATTGATCACCCGATAAAACGGCAGGCTGGTGTGGGTCAGGGCATTGGCTACCGCCACCCGACCATGCTCGGCGACGAGCTCGACGCGGGCCTTCTGGGCGGGATCGATCGCGGCGGCATGAAACCATTCCACGACGAGCACGGCGATCGGCTCCGGGAGCGCGGCGGGCGCCGCCTCGGCCTTGGCCACGGCAACGGCGTCGATGCCGCCCGGCCTGACCACCGGCGTGGGCCGCGGCTTTTCCAGCGGAATGATCGCCAGTGCGGTGGTATGCGACTCGTCGATGTAGTTCTCGAGTTCCTCTTCGATCTGCGGGGGAAGTTCGTGAGACGGATCAGGGTGCCAGAGGGGCTCACCGGCACGGGCGACCACTCTGGCCAGGGCCTCGATCGCCTGCACCGCGTTGGCTCTCCGCTCGACTGTCTCCTGGCCGCTCACCGCTTCGAGCCGCAGCTTCCGGCCCCGCTTCACAAGCACGCCCACCCGGTCGCAGCCGATGATCCGCCGAGCCTCGCTCGCCAGCGTAAAGGCGGTTGCCGTGGGCTCGAGCGACTCATGCACTGCCCGGGCAAACCGCTCCACCTGAGCCAGCGCAGCCTGCTGGACATCGAGGCTCGCCATCTCCCGCCGCTGCAGGTAGTCGCCGGCGACGACCGCCAGCCGCGACATGAAGGTGAGGTAGCCGTCTTCGGTGCGGGTGTCTTGCGGATGCTGAAACACCTCGATCAGTCCGGCCCGCGTCCCGCCGCGGTCAATCGGCGCGGCGATGAGCGTGTAGGGGCTGTCGTTGGCCGCCAGCATCCCGCCGTCGGGCCCGGTCAGCGACGCGCCCCCCGGAATGATCAGGCCCGTCGGATTGCCGAGCAGCGACTGAACAAGCTTGAGGTGCTGGTCCTGCGCCTCTTTCGAGGCGGTAATCCCAACGGCATCGAGGCCGGCATGGCAGATCGGCTCGGCCCGCCCCCCCTCGCCGATGATCCAGACGAGCCCCCCCACCGACTCCATCGCCTGCAGCATCCGATCGAGCATCGCCGAGGCGAAGGCCTTCTCGTCGACGTCGCCACGAGCGAGCACGGCGACCTCGTCCACGATCGCGTAGATCTGGGCCCGGGCTCGGTAAACCTCCTGGGATTCGTCGATGCTCATCGTGACGGCTCGCTGTCCGGGCCGAACGATCCGGCCGGCCCACGCGGACCGGCCGGACCGTCACGGCGTTCAGGCCCTGCCGGCCTGCGACTGAACGACCCGCTTCTGAACGTCGGTCTCGAGCGTGCCGAAGGCCTGCTCGTGACGGGCGACGGCATGGCCCAGGGCGTAGGCCAGTCGCTTGGCCGTGAAGAAGTTGACGATGATCCGCTGCGTGAGCTGGATCGTCTCCGGGGAGGTGCCACCAACCTGCTTGTTGAGGCCGAAGTCGACGATCAATTCCTCGGGCGTGCCCGTGACCCGGCAGAAGTTGGCGTACGTGGCGAGGATGTGAGACTCGTCGACGGGCACTTGTACGGGTTCGGGGCGGGCGGTCTGCTCGTCGGCCATGAGATTCTCCGGGACTGTTTGGAAATCGAACGCAAACCGGCGGAGCACCAAATTTCCGCGATCGCGGGATCGGCCGCCGGCGAAGCAGAGTTTACCACCCTGCCCCAGCGGGGGCTATGCCTCGGTCTCGAGGCCGCCGTGGCGGTGGAGCCAGCCCGGCGAGGCGAACCGTCGCAGGAGTGAACGGACGCAGCGGATCGCCTCCCGCTCCCACGGACCGCTGGCCGCGTGGGAATCGACCACGAGGCCGGTGAACCGCAGACGGCATGGCCAGCCCCGCTCGGCCGCCACGGAGTTAAACCGCTCGGCGATGCGGAGCGTCCAGGCGGCACCAAGCGTCTCACGCATCGCTAACACTGGTCGATCGATGACCGCGGCTAGGCTCCCCGTACCGGTCGCACCGGTCGCACTGGCCATACCGGCCGGCCACCAGGCTGACTGCACGGCTGCGAGCACCGCCCCGGATGCGACCGCCGTGGCAGCGGCAGCATCCGCCCCCGCGGAGAGCGGCTGTCCTTGCTCCACGCCCGGCAGGAACACCCACATCAGCGAGAGTTGCCCGGCAGCGACGAGCACCGCGGCCGCAGCGTGTCGGGTGGCCGCGAAGTTCATCCAGCCGAGGACCACGAGGATCGGCAGGAAGAACCGCTCGAGCAGGTGCACATCAGGCAGGCCGCCGGGCCGCACGAGCGTCGACGTCACCGCCGGCAGAGCCAACACAAAGGCCAGCGTGGCCACGATGAATTGCCACACGCCATGCTGCGGACGCTTCGCTCCCAGGAGCGACATCGTCGGACAGACTGCCAGCGCCGCCACGACCAGTCGCATCGCAGACTGCGACGCCGGCTCGACCAGCCAGCCCGCCGCCGTGGCAGCTGCCTCGCCGGCGAGCATGGCGGCAGCAAGGGCGGCCCACGCCGCCGCCGGAACGGCCGTGGTGCCGCGAACGAGATAGCCTCCGGCCACCGCCACGACCGCCGTCACGATCGCAGCGCCGCAGGTGATCCAGACAGGATTCATGCGATGCAGCCTACCCCGGCCAGGCAGACGCAGCCGAAGGGCGAACAGAGAGGCGATCCCCAGACAGGTGTTGTCGCCCGATTCACCCGCATCCTCTGGATTCTGTTGTGCTGACCATCGGCCGGAGGGGTGGCTCGTGGATATCGAGTGCCGACGGGAACGGAGCGTAGCCAAGATTGGGAAAAACCCGGTTTCCTGTGGGCGACCCGACAGGATGTATAGAAGCGACCGTCTTGGCGAGATGGCATGAGGAGCGACCCTGCCGGTCGCACGGCCTGGGCAGACTACCGGCCGAGGGATGGCGGCGATCCTTCCGGAACGCCGAGGAGCAATAGCGTAGATCTACTCCGCGTCCTGACTGGAACTCTTCATGCGCTCTGCGTCTCTTTCCGCCGGCCCAAGGCTGGTCGTCGCCGCCCTTGGCCTTTCGTTACTGGCGGCCGTCGAGTCACCGGCCATCGAGATGTTCACCTACTTTGGCGACGGCAGCCGGATCGGACTGCCGAGCCTGGAAGTGCCAATTGAGGCATATCCCGGCATCCCGTTGCGGAGCGACCGCCTGCGGGCCCGCCGCCGCGCCATGCGAATGGGCCCCGGGGCAACGGTTCCGGTGGGTCCGGCCGGCACCGGCAAGCGGATCACGGTCCGCGCGATGCAGCCGCTCAACGAACCAGCCCCGCCCGTCAGCATGCCGGCTCCGCCCCGCGCCGAATTCCCACCGGTAGCACCGGAGCCGGAGCAGATGCCGCCGGCTCTGGGGTCATGACCCACGAAGCTGTTAAGCACGCGAACATTCGAGGCGGAGTGGAGAGCGGGGTGGCTTTCGGTCCCGCAGTCCCCGGGCTCGCGCCCCGGGGCTTTTATGCGGGAGAG
>JBBEEF010000022.1:0-1437 GCA_040880915.1 Pirellulales bacterium
TCGTCCCAGAGCGCGAGCCGCTCGACCTGGGCCGCCGGATCGTCGTTGTTCACCGTCGGGCCGCCGCCATCCTGCTCGCCGGGCCGCTCCACCAGCGGAAAGGCGTTCTGGTGGTTCACCGGCAGGAGCGACCCGGTCAGTTCCATGCCGCTGCAGGTGGCCATCAGGTGGCCGGCCCCCAGCCGTTCGAGGTGGGGCGCGTAGCTCGTGATCCGGTTGTGCTCGGTGCACGGGCCAAACTCGATCTGCTCGGCGAGCAGGTTTTGGACGCGGCCGAGCTGGCTCGAGGTGTTGTCGCCGGAGGGGGTTGAGTGGCTGTGGAAGTCGCTGCTGATCCAGCCGCTCGTGTCTACGACGCGGACGAGCTTGGCCGCGAGCGATGTCTCGGCACCTGCGGTGAGGGTGATCGCGGTCAAGACGGCGTCGAACTCGGGGCCGCGGCTGACGACGATCTCGTAGTCGCCCGGCGCGACCTCCACGCGGAATCGCCCGTCGGCCGAGTAGGCGAGGTTCTTGACGGTGGTGTCGCCGCTGTCGGGGCCGAAGTCGGGATCCGGTACGCCGCGGCCGCGAATCTGTACCTTGCACGGGATCGGCCCGCCCGCCTCGTCGGTGATCGCGGCCACGACGATGCCCGGCCGGGGCAGGACCGCCTCGATCTCGATCGGGTCGCCCGGCCCGGTCTGGCCCAACGGCAGCTCCACGCTGCCGCGACCGTGGGCGGTCGCATCGGCCACGAGTTTGAATGCTCCCGCATCCCGCGGCAGATCGCACGCCAGTCGGCCGCCCGCATCGACGCGGCCGGCGGCATACCGCTCGCCCGCGGCGTCGAGCACCTTGAGGATCGTTCCCGGCACGGGCCCGGCAGAATCGCGGACGGTGACGTTCACCCGCATGCTGTCGTGGCCCGCGAGCCGGCGGGCGATGCCGCGGGCGGCCAGCAAGCTGTCAGCCGGGAAGACGCGGCGGACGAGCGTGACCGAGCCGCCCGGGGGCAGCGATGTGACCGAGCCCGCCTCCGACACGAACTCCAGGGGGTCGCGGCCCTTGAAGGGCACGACGGAGTCGGGCTTGCCCGGCTTGAATCCGGCGCTGATCGGCACGACGGCGTAGGTCTGCCCGAACCACTCGTCGTCCCACCAGGCGACGTTGTCGCCGGCCGCGACGGCCGACGTGAACGTGCGGTCGGCACGGACCCGGTCGGCAACGCTGACGCGCACCGCTCCTGAGCCGGGGTTCGACCAGGTGGTCGTGACCGTGAGAAAATCGTCGCCGTCGGCGAGTTCATAGACGACCGTGATGGCGGGGCGGGCCGCCGCGGCCGCAGAGACCGCCTCCAGCCGCACCCGGCTTCCCGTCACCGCAAGATCGTCACCGGTGACCGGGCCGCCGCCGTCGGCCGCGGCCGTGGCGGTGCGAAACTCCGCCAGGCCCGCA
>JBBEEF010000023.1:0-8404 GCA_040880915.1 Pirellulales bacterium
GCACTTCCGCAAGGCGGCCGCAGGGGCCGCGAAAACCACACTCTTCGCAAGCAAAGCCGGGGCGGGGTGGCGTTTGTTCCCGCAGTCCCCGGGCTCGCGCCCGGGGCTTTTATAAGGCAAGGGGTCGGGGTTGCCCGTGCCAGCTCGCCGGCCCTGGAAGCGAGCGGAAGGCAGGATCGCAATCCTGTTCGGCACGGGCTGCAGCGCATAGAAGCCCCCAGCGCGAGCTGGGGGACTGTGACGTGGCGGACCAATTGGGCACGGCCAGGCTCAAGCGACGGGGGCTATCCGGGGCGGGGTGCCAGGCGGGGTGGCCTTTGTTCCCGCAGTCCCCGGGCTCGCGCCCGGGGCTTTTATAAGGCAAGGGCAACCCCGACCCACGCAAGGCGTTGCTTCGTGCGATCTCGAGCCGGCCGTGCGGTCAGATGTAGTACATAGCTTCCGAGTCGCGGCTCCGGGCGGCGATATCGGCCAGCGTGATGCCCGCGAGGAATTCCTCCTCGGCGCGGGCCGCAGCCTGCCACACGTCGCGCAGGATTGTGGCTTCTCGGGAACGGGGGGTAGGTTTTGTTGCGGCCGCGGCAGGCGTCTCGGCCGGCCCCTCCACCGCGATCCGAATGTCCTGGAGCGTGATCGACTCGGCCGGCCGCGCGAGCCGGTAGCCCCCGGCTGCTCCGCGGACGCTCGCCACGATCCCCGCCCGCTTGAGTTCCAGGAGAATCTGCACCAGAAACCGCGCCGGCACGGCCTGCGCCTCGCAGATGGCCCGCAAGCCCACGGGCCCGTTATCGGCGGCCTGCCGGGCGAGCTCCACGGCGGCGAGTGCGGCGTATTCGGTTCGGGCGGTGAGGTGCATCATCACTCGATCGACGGGTGAGCGGCGGGATCAGCCGCGGGAATGGAGGCCGCACTCAGTCTTCACCGTGCCGCTCCAGCGACCGGCCCGTTCATCCTCGCCGGTATCGATCGACCGCGTGCACGGTGCGCATCCGATGCTCACATACCCGCGGTCGTGCAGCGGGTTGTAGGGAACCTGCTCGCGAACGATCGCATCCCACACCATCGCCTTGGTCCAGTTGGCCAGGGGCGAGACCTTGACGATGCCAAACTTGTGATCCCAGCCGACAATCGCCGCCGCTGCCCGGTCGGGGCTCTGATCCCGGCGGATGCCGCTCATCCAGGCATTGAAGCCCACGAGTGCCCGATGGATCACCGCGAGCTTACGGTCACCACAGCAGCGGTCCGGGGCGGTGCGGAACAACGGGCCGCCGTGCTGCCGCTCGTAGTCAGCGACGCTCGTTTCCGGCCGCTCGAGCGCGACCTCGATTCCATACCGCCGGGCGATGCGGTCGCGGAGGGCGAGCGTTTCCGGAAACTGGTAGCCCGTGTCGAGGTTGAAGATGTGGGTGGCGGGAGCGACCGCGGCCAGCCAGTGGATGATCAAGCAGCCCTCGGGGCCGAAAGCTGTTGCCATGGTGAGCCGCATGCCGAAGCGTTCGGTGGCCCAGCGGATGATCTCGATGGGCTCGGCTGCCTCGAGGAACCGGCTGGCCCGGGCCAGGTCTTCCCGCAGCTCCGGCGACGGAGGCTCTCCTGCGACGTGGCGATCCACCGCGTCGCCATTCAAATGGTCGGTCGGAACGGCTGTCATCGGCAATACATCATCAAGTTGGTCAAGTATGTCATGTTTCTCGGTCCTGGATTCTGGGATCGGATCGGCCGCGGGTCAAGCCACATCAAAACCCACCCGCCCCGCAGGGTCGGGACTTGCCGGCTGGCCCGACGCCACGGGTTCGGGCAAACCTGAGCCTTACGAGTACTCGGTCCAAGCTCCCACTCGCCCCTCTACTCCCCGCGGGAAAAAACTGAACAATCGGCGGCGACCCGCAGGGATGGCCTTTGCGCGGAATCGGAACCTGCAGGAGGGCCACAGCATGGCTCGTGACGTGGCGGTAGCGGTCGACCTGGGCGCCTCGGGAGGCCGGGTCGTTGCCGGTGCCTTTGACGGCAGGATCCTCGAACTCGCAGAAGCCCACCGCTTCGAGAATGCGCCGGTATCGCTCGCCGGGCAGCTGATCTGGGATCTGCCCCGACTCTGGCAGGAAATTGTCACCGGGCTGGGCGTCGTCGCATCGCGGCATGGCCGCAGTATCTCAAGCGTGGGGGTCGACACCTGGGGTGTCGACTTCTCGTTCCTCGGTGGCGACGGTGGCCTGCTTGCCAACCCAGTCTGCTACCGCGACGGCCGCACCGGCGGCATGCTCGCCGCGGCCGAAGCGATCGTTCCCCGCTCGGAGATCTTCGCGGCCACCGGCCTTCAGTTCATGGAGATCAACTCCCTCTACCAGTTGCTCGCGCTCGAGCGATCCCGCAGCAGCGTGCTGGCCGCTGCCGACCGGCTGCTCATGATGCCTGACCTCTTTCACTGGCTGCTGTCGGGTGAGACGTCCAACGAATGCACCAACGCCAGCACGACGCAGTGTTTCGACCCACAGGCCGGCGACTGGGCCTTTCCACTCCTCGAGCGATTCGGACTGCCGGGCCGCATCTTCGGGGCCATTTCTCCCCCCGGCACCGAGCTTGGCAGGCTGCGGGCCGACGTGGCGGCCGACACCGGGCTTGGCAACGTTCGTGTCATCCTCCCGGGCACCCATGACACGGCCAGTGCCGTGGCGGCCGTGCCGGCCGACGAGCCCCCGAGCAGCCGACCCGACTGGTGCTATGTGAGCCTCGGCACCTGGGCGCTGGTCGGCGCGGAACTGGACCGTCCCCTGGTCACCGCCGAGTGCCTCGCCCGGAACTTCACCAACGAGGCCGGTGTGGGAGGGACGACGCGGCTCCTCAAGAATGTCTGCGGCCTGTGGCTCGTGCAGCAGTGCCGGGCGGCCTGGCAACGGGCCGGTAAGGACTGGACCTGGGACCAGCTCACCGCCTTGGCTGCCGAGGCCCCTCCGCTCGTCACGCTTGTTGACCCGAACCACCCATCGCTGGTGGCCCCGGCCAACATGCCGGCGGCGATCCGGGAACTGGCCCGGGCCAGCGGCGAGCCCCAGCCCGCCACCACCGCTGCGATGGTCCGGGCCGCGCTTGAAAGCGTGGCGACGGCGGTGCGCCGCACCCTCACGGAACTCGACGGGCTCTTGGGCCGGCGGGTCGGCCGGGTGCACGTTGTGGGCGGAGGCGTCAAGAATCCGCTCCTCTGCCAGATGATCGCCGACGCCACCGACCGACTTGTGGTGGCCGGGCCGGTCGAGGCCACCGCGATCGGCAACCTCCTCGTCCAGCTCCTCGCCCGCGGCGGCACTGTCGATCTCCGGCCGCTGCGGCAGGTTGTTCGCGACAGCTTCGAACCGGCCCGCTACGAGCCCCGCGACGCCGCCCGCTGGAACGACCGCCTGGGCTAGCCCTCATCCGGGCCAGCGCGAGCGACGCGTTGGTGGAATCAAGCGGCGGCGGGTCGCTTTCGTTCGCAGGCTCACTTCATGAGGCTCAGTACGACAAGCGACGAGAGAAACCCGACGACCAGCACGGCCGCCCAGATGGCCCGCGTGAGCCAGACCTTCGCAAGCTTCGCCTCGGCGGCCTCCTCCCGCCGCCGCTGTTCGGCTCGCTTCTCGAGGCTGTCGCTGAGCTTCAGCATGAACGGCTCGTTGCACTGCGGACAGATCATCCGCCGCCCCATCCACGACTCCGGGGCCTTGAAGACGTGGCCATTGGGGCAGGGGATCTGCCACCGCTTCTCCGCCGCCGGTTCCGCAATCTGCTGTCGGCACAGCGGGCAGATCGGCGTCTGGCCAGCATGGCCGACGGGGCCGGTGTAGCCGCAGGAGCAGGAAATCTTGGTGCCCATGGCTGTCGAGTCTACGCCGGGGAGCAGGGAGATCGACACAGCCTGGTTTCAGGCGGCCTGCGTCCGCGGGGCTGCCCGCTTCACGACCTTGCCGTGCTCCACCTCGACGATCGTGTCGGCGAGGGCGAGCGTGCTGGCTCGATGCGTGATCATGATGACGGTCCGGTTTTCGACATACCGGGACAGGGCCTCGTGGATGAGATGCTCACTCTCCACGTCGATCTGACTGGTGGCCTCATCGAGCACGAGGATCTCGGCATTCCGGAGGAATGCCCGGGCCAGCGCGATCCGCTGCCGCTGGCCGCCCGAGAGCCGAAACCCGTTGGGGCCCACCATCGTCCGGTAGCCCTCGGGAAACTCGGCGATGAACTCGTGGGCGTGGGCCTTCCGTGCGGCCTCCTCAATCTCCTCATCGGTCGCGTCCCAGCGGCCATACCTGATGTTGTATTGGATCGTCTCGTTGAAGAGCTCCGTCTGCTGCGTGACCATCGCGATCCTTCGCCGCAGGTCGTGGAGGGAAACCTCGGTGAGCGGCACGCCGTCGAGCAGGACGCGGCCGCTGGTCGGGTCGTAGAACCGGCAGATCACGTTGATGAGCGTGCTCTTGCCGCCGCCGTTGGGTCCTACGATCGCCACCCGCTCCCCGAAGTGAATCACGAGGTCCACATTCTTGAGGACGGTGTCGATGCCGTCGTAGCTGAAGGAGATATTCTCGAGGCGGATCTCCCGATGGGGCGAGGGGAGCTGCTTCGGCTCGGGCACCTCGGCCAGCTTCGACTTGGTGTCGAGCAGCGGGTAGACGCCCTGGGCACCGACCATGCCCATGTTGATGCCGGTGATCACGCCGGAGAGCTTCCGCACCGGGTCGCTGGCCCCGATCAGGAAGCCGAAGAAGATCATGATGCCCGGCACGGTCATGGGCTGGTCTGTCATCGTGATCCCGAAGATCTGGGTCTCCTGGTTGATCACGAGCCAGGCTCCCACGGCGATCGAGGTGGCGACCATCCCAATGCCGAGCACCTCGGTGATCGGGTTGGCGAGGGTGCGATAAAATGTGTGCCACATGCCGATCGTGAGCATTTCGCCGGTACAGTCCCGGAACCGCTGCCGCTCAAACGGCTCCATCGTGTAGGCCTGGACGGTGAGCACGTTGTTGAGGGCCTCGAGCAGCACGTGATGGTATCCCTTCGACTGCGACAGCACGTTGAGGGAAACGCTCCGCATTCTGCGATTGAGCCACACCATCAAAAACCCGACGACCGGGGCGAGCAAGAGGCAGGCGAGCGTCAGCCGCCAGGAGACGAGAAACGCGCAGCCGAGGCAGGCGATGATTTTCATCGGCTCGGTCACGGCGCCCCCGTAGAAACTCATGATGCCGCTGGCGAGCATTTCACTCGTGGCCGTCACCTGGGCCATGAAGCCGGCTGAGCCGTGTCGCATGAACTGGGCCCGGTCGAGCTCGAGCGCCTTGTCGAAGACTTTCAGCCGAATTGTCCGGCTGATGTTCATCGCCACCCAGGCCACCAGCATCGAGCTGACCAGGAGGAGCCCGTGTTTGATGAAGGTGCTGACGACGACGAACACCACCACCACGAGCACGGTCTTGAAGGGATCGCGGGGTAGGAGTCGGTCGAGCCAGGGCTGGAGGCTCAAGCCTGCCGCGACGAGGGCCTGGTCTCCGGCGAGCGAGAGCTTGAGGGCGTCGAGCCGATGCCTCGCCTGGACAAGTTCTGGCCCGGCCAGTCGCCCGGCCTCCACCTGGGATTCAAGCTCGGCCCGTTCCGCACGTCCCGCGGCAGCCCGCTTCTCCGCCTGCTCCATCCGATCCTCATTCCAGGCCTGGAGCGACTCCCCCTTGAGCGTCACCTCGATGATCGGAAACAAAGCCGCGATGTTGGCGCCCCACAGGGCCGCCACGCCGGCGGAACAAAACATGGCCGCTGCCAGGAGCGGCCAGCTCTTTGCAGCTTCACGCAGAGCCCGCAGAAAATAGTTCATGAACTGCTGTCTTTTCGAGTGCTGTCGGGGGCAAACGGGGGCGGGATGCTAGAGACATCGCCCCCCGCGTTCAACCCCGCATTACCTGCGGAAAAAACCGGCTCTCGCGTTGGCTCAGGCTCGCCCGCGACCCGCACCCGCCAAGCCCGCCCCGTCAGCCGCAGCTACTGAAACATCATGCTCACGGATTCGTTGCGGTGGATCCGCTTGATCGCCTGGCCCAACAGACTGGCCACCGAGAGCACCTGCACGCTGGGCAGCATCTTGCCGGGCGTCAGCGGGATCGAGTCGGTGATCACGATCGCCTTGAAGGGGGCGTTTTTGAGCCGCTCGATCGCCGGCCCGACGAGCAGGCCGTGGGTGGCCGCGGCGTAGATCGCCTTGGCCCCGTGTTGGTGGACCACGTCGGCCGCCCCGCAGATAGACCCGGCCGTGCTGATCATGTCGTCGAACATGAGCGCCGTCTTGCCCTCGACGTTGGCGCCAATGATGTTCGCGCTCTTGATCGTGTCGGCCGAGAGCCGCCGCTTGTCGATGATCGCCAGCGGCGCCCCGAGGCGGTTGGCATGCCCCAGGGCCCGCTTGATGCCCCCCTCATCGGCGCTCACGATCACAAGATCCTCGCGGGCCAGGTCCAGCGACTGGAAATAGTTGTTGAGCACCGGGGCGGCATAGAGGTGGTCTACCGGAACGTCGAAGAAGCCCTGGATCTGCGCGGCGTGGAGGTCCATTGCCAGGACGCGATCGGCCCCGGCGCGGGTGATCAGGTTGGCGACGAGCTTGGCGGTGATCGGCACCCGGCCGGCATCCTTGCGGTCCTGCCTTGCGTAACCGAAGTAGGGAATCACCGCCGTGATCCGGAACGAGCTGGCCCGCTTGAAGCTGTCGATCATCACGAGCAACTCCATGATGTGCTCGTTGACCGGCGGGCAGGTGGGCTGGACGATGAACACGTCGCGACCGCGGACGTCTTCGTCGATCTTGCAGGAGATCTCACCGTCGGGAAACCGCCCCAGCGAGATCTTGCCCATCGGCAGGTTGAGGTAGCGGCAGATGTCCTGCGTGAGGGCCGGATTGGCTGGCCCCGAAAAGATCTTCAGGTCGTTCATGGGATCGCTCGAGAGGCGATTGAGGGGCTGCGGCGGCCGCGGCCCGGGAGCCCCACTGTGACCGCCCGGCGGCGATGCTTCAAGCCGTGTGCCGGCTCCGGCTTGACGGCGTGACGTGCGGGCCGGACAACGCTCAACGAGCCGCTGGTTTTTCGAGAGGATGATCCGATGCCAAAGCACAGCGTCCAACTCGTTCCTTCGCACATCGACACGCCTGCCGAGTCAATGATCGACATGGCTATCGGACCGCTCGCCGTCCGCAGCCGGCGGCTGGCCGGAGGCCGGCGTGAGGGCGTGCTGCTCGTCGAGCTCGTGGCCGGTGACACGCGGGTGTTTGTGCTGCCGGACCGGGGCCTTGGGATCTGGAAGATGAGGGTCGGCGACGTGGAACTGGGATGGCATTCTCCGGTAGCAGGCCCGGTGCACCCGGCCTTCGTGCCGCTCGCCGAGCCGTCGGGGTTGGGCTGGCTCGATGGCTTCGACGAGCTCGTCGCCCGGTGCGGTCTCGTGAGCAACGGGCCGCCCGACTTCGACGCCGACGGCCGGCTCCGGCACGGGCTCCACGGTCGGATCGCCAACCTCCCGGCCCACGAGGTTTCCGTTATTCTCGACGACGACGCAGGCACGATCACGCTCACCGGTGCCGTCGACGAGACACGCTTTCACATGCATTCGCTGCGGCTTGAAACCCAGCTCGTGTTGCGGGCCGACCGCCCGCGGCTCGAGTGGACAGACAGCGTCACGAACCGCTCCGACCGCCCTGCCACCATCCAATTGCTGTATCACGTCAACCTCGGGCCTCCCCTGCTCGGGCCGGGCGCCCGGGTGCTCGCTGCGATCGAGGAACTCGCGCCGCGGGATGCCACGGCCGCGGCCGACGTAGCCACCTGGGACCGCTACCACGCCCCGCAGGCCGGCCGTGGCGAGGAGGTGCACTTCGCCCGCGTGCGGCCCGACGGCGACGGCATCGCGTCGGCGTTGCTTCTGGCCCCGGACGGCTCACAGGCGGCGGGGCTCTCCTGGCGGGCCGACACGCTCCCCTGCTTCGCCCTCTGGAAGAACCAGGGGGGCATCGCCGACGGCTACGTGACGGGGCTCGAGCCGGCGACCAACTATCCCAACCCCCGCTCATTCGAGGAGTCGCAGGGCCGCGTGGTCCCGCTGGTTCCAGGAGGCAGCGTTGCCTTTGAGCTTGCGATCGAGCACCTTGCCGGGCAGCGGCTCGCCGCGGCCGCCGCCGCGGTCGAGCACCTCGCCGCCGCCGCTCACCCAAGGCTCCATCGACAGCCCCAACCCGGCTGGTCGCCTGCTGGTTGACCGTCGCGGCGGCAACCGACGGCCTGCTGCGGAGTTGGTTTCGGCATGGATGGCGGGGTGGCACTCGGTCCCGCAGTCCCCGGGCTCGCGCCCGGGGCTGTGCGATTGCGAGTGTATTGAATCAGCAGGG
>JBBEEF010000024.1:0-8390 GCA_040880915.1 Pirellulales bacterium
GGCCGGCTACGTCGCAGGCTAGGGAACGAGCCGGCCGGGTCAGCGGGCTGCCCGCCCGTTTGACAGCAATCTATCCAGGCGTACACTGAGCTTCAGGAGGATGCAACTATGCCGCTCGCCGAAACGATCCGCGACGAACTTGTCAAGGTGTTCACGGTGCCTCAGGCCGACGTGCTCACGTCGTGCGTTGTCAGGGCCCACGACACGCTGGCCACCCGGTCCGACATGCACGAGCTCCGGGTGGCGATGACCGAGCTGGCGGAACAACAGCAGGAGACGAGCGCCCGGGTTGCGGAGCTGGCTGTGCAGCAGAAGGTGACGAGCGCCCGGGTTGCGGAGCTGGCTGTGCAGCAGAAGGAGACGACCCAAGAGCTCAAGGAGCTCGCCAGCACGGTTCGTGCCCTGAGCATCCGGACCGACACGACGGCCGGCTGGGCCCTCGAATGGCTGGTGGGCAAGCACCTGCCGGCCTATGTGGGCCGCCGGATCAGGCGGTGCCGGATCGTCGGCGTGATGGACATTATCGAGTCGCTCGAGAGAGAGCCCGCCGTTGCCGGGCTCACGGCCGACGACCTCGATGAACTCCGGCGGGCCGACGTCGTGGCCACCGGCACAATCGACGGCGGCTCGCTCTACCTCGTGGGCGAGGTCTCATTCACGGCCGACAACGACGACATCCTGCGGGCGGCCCGGAGGGCGGCGGTGCTGCGCAAGGCCGGCCAGCAGGCCCAGGCTTTCGTGGCCTGCGACCAGATCAACCTCATCCCGGCCGAGATCGCCCGCCGCGAAGGGGTGTGGGTGATCCACAAGGGCCGGCTGCTGGAGCCGGCCGCCTGACCGGCGGGGCGACCGGCCGTCAGACTTGGTCGGGCAGGGTGTAACCCGCGCGGTAGGGCCGCTCACCCAACGGGCGATATTGGCCAGGTGGCCCAGCGACGTGGATCGCTGGCCCACTTCCGGGCCGGCGAACGGGCTCCTGGCGGCTATGGCTTCGACTCGGTCTTGCGGCCGTGGATTCGCACGGCTGTGAAGTCGTTCATGTCGTCAAATGAGCCAATCCCGACGCGGCCGGTGGTGAAGGTCTTGTCGGTGACTTCCATCAGCGGCGTTTCGAGATCGTCGAAGTAGACGGCGATCCGGCCCGAGGCCACGTCGCGGACGAGCTTGACAGAGTGCCACTGGTCATCCCAGGGCACGGGCCTGGTGTTTTTCGTGAGCGGCCGGCGGGGAGCGCCATCCACGATCATGATCTGGCCGCTGGCGGGGTCGGGCTTGGCCCCGAGGTGCACGTAGTAGAAGTGCTCAGGGTCGCGCCAGTTGAAAAACACGCAGCAGTCGCGGTGGCCGCCGGTGTCGAGCGTGCTCTTCGCCTGGAAGCTGATCACCGTGTCGCTGAGTTCGAGATCCTTGACAAGCGCCACGTTGTGGGGGCTGCGAACCTTGGGCTGGTATGAGCTTGTCCGCTTGTTCAAGCCCCAGACGGCCCGCTCGCCATCCTTGCCGAGCGTCCAGGCGGCCGGGTCGGTCGGCTCCCAGCGGTCGGCCCCCTGGGAGAAGTCGTCTTCGAAGACCAGCGGCAGCGGCTCGTCGGCCCGGGCGGGCAGGGCGAGCATGGTGGTCAGCAGCAGGGACAAGAGCAGAGAGAGAATCGTCATCGGGATCTCCGGCAGGGCGGCGGGGGGGAAAGGGGACAGTCCCCGCGGCGGGGAAGAAAGGGGACAGTCCCCGCGGCGGGGACAGTCCCCGGTGGTCATCAGGTGCCCGGGCACGCAGCCGTCCTCGAGGTATGACTCGTTGTAGACCCACTCTGGGAGCCCTGGAAGTTTTCGGTGCGAACGCTCGAGCGATCATACCGAGGCTGCGAATCCTGGTGCCGGCCCTGACCCGGAAGGTTCACGGATTGGCGTGATCCGTTCAAGGAGGGCCGCGGGCCGTGTGTGCCGGGCTCGAAGCCCGCCCCGCGTGGTAGCCTCGAAGACATGCCTGGCTTCGATCCCGACCGCTTTTCCCGTCAGACCCGCTTCGGTCCGCTTGGTCCCGAAGGGCAGGCGAAGCTCGCCGCCGCGCGGGTTGCGATCGTCGGCTGCGGAGCGCTCGGCGGCGCGGCGGCGATGGCGCTCGTGCGGGCGGGTGTGGGATTCGTGCGGCTGATTGATCGCGACACGCCCGAGCCCTCGAACCTGCCCCGGCAGGTTCTCTTCGACGAGGCCGATGTGGCCGCCGGGCTTCCCAAGGCGGTGGCCGCGGCGCAGCGGCTCGCGGGAATCAACTCGGCCACCGCGCTCGAGCCGGTCGTAGCCGATCTCACGGCGGCCAACGCCACCGGCCTGCTCACGGGCGTGGATGTGATCGTGGACGGCACCGACAATCTCGAGGCCCGCTACCTGGTCAACGAAGTAGCCTGCCGCTCGGGCACGCCCTGGGTACACGGCGGCGCGATCGGTGCCGAGGGGCGTGTGCTCACCGTGATCCCTGGGCAAACAGCTTGCCTGCGGTGTCTTGTGCCCGAGCCGCCGCCGCCGGGCATGCTTCCCACCTGCGACACCGCCGGGATCATCGGGCCGGCGGCAATCGTCGTCGGAGCGGTGCAGGCCGCCGAGACAATCAAGCTTCTCATCGATGCCTCCGGCGAGACCGCCGGCAGGATGCTGGCCTGCGACCTCTGGAACTGGCAGTGGCGGGTGGTCGATCTCGCGCCGCTGGCCGCCGTCGGCTGCCCCACCTGCCGCGGCGATGATTTCCCCTGGCTCGAAGCGCGGCTCGGTGGTGCGGCCGCGGCTCTCTGCGGCCGCGAGGGGGTGCAGGTGACAGCCGCCGCCGACGGCCCGGTCGACCTAGCCGCGATCGCCGGACGGCTCGCGGGCGTGGCCGTGGTGACGGTCAACCCGTGGATCCTGCGGGCTGAGGTGGAGCCAGGGATCCGGCTCTCGGTGTTTGCCGACGGCCGGGCGATCGTGGACGGCACCCGCGACCTGGCCCGGGGAAGAGCGATCGTGGCCCGCTACCTGTAGAGGGCCAACCAGATCGAACTAATACCTGAGCCCGTTGCGGCGGAGGTGGACGAGCGGGGCGATGTTGGCCGCGGCCCGCGCCGCCTCGATCCGGCCGAGCACGACGACGTGGTCGGACCCGGCCGCAGCCGTCTCGCCGACGAAGCGGCACTCCATCCAGCCGGCCGCATCACCGAATGTCGCGATTCCGGCGGGCGTCCGCTCGATCACGAGGTCCGCAAACGGGTCTTCACCGGCTGCGGGCGGCTTGCCGAACCGGGCGAGTAGCCCCCGCTGCGTTTCGGCTAAGACATTCACCGCAAACGCCGATCCCCCGCGCACGGCCGCCAGCAGACCCCGCGACGTGCCCACAGCCACCGACACCAGCGGCGGCTCGAAGCCTGCCTGCATCACCCAACTCGCCAGCATCCCGCGGTCGACCCCGTCCTCTTGCCAGGTCACCACGAACAAGCCGCTGGGGATGCGTCCGAGAGCCGCGGCAATGGCGTCCGCGGCGTTCTCTCGAGAATGAGTGGAATCGGGCGAGGCAGCGGATAATGGCTTCATGATAAGGGCTGGCACGTGCGAGGTGGCGGAGGTGGCGGAAGGACGGTAAGCGAGGCCGCGGCGGATGCTGGGGGCTTTGCCGCGTCGCGGAAACGTGAACGGTCGGCGGGCGGCGTGGATATCGGTAGTGGTGGGACTACGCCGATCAATCCGTCTGTGGCTAGGTCTGCATCGGCCACTAGAGTCTGGCGGCAACCACGGCCCGGTGGCAACCCGGGACGTGTCGGGCCGCCGCAAGGGGCTGCCTGTGTCGTCGTTCCGGTCGTCGCCAGCATCGTCCACCATGCCAGTCGCCATCTTTACGGTGCTTGCTTTCCTCGGCTGCCTGGCCGCGGTGCCGGCCAGTGCCCAGGGTTTTGACAGCATGGCGGAACCAAGCGCTGATGGCGACGCCTTCGGCCCGATCGAACTCCTTCCGTCGGCCAATCCGCAGGGCCCGGTCGTTCTCGATGGCCCCTACGTGCCAGGGGGCTACGGCGAGGAGGTTTCGTCGGCTCCGTTCCGCGGGGCGGTCGACGACCTCTGGGCGTCGCGGCCCTGGTCGTGGCACATCCTGCCGAGCAACCTGATCTGGACGAGTTACCTCGCCGGCCCGAAGGAGCCGAGGTTTGCCACCGTCTGGTACGACGACACGGGATCTGACCCCTTCAATCCCTCGGTGGCCAACGGCTGGCTCTGGGACAGCACGCTCGGCGGCCGGGCCTCGATCCTTCGCTACGGCACCGACACCCCGCTGCATCCGCAGGGATTCGAGGTGCAGATCGAAGGGGCTGCGTTTGTGCGGCTCGACCCGTCCGAAGACCGCGACCTCCGGTCGAGCGACTTCCGGTTTGGCATCCCGCTCATCTACGGCGTGGGCCGCTGGCAGACCAAGCTCGCCTACTACCACTTGAGCGCCCACCTCGGCGACGAGGCGATGGTGCGGTATCCCGACTACCCCCGCGTGAACTACGTCCGCGATGTGATCGTGTGGGGCGGCTCCTGGTATGCCCTCGATTGGCTGCGGCTCTACGGCGAGGTCGGCTGGTCGTTCTTCAACGACGGCGGCTCGAAGCCCTGGGAGTTTCAGTTTGGCACGGAGCTCATCCAGGCCCGGCCCACGGGCATCCATGGAGCGCCCTTTCTGGCGGTCAACGGCATGAGCCGGCAGGAGCTCGATTGGGGGGGCAACGTCTGCGTGCAGACCGGCTGGGCCTGGCGGGGCGACCGCACCGAGAAGCTGTTTCGCTTGGGGTTTGAATATCTCTACGGCTCCGACCCGCAGTACGAGTTTCCGTTTGCCAACCAGAACCGGGCCGGGATCGGGATGTGGTATGACTTTTGACCTGGCTCCAACGTGATCCATGGCAGCAGACGAATCCCAGCCCCAGACACCTCCGCCCTTGTTTCTGCATGCCGCTGCTCGCGATCGAGACCACCTGTGACGAGACCGCGGCGGCGGTTGTGACCCGCGGCCGGGAGGTGCTCTCGAGCGTGGTCGCCAGCCAGGACTCGCTGCACGCCAAGTGGCGGGGCGTGGTTCCCGAACTCGCCTCGCGGGCCCATGTTGAGCGGATCGTGCCCGTGATCGATGAGGCGGTGACACGGGCGGGGATCTCCCGCGCTCAGATCGAGGCGGTCGCGGTCGCGGTCACGCCGGGGCTCGTCGGCTCGCTGCTGGTGGGCCTCGCGGCGGCCAAGGGGATCGCCGCCACGCTCCGCGTTCCCCTCGTCGGCTACGACCACATCGCCGCCCACCTCTACGCCTGTCGGCTGGCCCACGGCGAGTCGCTGCCTTATCCCCTCGTCGGGCTCGTCGCCAGTGGCGGCCACACATCGCTCTTCCACCTCCGCGGCCCGCTCGAGCTTGAGCGGCTTGGCGGCACAATCGACGACGCCGCCGGGGAGGCCTTCGACAAGGCGGCGGCCCTCCTCGGCCTGGGCTATCCCGGCGGCCCCGAGATCGAACGGGCCGCGATCGCCGGCGACCCTCGTGCCCACCGGCTGCCACGACCGCTCCGCGCCGACCGCGATCGGCTCGACATGAGCTTCAGCGGCCTGAAGACGGCGCTGCGGTATCTCGTCCGACCGCCCGGCTCAGCGGAAGGAACGCTCCCTCCTGTGGGCCGCGCCCGGGCCGATCTGGCCGCCTCGTTTCAGCAGGCAGTTGTCGATTCGATCGTGGCCAAGGTTGAACGTGCGGTGGAGCGGACCGGCTGCCGCACGGTGGCCGTGGGGGGAGGGGTGACGGCGAACACGCTCCTCCGCGAGTCGCTTGCCGACCTCGGCCAACGGCGGGGCCTGACTGTGTTCATGCCCCCGATGTCGCTCTGCACCGACAACGCGGCGATGGGGGCAATCGCCTGGGAGCGAATCGAGCGGGGCGAAAACGACGGCCTCGAACTCGACGTGCGACCGGGCACGGATCGCAGCCAGCGGCAGGCTGCCGCCCGCGGCTCTCACTCGTAGCGTGCCATGCGGGTTGGTCGGGCCGTCACCCGAAACGGGCCAGGGCATACGACTTCTTGCCCGACCGGAGAACGAGCGTGGCGGTGCCGGCCAGGTCGCGGGCCGCGAGCCGGTAGGAGGCGTCGGCCACGCGGCGGTTGTTCACGTAGGCGCCTCCCTGCTCGATTGTCCGGCGGGCGGCGGCCTTGCTCGCGGCCAGGCCCGTCGCCGTGAGCGCCTCCACGAGCGGCAGCCCGTCGCCGTCAAGCATCGCCCGCGGGAAGTCGTGGCTCGGCACGTCGGCGAAGATCTCGGCGAGGGACGCGTCGTCGAGGCTCTCGATTTCGGCCCCGAAGAAGATCTCGGTGGCCTGCCGGGCCGCGGCCAGCCCCTCCTCGCCATGGACGAGCCGCGTCAGCTCGGCGGCCAGCTGCTTCTGCGTCTCGCGGGCGGCCGGGTTTGCGGCGCGGGCCTCGTCCAGGGAGCAGATCTCCTCGAGAGGGAGTTCCGTGAGCCGCAGGAGGCAGCGGCCGGCGTCGGCATCGTCGAGGTTGATCCAGTATTGGTAGAAGCGGTAGGGGCTCGTGCGGCGCGGATCGAGCCAGATTGCGCCAGCGGCGGTCTTCCCCATCTTCGTGCCGTCGGCCTTCGTCAACAGCGGGCAGGTGATCCCGTGCAGGTCGTGGCCGCGAAGCCGGCGGCCGAGTTCGATGCCGGCTGTGATGTTGCCCCACTGGTCGCTGCCCCCGATCTGGACCTGGCAGTCGAGAGCATCAGCGAGGTGGACGAAGTCCCAGGCCTGGAGCAGCATGTAGCTGAACTCGGTGTAGGAGAGGCCGCCATCCCGGTCGAGCCGGCTCTTGACAGAGTCTTTGGCGAGCATCTGGGAGAGCGGCACATGCTTGCCGACGTCTCGGAGGAAGGCGAGGTAGCCGACGCCCTGCATCCAGTCGGCGTTGTTGACGACGTGGATGGTGGGGGCCGCGGGAGCAGGCTCCGCGATCGGCGCAGCCAGGCCACGGGCCGGGGCCCGGAGCACCGCGTGGATCTGCCGGCCCACGCCGGCGATGTTGGTGGCGAGTTCCTCTGCCGAGAGGAGATTCCGCTCCTCGCTGCGGCCGCTCGGGTCGCCGATCATGCCGGTCGCACCTCCGACGAGGGCCACCGGTTCGTGGCCGGCGGCGGCCACCCGACGCAGGAGCACGAGCGCCACGAGGTGGCCGACGTGGAGGCTGTCGGCGGTCGGGTCGAAGCCGGCGTAGACGCGACGGCCCGGCGTGGTGAGCCACTGCCGCAGGCCCGCCGGATCGGTCGACTGGTGCACAAGGCCGCGGGCCTCGAAGTCGGCGAGCAGGTCGTGGGGCATGGGCCAACTACCTCCAGATGTCGTCGCCCGCGAAGGGATGTGCCGGCCCCGAAAGCTTCGGCTTGGGCAACGCCTTGAGGGCCTGTTCCGCCAGTCGCAGGTCTTCGCGGGAAGTGATCTTGAGATTGATTGGGGAGCCGGGCACGACCGTGACTGGATGCCCCAGCGCCTCGATCAGCCCCGCCTCGTCGGTCGCAGGCCGGCCGGCAGCGGCGGCGAAGGCCCGCTCCAGAAGCGACCGAGAAAAAACCTGTGGCGTCTGCGCCTCCCAGAGGCCGGTGCGATCGACTGTCTCACGTATCACATGGTCGGGGCCGACCCGCTTGAGGGTGCTCACGACGGGCGTGGCAAGGATCGCAGCGCCGGTCTTTGCACCGGCTGCAAAGACGCGGTCGATCCACTCGGTCGCCAGGCAGGGACGGGCGGCGTCGTGAATGGCGACGATATCGATCTCGGGAGCGAGCTTCTCGAGGCCATTCTTCACCGAGTCGGCCCGCTCGGCACCTCCCTCGGCCAGCGTGATCCCCATAAAGGCAAGGCTGGCCCCGAATTTCTCGAGGAAGGCCTCGCGATCCTCCGGGGCCACGACGACCACGACCTGCTTGACGTCGTCGCGGTCGGTGAACTTCTCAGCCGAGTGGAGCCAGACTGGCCGGCCAGCCAGCGGTGCAAACGGCTTCTTGTAGTTGGCATCCTGGAAGCGGCTGCTCTGGCCGGCCGCGACGAGGATCACACCGAACCGGGCCATGGCGTCAGCGACCGTCCGCCGGCAAGCGGCCTGCGATCACGCGGTCCATGGCCAGCCGGAGCCCTGCCTTGACGGCCGGCTTGTCGCGGATCCAGGCCGCAAACAACTCGCCGTGGTTCGTGTACGCGGCGAGCAGCCAGGGCGGGGCGTCGTGGGTGAGCCAGCCGCGGAACACAAGCCAGCGGGGATCATCGTCGCCATACACCTCGCGGGCCACCCAGCAGACGGCACCTCCCCCGCCACCAACACCAGCGCCGGCACCACCACCAGCACCACCAACACCAGCGCCGGC
>JBBEEF010000025.1:0-8386 GCA_040880915.1 Pirellulales bacterium
CCCTGCTGATTCAATACACTCGCAATCGCACAGCCCCGGGCGCGAGCCCGGGGACGGCGGGTCACATGGCTACCCCGCCCACCATGCCGCCAGGGGTCCAAAACACTCTTCGAGCGTGGCCGAGCCAGGCAATTCACCACGTCACAGTCCCCGGGCTCGCGCCCAGGGCTTTTATGCCAGTCACATCCCGGAGGGGCCCAAGAAATGCCCGGTTCGGTATTTTTATGGGTTTGAAAAAGCTGCCCGTACCAATCAAGCGGCAATTTTCCTGCGCGTGAGCCGCAGGCGGTGGCACGGGCAACTCCCGGCCCCTCTCGCCGGACGGCCGGTCTACACTATTTAACGGTGACCCTCCCGCCGCGGCCTTCGCGGATGTCCCGTTTCGCGGCCAGCATGAACGTCTCGCTCTTCATTCCCTGCTTCGTCGATCAACTCGCACCGCGGGTGGGCCTGGCGGTGGCCACCGTGCTCGAGCGGCTCGGCCACACGGTCGAGTTTCGCCCCGCCCAGACCTGCTGCGGCCAGCCCGCCTTCAATTCGGGCTACTGGGACGAGGCCCGAACCGTCGCCCGGCATGCCCTCAACGTGTTCGCCGGTGCCGGGGCGGTCGTGGGCCCGAGCGGCTCCTGCGTGGCGATGCTGCGGGTCTTCTACCCGCAATTGTTTGCCGGCATGCCCGAGGAGACGGCCGTCCTCGACCTGGCCGGCCGAACATTCGAGTTCAGCGAGTTCCTGGTCAAGAAGCTGGGTGTCACCGACGTGGGCGCCCGCTTTCCCCACCGCGTCACCTACCACGACGGCTGCCATGGCCTGCGGGAGCTCCGCGTTCGTGACGAGCCACGGGCACTGTTGCGGGCCGTCCGCGATCTCGAGCTTGTCGAGTGCGACGAGGCGGAGAGCTGCTGCGGCTTCGGCGGTTTGTTCAGCGTCAAGTTTCCGATGGTCTCGACCGCGATGGCCGAGGTGAAGGCCGGCTCGCTCGCCCGCACCGAGTGCGACTACATCGTCTCAAGCGATCCCTCCTGCCAGCTCCAGCTCGACGGCTGGCTCTCGAAAAACGACAAACGGCCGCGAACGATCCACCTGGCTGAGGTGCTCGCCGGCACGGAGGGCTTCCGATGATCGCTCCCACACCGGGCCACCCCGCTCTCGCCGGCCAGGCCGCGACCGATCCGCGGCTGGCCAAGAAGCAATTCCTCCGCGACGCCGCCGAGAGCGTCCGTGACACCGGCCACAGGGCGTTCGTGCGGAAGGCGCTGGGCGGCTATTACACAAACCGCGACGCCCAGAAATCCCGCTACGGCGACTGGGAGCAGGCCCGCGACGCCGCCAGCCTCGCCAAGTGGTCGGCCGTCAATCACCTCGACGAGATGCTGCCGCGGTTCGTGGCCAATTTTGAGGCGCAGGGCGGTGTGGTCCACTGGGCCCGCAACGCCGACGAGGCCCGCACGATCATTCTCGCGTTGCTGCGGGACGCCGAAGCCCGGGCGGTCATCAAGAGCAAGTGCATGACCAGCGAGGAGATCCACCTCAACCAGGCCCTGGAGGCCGACGGCTACGGCGTGGTGGAGAGCGACTTAGGCGAGTTTATCCAGCAGCTGCGGGGTGAGCCCCCCTACCACTTTGTCTTCCCTTGCATGCACGTCCGCCGCGACGAGATCAGCGATCTCTTCGAGCAGCACCTCGGTACCGCCCCCACCGACAGCCCCGAAGAGCTGACGATGATCGCCCGGCGGCACATGCGGCGGCTCTATGTCGAGGCCGACGTGGGGGTCACGGGGGCCAACTTTTTGGTCGCCGAGACGGGCCAGATCTCGATCACCGAAAACGAGGGCAACGCCCGGCTCACGGCCGCCCTGCCGAGGATCCACATTGCGATCTCGGGAATCGAGAAGGTGGTCGAGCGGCTCGACGACCTGGCGGTGCTCCTGCCGATGCTCGCCACCGCCGGGGCCGGCCAACAAATGACCTGCTACAACACGCTTTACGCCGGACCCAGGCGGGCGGGGGAGTGCGACGGGCCGGAGGAGATGCACCTTGTCCTCCTCGACAACGCTCGGACCGCGATCCTGGCCGATCCCGAGCAGCGGGATTCGCTCCACTGCATCCGCTGCGGAGCCTGCCTCAACGTCTGCCCGATCTTTAAAAACGTCGGTGGCTTTACCTACGGCACGACCTACCAGGGGCCGATCGGCAGCGTGATCACGCCCCACCTGCGGGGCCTGGCCGACTGGAATCATCTCTCTGGGGCAAGCTCGCTGTGTGGCGCCTGCACCGACGCCTGCCCGGTACGGATCGACATCCACACCCACCTGCTCCACAATCGCCGCAACGCCGCCCGCACTTCCCCGGGGCGGCTTGAAAAGCTCGGTCATCGGTTCTTCGCCCTCGTGGCCCGCCGACCCTGGCTCTTCGCCCTCGGCGGCTGGCTCTTCCGCCGAACACTGCCGCTTGCCAAGGCCCTCAGGCCACCGCCGCTCTCGGCGTGGCTGGCCACACGCGACCTCCCGCCGGCGCCCCAAGAGAGTTTTCGGGCGGCTTGGAAGAGGCGGCGATGAGTGCTTCGAAAAACGCCCAAAAGAATACCCAGACGAATACCCCGACGAACGCTCTGGGCCCCGGCGGCCACGACAACGCAGCGGCTCGCCGAGACATCCTCGCGCGGATCAGCGAGGCCCTGCGACTGCCAGCTCCCCCACCGCACGGCGGAGGTCACGCGGCAGGAGCCGAGGCCGGTGGCCAATCGGCCCTTGCGATCCTGCCGGTGGAGGCGGCCCGGCCCTTCCTTCCGGACGGAGGCGACTCACCCGACGCGAGCCTGGCGATCCTGGCCGCCAACCTCGAGAAGTTACGGGCCGTGTTCTTCCGTGTGCCCGACCTGTCCGCTGCGTCCGACTGCCTGTTTGCGCAGGCCCGTGAGCGGGACTGGCAGCGGGTCGCCTGGCATGCCCATCCGCTCGTCGAGAGTGTTCTCGCGGGAGTTCGGTGCAGCACGCATCGCGTCGACGTAGCCGGCTCGGCCTTCGACAAAGACGCTCTCGAAGCCTGCGACGCGGGGCTCACTGCCTGCGAGTGCCTCGTGGCCCAGACCGGCTCGATCCTGGTCTCGAGCGAAACATGCGGCGGCCGGGCCCTCTCGATCCTGCCTCACGCCCACGTGGTGATTGCCATGGCCGAGCAGGTGGTCCCGACCCTGGCCGACGCCCTCGCGAGCATTCGCTTAGCGCATGACGGCCGGCTCCCCAGCATGCTTTCATTCATCACCGGCCCCAGCCGCACCGGCGACATCGAGCGAATCCTCGTTCTCGGGGCCCACGGCCCCAAGGAACTCATCGTAATCCTCGTAGGCTGACAGGCCCACGACCCGGCTACGTGAGAATTCGATGAACTGCCGTTTTCATAGTTGAGCCCCCGCAGGGCCGCTCCTAGGCTCAAGGGTCAAGTGCGAAGGATGATTGGTTCGGCTCGTTCATCGTGAATAGCTGGACACGCTCAGTGCCGCACTCTTCCTTCGCAGGGCCGCGTCATGGAATTCTTTGAGTCACTTGCCACGCTTGGTCCCGGGCAGGTGCTGCTCCTCGTCATGGCTCTTGTCATCGCCTTCGGATTCGAGTGCGTCAACGGGTTCCACGACACGGCCAACGCCGTGGCGACGGTGATCTACACGAAGAGCCTCAAGCCCACGCCGGCGGTCATCTGGTCGGGCCTCTGGAACTTCATCGGCGTCCATGCCGGTGGGATCGGCGTGGCCTTCAGCATCGTTCACCTGCTCCCCGTAGACCTGCTCGTCAACATCAAGACGGGTCGGGGAATGGCGATGGTGCTGGCGCTCTTGCTCGCCGCGATCATCTGGAACTTCGCGACCTGGTACCGCGGCCTGCCCGCCTCGAGCTCGCACGCCCTGATCGGATCGATCATGGGGGTCGGAATGATGAATGCCTGGCTTGAGCACGGGTCGCTCACGAAGGGCGTCAATTGGCACAAGGCGACCGAGGTGGGAATGGCGCTCATGATCTCGCCGCTATTGGGCTTCGGTCTCGCGGCCGGGCTCTTGCTTCTGCTCCAGCGGCTCGTGCCCGCGAAGCAGCTCTACGAGCCGCCGGTGGGAGACACGCCGCCGCCCTGGTGGATCCGCGGGCTTCTGATTGGCACCTGCACGGGCGTCAGCTTTGCCCACGGCTCAAACGACGGGCAGAAGGGCATGGGCCTGATCATGCTTGTGCTCATCGGCATCGTGCCGGCCACCTACGCCCTCAACATGGGCAGCTCGACGGCCGACATCACAGCGGTCGTGGAGGCAGCGAAGCAGCTCGAACAGGAACTTGAATCACCGGAGATCGCCGGCTTGATGGACGCCCTCAAGCAGGAGTATCTCGCGACGAACCGGGTGGAGAAGCTGCGGCGGAGCGATGCTGTGGCAGCAACGATCGAGCCCTACGGGAATTTCGAGTCGGCGACCCACGGCTTCGAACTGCGGCATCCGGGCATCGCCCGGGAGATAATCCAGCCCTTCCCGGGGCCCGACGCGGTGCTCGCCACCCTCGACCCGCTGCCGTTGACAAAGCTGCTGACCGCATCACTCACCGGTCGGTCGAGCTTCTCCGACCTCGGCTCAGAGGAGCGGTGGCAGGTGCGAACCCACCTGGTCGAACTCGGGGCGGCGATCCGCACACTCGTTCGCAACTTCGGCAGCGCCATGGCCGAAGACCGCCGCCAGGTTCTGCTCGGCCTGGCCGGCAAACTAGCGCAGCCCGTCGAGTATGTGCCCGAATGGGTGAAGATGGGTGTCGCTCTGTGTCTCGGCCTGGGTACGATGGTGGGCTGGAAGCGGATCGTGGTCACGGTTGGTGAGAAGATCGGCAAGACCCACCTCACCTACGCCCAGGGCGCCTCGGCCGAACTTGTTGCCGCCGTCACGATCGGGATGGCCGACGGCTTCGGGATGCCGGTCAGCACGACCCACGTGCTCTCGAGCGGCGTGGCGGGCACGATGTGGGCTAACAAGTCGGGCATTCAGTTGGCGACGGTCCGGGACATCGCCCTGGCCTGGATCCTTACGTTGCCGGCCGTGATCGTGCTCTCGGGAACCCTCTACTGGGCTGCCACGCTCGTCATCGGTTAGCGGGCTCGGCTGCCGCGGCGGCGAGCATCGCTGCCACGGCGAGCGTTGGTAACAGGCCGACTTCCAGCATTGTCCGCACGCGTCGCAAGCACATCATCGAACACCTCCGGTTAGAAGTCGAAGAACAGCCGCGACCCGAAGCCATTGACCCCGCCGGATCCGTTGCCGCCGAGGCTGTTGGTAAAGTCGCGGTAGGTGAAGTCGTAGTTAAACGCCATCCGGGTGTTGGGGTTGAGGAACCAGTTGAGGCCCAGGGTGACGCCGTTGAGCACGCCGCCGTTGATGCCTTTGTCATTGAGACACACCCAGTCGTAGCGGGCACCGATCTGCCAGGCCCCCTCACTCCGGGCGATGCCCCGACTCGTTCCGACCCGAAAGAAGTTGTTCCGCGGAATGAAGCGGTCGAGCACCGCCTGCCGACGGTTGTAGGCTCGGCCCTCACCGGTGAGGGCATACATCACCTCGCAGTAGGCGCCCTGGTAGAAGAGGTTGTCCACCACCGTGTCGACCGGCTGCTGACCGGCATTCTTGGACGGGTTGAGGATCGAGCGGGCCCTGGGGACGAGCGTGCAGGTCCACTCGGCCTGGACCTGGAGCGGCCCCCAATTCGACGCGTATTCCGCGGTCAGGAGCGTCTGGTATTCGGCCCCGAGCAGGCCGGTGTCGGCATAGATCGAGTTGAGCGGGCCGGGGGGTCCGTTGCGGATGTTGCCCCGCACGCGGTAGCGGAGGCTGCCCTGTTGGTAGTCGGACTGTCCCTCTGTTCCGCTGATCTGGGGTTTGGCGGTCTGCTGGTAGACGGCGGACAGCCCAAGGTGCGTCCAGCGGTTCTCCTCCGGCTCGTCCACGACCAGCCTCGTCGCCCGCATCTGGAGCGAGTTGGCGGCTGCGGTGTTGGCAAAGCCGAAGATGTTGAAGTCGTCCTTGAAGGCACCCATCGCGAACCGGGCCTCGTCGTCATCGCCGAAGTTCCGAAACACTATGATTCCTGGGGCGTAGGCATTGTTAAACGGCATCGTGAAGGCATCCGCCAGGAAGGACCGCTCCATGAAGTTCACGAACCGATCGCTCGTGATGTGTTCGAGACCGGTGAGTGTGTTCTGGTTGCCGATCACCACGTTACCCAGGATCGGGAGCTTGGTGATCCCGAGCCAGACCTCGGTGGGAGCCGGATAGGGGCCGCCCAGGTTTTCGAGCGTCGGATCGGCCAGCTGTGAAATCTGGAGCTGGTTGACGAGGTCGAACTCGGTGATCCACTCGATGTTCTCGTACATCTGGCCATCGATCCGGAAGCGACCGCGGCGGAAGTTGGTGGCTCCAGCCAGGGGTGGATTCAGGCCGCCGTCGATCGGCTCGAGGTTGGGGCCGGGCCCGGCCGTGAAGGCGGTCGTATCGATCTGGACCCGGCCGCCCACATGGACCCGGAACTCCCGATTAGACGACATGAATTCCAGGCCGTTGTTCCAGACGGGCTTGAGCGAGACGTCGGCCCCCACCACGAGCGCGTCGTCGGTGAGCTGCGACTCGCCGGCCTGGAGTTTTTCCTGCTCCGTCTCGGGCTCGTCCGGCTCAGGGGCCGGGGGTATGGAAATCTCCTCGGGTAGCTCAGGGGCCACATCGCCACGTCCGGTGGGCTCGGGAAGGTTTGAGGCGACAAGCCGGATCGGCTCGAAGGCATCGGTGACGACGCCCGCGATCGTCACAGCCGGCTCAGCCGCCCGGGGGGAGCTGGTCGCCGCCAGCGCGAGGAGCAAGCCCGCGAACGGCAGCACGCTGGAGGCGGACCTGGTCACCGAGAAGCAAAACATCGAAGCAGCTCCAAGCAGGTAGGGCTGGCGTAGGCCGCATGATCGGCCGGGCCTGCACGTCCTCTCCTGTCGCTACGATCGGAATATCTTGCCCGGTCCAATTATTAGGAATAGGTAGCGGCTGATACCGGCTTCCTGCATCCCCCTCAGATTCCCGAGGTCGCCATCGTGCCTTCGATGAGGACCGGCGGGGATGGGCTCGGGCGTGTGCCGGGGGCGAGCATGGGCCCGGGTTGCTAGCCTGGGAAGCTTGGGCTATTGAGGGCGACGACATGGTAGTGGCGGGGCATGGATGCCCCTCGAGCTGCGAATAGACGACAGCGCTTGAGCCTGGCTCGGGTCCAATTCGTGTGCCACGTCACAGTCCCCCAGCTCGCGCTGGGGGCTTCTATTTACCGCACAGGCCGTGCCAAACGGGATTCCAATCCTGCACTTGGCTCGCTTGCAAGGCCGGCGAGCTAGCACGGGCAACCCCTTCCCCTGACCCTGACCCATACAAGCCCCAGGGCGCGAGCCCGGGGACTGCGGGAACAAAAGCCGCCCCGCGATCCACTCCGCCTGCCACTCCGCCGGCCGCTGAAATCCCAGCAGAACCTAGAAATCAAACGGGCGTAACTCGCACATCTCTATGCCGCAGCCTTGCTGTATAGCCTGTCTTGCTCAGCTTGGATGTGGTACTCGATGAACTCATCCCAGTGTTCGTTGAGGTGGACGGCGCGGAGCACGAGGTATCGGCATGCACCTTCGGCCACGCCACTCCCGATGGGATAGCCGGCGGCGAGGTACTCGTCGTACCGCAGGTGCTCGCGGTTGTTCTCGTAGGAGGTGATGGCGGCCATGAGGCGGCGACGTTTCTCTCCCTTGAGTCGATGCTCGTCACAGAGCCGCCGGAGTCCGCCGCTGACGTAGCCGACGGCCCTCGGCAACCACTCATCCGCCATCTCCCAGAGAGCCCGCTCGCCGTCGAGTAGGCAGACGAGCGTGTTGCGTCGATCCGGATCACGATTCGCAGCCGCCGCTGCCATCTCGACAAAGATCCGTTCCCTTCCAGTGGCGCCACCAGGAGTCCGTGTCATCTCCGTCCACGCCTGTTTCTGAGGGTCTTCAGCAGAATGAGTGGGTTGAAGGGCCCGCTGTCGCCGCGGGGCTCTGCCCCGAACCCCGCGGTTTGAGAGCCATGGCACAGGTATCAGCCTGAGTTCGCGGGCGGGCGGCTGAAGTTCTTCGCAGCGATTGAGCCGACCTGACAGCGGCAAGGTCGTGCAATGGGCTGCCGCTTCGCGGCAGCAGCCTGCATGCGGCGGGTCGATTGCCCAACGTGTGGTGTGGTCGTCGAAAGGGTGCCGTGGGCCGAGGGCAAAGAGCAGCTCACGACCAGTTATCGCTGGTTCCTGGCCCGGCGGGCCAAGCGGCTCTCGTGGCAGGGGACAGCCGATGCCTTCAACACGACGTGGGA
>JBBEEF010000026.1:0-8205 GCA_040880915.1 Pirellulales bacterium
GCCGCGACGAGAGCACACAGCACGACGAGGGGGGCCGGAACACAAACGTGTTTGAGCAACATGACAACCTCAGGGAAGCGACGGCAATGATTCGGGTGCACCACGCACCGCCGCAGACTACCCGCGGGATCACCCGGCCAGCAATGTCGGGCCGCCAGAGCCGGGGGTGTCAGCGGACAAGCGAGCGGAATCGCACGAAACCGCTGGCCCCTGCGGGCAGCGGCTCGGTCAGCCGCCAGGTAAGAACGACCGAGCCGTCGTCGCCGGTCTCGGTCGAGAACGTGGCCGGCAGGCTCGAAGCGGCCGAGTCGGGTACGAGCTCGAGCCGCTTGGGCAGGGCGTCGGCCAGCACGATGCCGGTGAGCGGCCGATCGCCCGAGTTGAGCATCACGATCGTGAAGTCGATCTCCTCGCCGACCCGAGCAGTGTCGGTTCCGGCCCGCTTGCAGAGCGTGAGTTCTGCGCGGCCCGGCTCCTCGAAGCGGAGGGTGGCGGTGCCTCGGTCGGCCGCCACCACCTGGGCCGACTTCTCGTTCACCAGCACGTTGGCCGCCTTGATGCTGGTCCACGCCACTGGCACATCGAAGCCGATCGCGGCGTGGGGCCGCTGGCGCCGACGGGCCTGCTCGAGCTGGTCGATCGCCAGCTGTTCGTTGGGTCCCTCGGCACCATCTTCCTCAAGCGGCAGATCACCCTGATCGACCGCCAGGGGTGCGAGCCGTTCGCGGAGGGCGACTCCCGGAAGCGCCTTGCGGGCAGCCCCGGGCGCGAGATTCTGAACGCTGCCCCAGACCGGCTGCCGCTCGACCTCGAGCTCGACGAGCTGATCGGTGGCGAGGCCGCCCGGGCCCACGGGGGCGGCGTCCTCGAGCGGACGCGACACCTCGCGGACGGCGCCGAACCGGGGGGCGTAGACGCAGGCGCAGTTCGAAGCGACAACCTCCACCCGATCGGCATCGGGGCCGTCGTCGGCGGGACGGAAACGGGCAACGGTGTCACCGGCCGAGAGGTTGGCGAGCCCGGCTTCCCCCACGGCCTGCGCTAAAGCGCCGTGATCGCCGCCGTCGCAGACCAGGTAAGGACCGACGATGGGAATTGCCCGCTCGCAGGAGACACACATCGCTTGGGGTGGGCAGCCGGCCGGCGGGCAGTCTGCCTGACGCACGCGACAGGCCGGCCCACACGGTCCGGGTCCGCAGCGGCCCGTCGCGAAGCGGTTTGCGAGGCCGGCCGCCGTGCCCAGGCGGGGTAGGGGGGGGCAGGGGGCTTCGAGGCCGGCCGGCACAACGCCTTCGTGACGGCGGGATTCATCCCCGCCCACCGCGAGGAGAACGGCCGGGTCGGCCGTGCTCAGAGCCGAGCCGGCAGCCGGAGCGAGCGGCGTGCCCGTGGGCGGGTCGGCTAGCAATGCCAGAAGCGGCGAGCCGGCGGTTTCGTAGCCGGTGGCCACCACGTCGTCGGGCAGGACCGTGACAGCCGTTCCGAGTGTCGCCACCGGCACGCTGAGCGAGCGGCACGACGCCAGGACGAGCGCGGCGGTCGCCACCGCGATGACGCGAATCCACCCCGCACAGGTTGTGACGCGGGTCATGGCACGCTCCCCGGTGCGGGAACGCGGTTGCCGATCACGACCTCGGCGATGGGATCGCCAAGGGTGCGGGCAACCTCGAAGGCGTCGTCGCCTGGCCTGACATCAAACCAGCCGGCGGGAACGAGGTCCGGGCTCTCGGTCTCAGAGGAGACGTAGACGACGCGGCGGACGAGCGATCCGGCGAGGGCCGCGGCGAGGTCATCCTCGTCGATGACGATCTCCACAGGAAACCGCCACTCCATGCCCGGGGGCGTGCCGAGCCGGGCGAGGATTCGCACCGAGGGAAAGAGTTCATCCCCCTCGCGTCCCGGGATGCCGCCGATCCGCAGGCGGTAGGCCTGGCCGACCACGAGCCCCAGCCGCAGCGGACGGGCCTCTAGCGGCGACCAGCCAGCGGCCGTCTCGATCGCCAACTGCGTGCCTTCGGGACCACGGATCGCCACCGGCTGCACGTCACGTGGGAGCATTGTTTCCGGACAGGGACCGGGCTGAAGTCGCCCAAGAGCGCCAATCGCTCCCGGTGCCTGGTGGGTGGCGAATCGGTCCGCTCTTTCGGTCGCGACAGCTTCGGAGGAAGGGCCCCACGAAAGTGTCGCGACGAGAACGGCGATCGCCAGCAGCCCTTGGGCGACCTGCAGCGCGGTCCCTGTCCGGAAAGGTTTCATGCCAGTGACGGCGGGGTGATGGTGGCTCCTGCGTAACGGCCGCCCCGCAGCTACCGTTCGGCGGTGGGTGCGGGGGGTGGCCATGGATTCCTCGGTCAGTGTCTGCGAACGGATGTCTCGCTGCGGTGAATCGCCCCGGCTCAGTCGAGCGGCTCGGGAGGGCAGGGGAGATCAGCCTCGGAGCCGGAGATGATCCGGCCCGGGCCGAAGGCGTCGGGGTCGGGGCCGCCGTTGCCGACGAAGCGGGTCCGTGACTCCGGCGGCTGCTTGAGGTGGATGTGCGGAACCTCCTGCCGCTCAGACACATAGGCGTGGCGGGCGGGCTTTGGGTAGCTCAAGCCGGGAGACTGCTGAACGTGCAGGCCGAGCGACCTCGAGGGGGGCGGAATGTGGTGCTTGGTGTGGTTGGTGATCGTGTGTCGCTGAAGACCGGCCGGCACCCCAAGCGGGATGTGGGCCGGGCCAGGCAGGCCGATCGGAGTGCCGACGCGCGGCATGCCATACTCCGGAGCAGTCATGCCGGCCACGAACGCCGGAGGCAGTTGGGAGGGGTCGCCGCCGAAGGGCATGCCGAGCGGACCAGCGACGCCGCAGGCACCGCCGCCTCCCGGACCGCCTGGCATGCCTGGCATGCCTGGCATGCCGGCGAGAGGCATGCCCCCCCCAGCGTTTGCCGATCCGGGGGCCTGCAGGTCCTTGTTGCCGATCCGGATGATCGCCAGGATCGCACCGCGGCGGTCGGCCTCAACGATCGGATCGACACCCGGATCGAGCCGCGTGCTGACGAGCGTCTCAACCCCTGCCACCGCGAGTTCCTGGTATTCGGCGTCGGGAAGATAGACGACCTTCGTCACGAAGTTACCGGTTGTCACCTGGTCGAGGTCCTCCTCGGTCAGCTGGAACGGCACCGCGTTGTGAGAGAGGTATGCCGCTGTCCGCGGCGTCACCGGCGCCACCTCGAGCGACGGGTAGAGTTCGACCCCCTCGCGGCCCGGAATGTCGGTCACCTTGAGTCGGTAGATCGCTCCCTGCGGGAAGTCGTAGCGGCCCGGAGCGACGAGCGGCTCGGAGTCAAAGCCACCGGCCATCGAGGCGTCCCAGCGGATCTGCATCGCGTCGGGGCCGACGAAGCCGATCTGTGAGGTGGGGGCAACGCCGTAGATGCCCGCCATGCCACCACCACCACCCATCATGCCGGAGGCGGCGAGCGAGGCCTCATAGGAGGCGGGGGCGATGATGCCGGGGCCGGGGCCGTCAACGCCCGGGCCCGGGTGCTGGAGCATCGCCGCCGGGGGCAGCACGTTGGTATGCGGCGTGGCGGTTGGCCGCAGTTGCGCGAGTCCCGTGAAGGGGGAGTTGGCCGGCAGATGGCAGCCGGTGAGCGTCGCCGCTAAAGACATACCGACCAGGCCTTGCACGCGTCGGGTGATCATGTCCACGAATCTCCAGTGCGGATTTCCGGCATGGGCCGGGCGGCCTCGATCCCGTACACTCCCGGCCTGCTGCCGAGGCGGACGGTCGCCGGCGTTGTTCTTCACTGAGGTGTGCATCGACCTGCCGACCCCCGTTCCTTTGGCAAAATCGGAAGAGTCAACCGGATCGTCACAAGCCGCGGGTTTCCCGGATTGCCCATGCTGCCGCGGTCATCAGCGGGTCAGGACGTGTCCCAGTCTGGCGGGGGAAACACTGCCGGAGCCCGCGTTATTCGGGCTTGCGGGGCTGGCTGGATCGCACTGGCAGGCTGGGCCATGGCGACCGCGATCGGGGCTCCACCGTCGGCGAGCGTCTATAACCGCTCCGAGCCAGCCCGTTCGGCCGACGGGGCCGATGCCTCGGAGTTGGCCGCCCAGGCCGAGCGGATCGTTGCCAGTTCGCTGGCCACCCTGGCCCGGGCCGAATCGGTGTCTCTGCGGATGCGGCAGCGGGTGCGGATCGGCGACCGGGTGCTCGTCGGCACCGGTCGCTACCTCCAGGCTGGGCGGGGGGAAGAGCAGCGATTCCGACTCGAGACCACGCTCACGTGCGACACCGAGTCGTTTGAGATGACCGAGGTGAGCGACGGACTCTTCTGCTGGATCCACCGCCGTATCGGTCAAGGCGGCCCCGAGTTTCAGCGGATCGATGTGCAGCGGGTTCGCGCGAGGCTCGAAGAACTCAAGGTGTCAGACCCGAGCGAGACGGCGCCTTACCTCGGCGGCCTGCAACGCACGCTGTGGTGGATTCGGCAGTGGTTCTGGTTCGACGAGGCCGTCACCGGCGAGATCGAGGGCCGGCCCGTGTGGTTGGTGACGGGCAAGACGCCACCCGCGGCGCTCGGGAATGTGATGCCCAGCCTCGTCGAGTCGGCCGCGCGGCCGGAAGGGGTTCGCCCTGAGGAGCTGCCAGACGGGTGGCCGTGGATGGTGCGGCTGTATGTAGGCAAGGCCGACCTCCTTCCCTATCGGATCGAATTCCTGGGAATTCCGGGCACGCGGCCGGTCGAGCCCGCCGAGGTCGAACCGATCGCCGTCATCGAACTGGTCGAAATCGAACTCAACGGCCCCGTCGACGCCGCGACCTTTTTCTATCAGCCCGCTGCCGAGGGGCTGATCGATATCACGGCCAACCATGTCAACCTGCTCGCGCCGCTGCGGCCGTGAGGGGGCGGGTCGCGGATCCTGCTGGGCTCATGCCTGGGGCGGGAATGGCCCGGGCGTGCATGACCCGGGCGTGCATGACCCGGGGTTGTTGGGAAAATCGCTCGCGGTTCGGTGGGCCACGAGCCGGGTTGCGGCGTCGATTGCCGCGAGCATGCTGGCGGGGTCGGCACGGCCGGTGCCCACGATGTCAAACGCCGTGCCATGGGCCACGCTCGTCCGCACCAGCGGCAGGCCCAGCGTGATATTGACCGCCTCGTGCATCCCCAACAGCTTGACGGGGATGTGGCCCTGATCATGGTAGAGCGCGACCACGCCGGCGAATTCCCCGCGAAACGCCCGGGCGAAGAGCGTGTCGGCCGGCAGGGGACCAGTCACGGCCACGCCCGCCCGTGCGAGTTGCGCCACCGCCGGGACAATGATGCGGGCCTCCTCGTCACCGAACAGGCCTCCCTCACCACCGTGGGGATTGAGGGCTGCCACGGCGATGCCTGGGCGTTCGCCACGCAGCCGTGAAAGTCCTGCATGCAGCCGCAGGCCGGCGGTGAAGATCGTCTCCGTCGAGAGCCTCGCGATCGCGGTGCGGAGCGATTCGTGGAGCGTCGCGTGGACGACACCGAGGGGCGATCGGTTGGCGGTGCCCGGGAGCCAGAGCATCATCGACGCGGCCGCATCGGGCAGGCCACACGCCCGTGCTAAAAGCTCGGTGTGGCCAGGCGCGTCGTACCCCGCGGCGTGGAGCGCTTCCTTGTGGAGCGGCCCGGTCACAACCGCTGCGGCGGAGCCGGCGAGGACCGCAGCAGCCGCCTGCTGCACCGCCTCCGCTGCCGCCGCGCCGCCGGCCGCCGTGATCGTGGCATCGCGGATCGCTGCCGGGAGAATCCGGCGGCCCGCCGGCTCGACCACGAGCAGCTCGTCGGGCCGCGACGGGCGCGGGTCATCGATGGCGACGGTGACGATCCGGATCGGTTCGAGGCTCGCTCGTCGCCCGAGAACAGCCGCGAGCAGGGTTGCGTCGGCCATGACACGGAGCCGGGCCTGTTCGTGGACGGCCGGCCGTTGCCAGGCACGGGCCACGACCTCCGGCCCAATGCCGGCCGGGTCGCCGCAGGTGACCAGGATCAGAGGCCGCTCAGAGGTGGAATGTGCGGGTGCCATCTGGCCCAGCATACGACGAACAGCCGGTGTTTCACGCCCTGAATGTGTTGGGGCTGCTCCTGTCAGCCGGTGCCCACAGGCTATAACGGTGGCATGGCAACGATGTTCTCCCGGGTTGCGATCTTTGCTGTGGCTCTCATGGCCGCCACGGCGGGCCTCGGCCTCTGGATCGGCGGCCTGCACGACGTAACCGATCCGGCGATGCTCCGCTGGGGCACGGTGCACCGGCTCTCGGGCATGTTTGCCGCGCTCGTTGTGCTCCTGGTCAACAGCATCTCCATGACCTACTTCATCGGCACCGGCCGCTGGTGTCGCGAGGTGGTCGAGGCCTATGGGCTGCCGGCCGAAATCGTCGCTCGCAGCCGCCAGATCAAACGGTCGGCGTTCCCGTTTGCGGTGATCGGGATGCTCTCGGTCTTGGGGATCGTGGCCCTCGGGGGAGCCGCCGATCCGGGAGGCGGACTCGCCGGTCCGGGAGGCAGCCGAGACTGGGTGACCTGGCATCTCGTGGGAGGCATTGGACTGGCCGCCCTGATCGCCTGGTGCTTCCAGGCACAACTGCCGGCGATCCGCAGGCAACACGCCCTCATCGACGAGGTCATGGACGAGGTTGGCCGCGAACGGGCCGCACGCGGGCTCGAGACGGGCGGCTAGAGAGTCAGGGTTCCGTGGCCGGGGCGTGTCGATGGTCGCCGTGGCCGTGAAGGCCGTGGGCGTGGGTCGACCGCTCGGCGATCGTCATGCCCCAGGCGAGACCCAGGCCAAGCACCAGCGCCGTCGTGAGCAGCAGCCGGTCGTGGGCGTGGAACTGGACCTCGGGCAGTAGGTCGGCCGCGGCGATACAGATAAAGGCGCCGCCCGCGAGGGCGAGCGCCACTCCGACGACCATGTCGCGGTGGTCGTCGAAGAGCGGCAGGCTCGCCAGGAAACAGCCGGCCCCCAGCGGAACAACCGCCGCGTAGGCGAGGTTCACGGCCGTCCGTAGCCCCCGCGTCGTGCCAGCCGCGATCATGAGCGTGGCGATGATCGCCGCGTCGAGCGGCTTGTGCAGGACGATGGCCAGGAATGTGGCGAAGCCGGTCGCCCCGTCGACGTTGACCGATGCGGCCAGCGCCGCCCCGTCGGCGAAGCTGTGAAGCGTGAGGCCGGCCAGGGCGCCGCACCAGGCCCAGCGGCCCCGTGAGATGACCGGATGGTGGTGAGCCTCCCCGCCAGGCCCGTGGTTGTGGTCGCAGGCCGACTCGGCCGCGTGGTGGGCATGGGCGTGAAAGGCCCGTTCCAAGAGGAACATGGCAAAGAATCCGATCAGGGCCCAGCCCATCGTGGCCTCGACGTCGCCATCGAGTTGGAAGGCCGCATGCGGCAGGAGGTGGAGCAGCCCGACTCCCAGCAGCACGCCTCCGGTGAACGAGAGCAGCACCTGGGTTGCCCGGTGGCCGAGGGCAAAGAGCGACACCGAGGCCCCCCCCAAGAACGCCGCTGCAGCGATGAGAACGAGGTAGCCCACCAGGGCCGCGACCGCCTTGAGGTCGGTGAACACGGCTGCCGGAAGGACCGTCGCGGCGACCTGAAGAACGAACATCGGAAGACCGAGGGGGAGGAAAGACGTATGTTCCCGTCTCACCGGCACCGCGGCAAGGGGCGATGGTTACCGGCGATACTGCCACTGCTGGGGTGAGTATTGCTGGAACGTGCGGGTCGCCTGTTCCATCTGTTGCTTCGCGGTCGCCAGTTTCTCGGTCCAGGCCGCGTCGCCGGCCACCAGGGCACCCAGGATCGCCGTCAGCACGTAGGTGAGCACGTTTGGCCACATCGTCGGACCGTGGAACTTGAGGGCCGTGCCGAACGACTTCTTGAATTTCGGCCCGAACATTCCCAGCTGCACGCTCCAGATCTCGTCAAGCACGAGGTGGGTGAGAAACCCGAGCACCACGGCGCTCGAGACGAAGTAACGGCGGAGCGGTTCCTCGGCGGCGAAGGCGAGGAACGTGACCTGGCCGGCGATCGCGGCGGCCGGCAGGCTATGAAACATGCCGCGGTGGATCGAATAGTTCTTCAGCACCCAGGCCATGCCGAACCGGATCGCCAGGTAGAGGGCCGCGCCGCAGAGAATGATCACCTCGAGCGGCATGCCGAAATGCTGGAAGCGGTGGAT
>JBBEEF010000027.1:0-8087 GCA_040880915.1 Pirellulales bacterium
GGCTTCTCGAGCAAGGCCTCGTTGAACCTCGCCAACGCAAACAGGTATCGGCCGCCGGTCTCCGCCGGAGCGGCGTCGGCCGGAGCACCCTCAACGCCCGCGCCGGCCTCCATGGTGGTGCGGTTACCGAACCGGAGGAGATACTCGACGCCATCCTTCATTCCCACCACCGTCTCGCCGCTGGAGGAGAGGATCTCTCCCGACTGGAACGGGAAGAAGCCCCGCTGTGCCAGCGAGAGCACCGCCTCCCGGTCAGCGGTGAACTTCTCTTCCGCCTTGAGCTCCGCGCTCAGGCCGGCCGGCTTCCTGACCACGTCCACAATCTTCAGGTCGCCGAGGGCATCTCGCAGGTCGTTGAGCCTGGCTGTGGCCAGTTCCTCGTCGGCGGTCAACTGTTTGTCCTCGGGCTTGTCGTCCTTCGTGTACTCAACGAGCTTCACGAGCGACCAGGCGGCGTCCTTGTCGTTGTAGGCAAGATCGATGCGGGCCGTGGGATCCTGTGACACCACCAGGCCACTGGCCGGGTCGATATCGTAGGAAGAGGTCGAATCGTCGACCGTGAGCCGGCGGATGTCCCAGGGAGAGAGCTTGAGGAGGTCCTTCTCGATCCAGTCATCAAACTTCGTCGTGAACTTCGTGGTGTCGAGCTCGACGCGGTAGACCGGATCCTGCCCCGCCTTCCGCACGAACCTCAGCGTGCGGCCCGCGCCGCCGGCGCCCTGCGGCCGCTTGTCCTCCTTGCCGATGACGAGCCGCGCCAGCCAGTTACCCGAGCCGTCACGGATCTCGACGAGCTGGCCGACGCCCGTTGCGCCCACCTTCACCTTCTCGGCATCGGGCTCGATCACGCCGTAGGTTTCGTGGTCGCCGGGGGACGTGCTCACAACTTCGAGGATCGGGCGGTCGATGAGTTCGGTGGCCGCCGCCGCAAGCTGGTCCCGAGCATCGGCCGGATAGTTCTGGTGCGCGGGGAGCACCCACACGCCCCCGCTCTTGACCACCTTGAAGGGCCGCATCGTCGCCGTGTCCTCGTCAAATGAGATGATCGCGAGGCTCTCGGCCTTGGCGGCATCGGCGAGTTCGGGAAACAGCACCTTCGCCGCCGTCTCGCCGGCCGCCTCCCGCTGCCGCAGCGCGGGCCGCGACTGGAGCCATGCTCCCGCCGCCAGCAGAGCGAGCCCCGTCCCAACGAACACGGCCGTCCGTGTCAGCGGCGACATCTCGGGTCTGCGATTTCCGTCGTGCTTCTGCATGCCGTCGCTCTCCTTCACCTCAGCCTCGATGTCGCCACGCCTTCCCGCTCCTGCGCCCGCCGGCGGAAGAACACGAAGAAGGCCACCACGAGCGGCGGGATCGGGGGCAGAAGCACGGCCAGCCACTTCTGCCGGTCCTGTTCCCGCCGGACCTGGGCCTGCAACTTCCGCTCCACCGCGTCCACTTCTGCGTCCCGCTTCCGCCGCAGCTGCTCGATCTTCGTGTCAAGTTTCCGTTGGGCCAGCCGCTGGCTGCTGGCGAGCTGCTGCATCGCCTGCATGGCCGCCTGCGGATCGGCGTTGCCTTGGGCCTCGAGCTCTTGAATCCGCTTCTCGAAGGCTCCCACCTCCTTCTGCATCGCGTCGCTGGCGCCCGTCTCGGCCCGCTCGAAATCAGCGATGAAGGCGGCCCGCTGCCGGTCGGCATCCTGGCGGGCGCTGGCCACAGCATCCTCGATTCGCTCGAGCGTGCGGTGCTTGGGCTTCCGCTTGCGGATCTCGATGAAGCGGTCGTCTCCGGCAAGTGTGTCGAGGAGGTTGAGGGCAAACTCGACGTTATCGAAATCGAGGCCGAACACCTCGTCCGGCCTGGTCCGCAGCCCGAAGATCCGCCCATCGAGCAGGTCGATGTCGGCCACGATCACCGCCCGGACCGGGGCCGTCGGAGCGGCCTGCCCTTCCTTTTCCTCCCCCTGTGGGTCGCTCGGCGGAGCAGCCCGGCCCTCGACGAGCACGGCCAGTACGAGCGATTCATCAGCCCGCTTCTCGAAGATCGGCAGCTGCCGCATGTCACCCTGACCGAGCAGCCGTTCCACCTCCTCGACCTCGACGGTGCCCGTTCGTTCAGCGACGGTTCGCACGAGCGGGGTCCAGGTGACGTCGACGCCATCGATCTTCTGAAGCGATCCCGGGAACGGAAAGAGCACCTCGCGGAGGCCGGCACTGGCCGGCACCGACTGGTTAAAACCCGCCTTCGCATCGGGCAGGTCGGCGTCGATGAAGACAAACTCGGTTGGTAGGTCGAGCTTCAGATGGGGGTTGTAGTCTTGGTAGACGACGTAGGGAGCAGCCCCACTCTGGCCCATCGCCGGACGGCCGCCACGGGTAGCAAGCCGCGTGCCGAGCGCCTCCCAGAGCAGGTTCAGGTCGCCCTTGGGCTGTGCCTGTGGGCCAAACATCGCCATCGGCCCCGCCGGGCTGCGGCGGGGCTGCGACGTGCCTGGAATCCCCTGCATCAGGACCGGGAGCGGATCCTCGAAGATCACTACCGGCTGTCCGGATCGCACTGCCGCCACGAAGTTCACCATCTGCTCGGGACCAAGCGAGGAGGGCTGGACGGCGAGCAGGACGTCGAACCGCTCGGTGATCGGTGCCGAGGCGTCGACCTGGACAACGTCGTACTGCTTCTCGAGCTCATCCACGAGCGGCTGCCGCGGCCGCCCCTGGCCGCTCATCATGTCGAATCCGCCAAACAGTTCAGCATCGGTCGCAACAAGACCCAGCCGCTTCCGCTTCTGCTGTGCTGCGGTGCAGATCGAGCGGATCAGCTCATACTCCACCGGCGTTCCTTTGTCGAAGAAGGGCACGACGACCTTCTCGAGTCCGCTGGTGACGGCACAGCCCAGGAAGATCGGCTCCTCCCGGTAGGCCCCGCGGACCCGGGCGAGCACGCTCACCGGCTCAATCCCGAACTGCTGCGAGGCGAGGGCCGCCTCCTCGGTTCGGGGATCCGTGGGGATCACCTCCACGCTCAATCGCCCCCGCCCGAGCCGCTCGAGTTGCCGCAGGGTGTTGAGGAGATTGAGCTTTGTCTGGGCGTAGTCTTCCGGCACGGTGGGGCTGACGTAGGCCTTGATGTCGATCGGGCGATCGACATCGAGCGTTTGCAGGAGCCGCCGCGTGTCGGGGGAGAGCGTCGAGATCCGCTCCTCGGAGAGGTCGCCACGCACGTCGAGCGTGCGGCAGACGAGGGCCACCCCCACCGCCGCGGCCACCAGACCAAACGCACGGACGAGATAGTGCAGCCCGAGCCCCTCGCCGTCGCGGCGGCCGGCCCAGTGCCGCCGGCCGATGAGCACCATGGCCAGATAGAGACAGACCACCACGATGCCGAAAAAGTAGGCGATCGAGGAGAGACTGATGACACCACGGCCGAAGTCGGAGAAATGCTCCGCGAGGCTCCAGGCCTTCACGGCGGCGGCGGCCCGCGGACCCATCACCGTGCCCGCCTGGTCGGCCAGGGCAAGGGGAGCGTTAAACAGCACGCCGAGGATGAAGCCCACCGTGAGATTGCTCGTCAGGAAGCTGGCCACCATCCCCGTGGCAAGCATCGCCAGGCCGGTGAACCAGTAGCCGAGGTAGTTGGTGAGGAAGAGTCCGGCGTCGGGCGTGCCCCAGCTGAGAAGGATGATGAGGTTACAGATGCAGGAGAACATGAGGGCCACCGTGAAAATACCCACGGCGGCGAGATACTTGCCGACCACCACCTCCAGGTCGCTGGCGGGAATCGTCAGGAGGAGTTCGTCGGTGCCCTGCCGCCGCTCGTCCGCCCAGACACTCATCGTGATCGCCGGCACAAACACCAGGAGAATGGCGGGCAGGTAGCGGTTGAGCTGGTCGAGGTTGGCAAGATTTGCGTTGAAGAATTCCGGCGGCCAGAACGCCGCCAGCGACCCCAAGAGCACGAACACGCAGATAAAGACGTAGCCCGTGGGATTCGAGAAATAGGCGACGAAGTTCCGCTTGAAGACGGCGTCGAGGACGTGCCATTTCATCGGGATCGTTCCTGCTGGCGGGTGGAGTTTGCCGGGGAGGTGGAGCTGATGGCCGAAAATACGCGGACTGACGCGTCGGCCCTCATGCCGAACGGGTCAGTTCGTGGAACCGATCGTCGAGGCCGCGACCGTCCTGCCGAAGTTCGGCAGGAGTGCCGTCGAACCGCACTCGTCCTTCGGAGATGAGGATCACTCGATCGGCGAGCGCCTCCACTTCCTGGAGGATGTGCGTCGAAAGCAGGATCGTCTTCTGCTCGCCGAGCCGGCGGATCGTCTCCCGCATCTCGCGGATCTGGTTGGGATCGAGCCCACTGGTGGGCTCGTCCAGAATCAAGACGTCGGGCTCGTGCAGCAGCACCTGGGCCATCCCGACCCGCTGGCGATACCCTTTCGAGAGCTTGCCGATCGCCTTGCCGATCACGCTGCCAAGCTCGCACTGCTTCACAACCGACTCGATCCGCTCCCGCTTGCGGTTTTTGGCAAGACCGCGGGCGTCGGCAAAAAACTCGAGCAGGCTGCGGGGCGTCATGTCGGGGTACAGCGGGCCGTTCTCGGGCAGATAGCCGAGCCGCTCGGCGCCAGCGATTCGGTCACTGGCCATGTCATGGCCAGCGATGAGCGCCCGACCCTCGGACGGGGCGAGGTAGCCGGTCAGGATCTTCATCGTGGTGCTCTTGCCGGCACCGTTGGGGCCCAGGAACGCCACGATCTCGCCCCGCGGAATCCGGAACGAGACATCCTTGACGGCGATGAAGTCGCCGTAGAACTTCGAGATGCCTATGGCCTCGATCATGGCCTCGGCGGCAGGATCGTTGCCGGAACCGTTCATGGAGTCTCGCAGGAATGCTGGGCGTGGGGAGGGAAGAGCCCCGCTATTGTTCCCCGATCCTGCCGGGGCGGCAATCCCTGCCCGTCCGAACGGCTCCCGATCCTGCATGCTGCCCGGCTTTGTGCGTGTTGACGCGGCCAGCAGACCAGGCTCAGGGGAGCGCCAGACCCCGCAGACCTGGCACTCCGTGACGTGCAGAGCTTGTTCGCCGCGTTCTCAGCCGGCCTGCGGGCCACAGGCTGCCGGCAGCGGTTCCAGACGCGGGCCAGGTTCGCCACGCCGCCAGGCGACGTGGGCCAGCCAGTCATCGGACGCTCCCGGACAGTCGGCCCGAAAGTGGACGCCACGGCTCTCCTGCCGCTCGAGTGCCCCGGCGATCATCAGGCGGGCCACCTGGAGCATGTTCTGCAACTGCCAGCCCTCGGGACTCGAAAACTGCTGCGGCAGCACGTAGCGGCACCAGCCCTCAACGGCCTCCAGGGCCTCGGTGAGCGATTCGCCTGTGCGCTCGACCCCGACCTGCCGCCACATCACGGCCTGGAGCGAGTTGCGGATGTCGGCCAGATCGAGCGCCGCATCGCTGTTGTCTTCCGTCCGGGCATTGGTAATCGGGGGCACGCGAAAATCCTCTTCGCCATCGAGTCCCTCGGCGAGCACCTCGGCCGACGCCACGCCGCCTGCCCGGGCCCCGTAGACAAGCCCTTCGAGCAGGCTGTTGCTCGCCAGTCGGTTCGCGCCGTGCAGCCCGCTCGAGGTGACCTCCCCGGCGGCGAACAGGCCCGGCACGTCGGTCCTGCCCTGCTCGTCCACCACCACGCCGCCGATCATGTAGTGAGCCCCGGGCCGCACCGGAATCCGGTCGCAGGTCAGGTCGAGGCCGAATTTTCCGCAGATTTCGGCCATGCCTGGGAACTTCCGGCGGACCGTCGCCGGGTCGAGATGGGAGAGATCGAGGTAGACGTTGGCGTGGTGCGTCCGCTGCATCACCACCGTGATGGCACGGGAGACGACGTCACGCGGGGCCAGTTCGGCACGGTCGTCGAACTCGGGCATGAAGCGATGGCCGTCTCGATCGACAAGCCACGCTCCGGCCCCCCGCACCGCCTCGGTAATCAGGCTGCGGGCGCCGCCGGCGATGTAGAGCACGGTGGGGTGAAACTGCATGAACTCCATATCCTGTAGTTCGGCGCCGGCCCGCCAGGCGAGGGCTATCCCGTCGCCACTGGCGCCAGGCGGGTTGGTCGACTCGCGGTAGAGCTGCCCCGCTCCCCCGGTGGCGAGGATCGTGCGGCGGGCCCAGACAAACGTCTTGCCGTGGGCCGGGTTCCAGACGAGCGCTCCCCGGCAGCGGCCGGCGTCGGTCACGAGGTCGATGGTGAATGTATCGGGCCAGACCTCGAGGTTCTCGAGGCAGCGGGCTCGTTCGATGACCGCCCGCATCACCTCGCGGCCAGTGGCGTCACCGAGCGCATGGACGATCCGATGATGGCTGTGCCCCCCCTCGCGGCCCAACTCCAGGCCGCCGTCCCGTTCGTCGAACCGTGTGCCCCAGGCGATGAGTTCGGCGATTCGGGCAGGCGCCTCACGGATGACCGCGTCGACGACAGCCTCGTGACACATGCCTCCGCCAGCCACAAGCGTGTCGGCGACATGGTTGTCGAAGCGGTCCCTAGGATCGACCACGCCCGCGATGCCTCCCTGGGCCCACTGGCTCGATGAGCTGCGAAGGTCGTCCTTCGTGATGACCGTGACCGAGAGTTGCGGATCGACCGCGAGAGCGGCCCGCAGACCGGCCAGGCCACCCCCAAGGATGAGCACATCGGTGAAGCAGTGGGGCACCCGCTTGGGGCCGAAGGGCACCAGGTATCTCGGTCCCTCGATGCCATCGCTCATTCGACGCTTGTGCCCTGCATGAACGCCTTGAACTGCTCCCGGTAGTCGCTCGGCGGCTTGCTGCGACGCCCCTCGGCCTGCCCCCCCTTGCGGTCGGCCGGCACGTCGCGGCTGGTCTGCACGCCGTCGGGCCGGAGGCCCAGGCTCCGGACCGCCCGCTCGAACTCCGCCCGCTGCCGCGGATCACCGCTGTCGGCGAGACGCTTCATCTGCTCCCACCGGCCAAGAAAGGCTTGGGCTTGTTCGGCGGTCCACCCAAGCTCATCGAGCACCTCGGTTCGGCCACGAGCGAGCGAGTCCCGCAGGTGCTCGATCGCGAGATCGGCGGCATTGCGGGCATGCTCGAGATTCTGGTCGCCCCATTCCATGTCACGACGCTCGAGTGGTGCGTTGGCGTCACCCGGACCACCGCGTGAATCGGCACCACCAGCCTGGCCACCGAGGCCAACTTGTCCTCCATCACCCGCTGGCGTGGCACCGGGCTCGTCTACCTCGCCAGCAGCCTGACCGCCATCTTGGCCCTGCCGAGCTTTGCCTTCGCGGCCTTCACCTTGGCCCTGCTCGCCTTGGCCCTGCTGACCTTGGCCCTGCTGACCTTGACCCTGCTCGCCTTGGCCCTGCTCGCCTTGGCCCTGCTCGCCTTGACCCTGCTCGCCTTGACCCTGCTCGCCTTGACCCTGCTCGCCTTGACCCTGCTGACCTTGACCCTGCTGACCTTGACCCTGCTGACCTTGACCCTGCTGACCTTGGCCCTGCTCGCCTTGGCCCTGCTCGCCTTGGCCCTGCTCGCCTTGGCCCTGCTCGCCTTGGCCCTGCTGACCTTGGCCCTGGCCTTGTTGACCTTCGCCTTCGCCTTCGCCCTGGCCCTGGCCGGACTTTCCGCCACTGCATGACGAGCAGCCAGACTTTCCGCACGGCTTTCCTTCGGCATCACGGCACGCTGACTTGTCGTTGCTCTTCTCATTCGGCGGCTGCCCCGGCTGCTCGTCTCCGGCCGGCTGCTGCTGATCGGCATTTTTGTCTCGTGGCTTGTCGGACTGATCACTCTGCCGCTTGTCGTCGAGCAACCGCTCCATGGCTTCGCCGTCATTCGTTCCATCGGCAGCCACTGTCTGCTGCGGCCGAGGAGCATTATTGCCGCCAGACTTCTCACCCTGCTGGGCTTGGCTGTCGCGGCCTTCACCTTGGCCCTTCTGGGCTTGGCTGTCGCGGCCTTCGCCTTCACCCTGCTGGGCTTGGCTGTCGCGGCCTTCGCCTTCACCCTGCTGGCCTTCACCCTGCTGGCCTTCACCCTGCTTGCCTTCACCCTGCTTGCCTTCACCCTGCTTGCCTTCACCC
>JBBEEF010000028.1:0-6689 GCA_040880915.1 Pirellulales bacterium
ACGGGTTGGCATTTTCACCCGCAGTCCCCGGGCTCGCGCCCAGGGGCTTTTATGGCGGCGGGAGCCACGGCGGTGTGAGAGCGGGCGGCCCCGCACAGCATGGCAAACGGGTTGGCATTTTCACCCGCAGTCCCCGGGCTCGCGCCCAGGGGCTTTTATGGTGCGGTATGAATACTGGTGATGGCTCATCGGCACACACGGCCGGCTCTTCGCGGACGGCTCGCACCGACTCCTACCGGCCTGCTCCACGTAGGGCATGCCCGCACCTTTGCCCTCGCCGCCGAGCGGGCCGGGCGGGCAGGGCTCGTGATGCGGATCGAAGACCTCGACGGCCCGCGGTGTCGGCCGGAATACACGGCCGCCGCCCTCGATGACCTCCGCTGGCTCGGCCTCACGTGGACCGAGGGGCCAGACCTGGGCGGGCCGCATGGGCCCTACGTGCAGAGCGAACGGGCGGCCTGGTATCTGGAGATCTGGCGACAGCTCGAGGCGACCGGCGCGATCTACCCAAGCCCCCACTCACGCCGCGACGTCGAGGAGGCCGCCACCGCCCCACACGAAGAAGCGAGCATCCGCGGGTTTTCAAACACACCCTCGCCGGCAAACCCCCCGCCCCATCCGCCGGCCGGGACACCGGGGATCGCCCCGTTTTCCGAGCCGCTGTTTCCACCGGCGCTGCGACCGGCGCGGCGGGAGCGATCGAGTGAACCGGGGGCCTCGCCCTGGAGGTTTCGCGTGCCCGACGGCCGCGTGATTGAGTTTGAAGACGGGCTCTGCGGCACGCTGCAGCGGACGGCCGGAGTTGACTTCGGCGACTTTATCGTTTGGCGGCGAGACGACCTCGCTGCCTACGAACTGGCCGTGGTGGCCGACGACCACGCGATGGAGATCGCCGAGGTTGTACGCGGGGCCGATCTGCTCACGAGCACCGCGCGGCAGCTGCTCCTCTACGAGGCCCTCGGCTGGACACCGCCGGCCTTCGCCCACGCCCCGCTTGTTTGCGACGCCTCCGGCACCCGGCTCGCCAAGCGGACCGGCGGCCTGGCGATCCGCGACCTCCGGGCCGCCGGCAGGAGCCCCGCCGAACTGCTCACTTGGCCGGTGGCTTCGCTGGGCTCACCGGCAACTGCACCTCGGCATACTTCATGAACCCAGGCACAAACGGGCTGTTGTAGGCCAGCATCCGGGGCGGTCCAGCCGCCTGCCATTCCGGATGCTGCTCGAGCCAGGCCTGCACCGCGTCGTTGCCATTGCGAAACGTCTTCTCCCCGTAGCTGCCGCGGACGCCGACCGATGCGACCATGACCTCCGGAATGTCTTCAACCACGACCGCCGCGTCGGCCGGATCGGGGCCCGCGGCGCCGAGGTCGGGCTGGGCGTAGAGAAACGCCATCGACTCAGGACCCTTCCGCGTGGCCGGATCGCCCGACCAGTCCATGGTGACCGGTGCCGTCATCGCGATGTCGTTTCGCTTGATGTGGCCGAAGAGCTTCATGAACATCCGGTTGTCGCCGCCGGCTGCGTCGCTGCTGGTGCGGGCCAGCCGATGGGCGGGGTAGGTCTTGACGATCACCTCCCCGACAGGACCAGGCGGCGGGAAGCCGGCGGGGAGCTTGGCCTCAGAGATCATCGAGGGCCTCGAGGGGGCGGGATCGGCCGCCGGGGCGACGGCCGCAAGCAAGGCGAACGCGGCCGCCCAGACTGCACGGGACCAAGACAACGACATCGGTGGTTCTCCGGACGCGGAATACCCCGAGTGTATGCCGCCGCCAACTCGGCCGGCCACCCGGCAGCCGGCCGACGCTTGCCGCCGTGCCGTTGGCCGACCTATCCTTGGGCTGGTCCCAAAGGGAGGTCTGGCGATGGCGACAATGCCTGGCGAACTCATGACGCGGCACCGGCTCACGGTGGATGACTACCACCACATGGCTGAGTCGGGCATCTTCGGTCCGGACGACCGTGTCGAACTGATCGCGGGGGAGGTGCTCGACATGTCGCCGATCGGAAGCTTGCACGCGGCCCTCGTGGCCGCATTGAGTGACTATCTGGGCCGACTCGCGGCAGGCCGGCTGACCGTCTGGTCGCAAAATCCGATCCGTCTCGACGGCTCCAGCGAGCCGCAGCCCGACATCGCGCTTGTCAAGCCCCGACCCGACTTCTACGCCGCCGCCCATCCGGGCCCCTCCGACACTCTCTTGGTCGTCGAGGTGGCCGAGTCGAGTCTGGCCTACGACCTGGGCGTCAAGGTGCCGCTCTACGCCCGCCACGGGATCCCGGAAGTCTGGGTGATCGACGCCGCGACGCAGACCACGCACCGCTTCCGCGGGCCGCGTCCGGAGGGCTACTCCGAGCAGGGCATGATCACACCCGAAGAGCCACTGGCCTGCCTGGCCCTGCCGGGCGAAGCGAAGAACCTGGTGACCATCCTGCCGCTCGGGCGATCCGAAAGGGTTTGAGCACGAAACGGGGACAGTCCCCTCCGCGCACGAAACGGGGACAGTCCCCTCCGCGCACGAAACGGGGACAGTCCCCTCCGCGCACGAAACGGGGACAGTCCCCTCCGCACGAAACGGGGACAGTCCCCTCCGGGTACATGCCGTTCTCGCCCACACGCCGCAGGCGGGAACGAGAGTAGTCCGGCCACGATCGCCGCCGCATCAAAGGACTTGAAAGGCCCTTTGAATAAGGCTACAATAGCCTTTTCAAAAGGAAATCCTTATTCCCGCCGGACGGGAGGCCGCCATGCGACGCACGAGCATCACCGACGCCAAAAACAATTTGAGTGCCCTGATCGACAGGGTGCGGCGGGGCGAGACCGTGCTCATCTGCGACCGGAATCGGCCCGTCGCGCGACTGCAGCCGGTCGGACCGGGCGACGACTCCGGGACTGAAGCCCCCTGGCTGGCCGGCCTTGTCCGCGACGGTGTGCTAACACCCGCCGGAAAGCCGCTTTCGGTTCGGAGCCTTCCCAAGCCGGTGAAGCCCATGCAGCCCGTGAGCATCGTCGCTGCCCTGCACACCGACCGGGAGGAATAGCACCGATGCGGTATTGGGATGCGTCGGCGATCGTTCCGCTGCTCGTTCAGGAGCCGCGAACGAACGAGGCGCGGGCCGCGCTCACGCAGGACGCGGGTATTGTGACGTGGTGGGGAACGCGGATCGAATGCACGTCGGCGATCGCGCGGCTGGAGCGAGCTGCGTCGCTTACGCCGCGGCAGGCGTCCCAGGCCATTGAGGTCCTCCGTGCGCTCGCTTTCGGTTGGAACGAGATCCTGCCGGTTGAATCAGTGCGGGAGACCGCCTGCCGGCTCCTGCGAGTGCACCCGCTCCGGGCTGCTGACGCGATGCAGCTGGCAGCGGCGACGATCATGGCCGGGGGGCGGACGGCCCAGGCGGGGTTTCTGGCATTCGACGACCGGCTGCGCGAGGCGGCGAGCCGGGAGGGATTCCTGGTCGGCCCATGACTGCCGCGGGTGGACCGCCCACCGACTGGGGCAACCTCGTTCAGGTGCCCGACGACCGCGACGTCTTCCACGCGTCGGCATCGGCCGACAGCGTGGATCAGGCTTTCGCCCCGGGCGACTTGAGATCCGCCACCAGGCAGCGGGTGATCTCCCGCACGAGCGGCCGGATGCCGCCGCCGGCCAGACGATTCATTCACGGCGAGGGCACGGCCCAGCTCGGCGGCGTTCCAGGTCTGGCCGTCGACGTTGCCGAAAGGGGACAGTCCCCTCCGGCCTGAGTGGGGGAATGTGACGTGGCGCACCAATCGGACCAAATCCCGCCCATCACCCCGGAACACGCTCAAACGTGAAGTCGCTCATGTCGGCCTGCCGGCTGGCGTGCTCGATCGTGATCGACACCACCCGCCCCTGGACATCCAGGTCTACATAGAGGTCGGGAGAGAGTTCCCGCGTCTCGTGCGGAGTGGCTGCGCTGAGTTCCATGAGCGCCGTGTCGGTGTCTTCAAAATACCTGACCTTCATCATCCGGGTCCCCGAAGTCGCGATCAAAAAAGGCGTTGTGAATCGTCATCTTGTCGGCCAGCAGGATCACTCGCAGCGCCCGTCTGCCGGCCTCGGAGATTCGCTTCCACCGTCGAATCCGGCCATCCGGCTGAACCTCCTCCCGCTCGGGAGCATCGATCACCTGCAGGATCCCCTCGTCATAAATGATAACCCGGTCGGGCCGGCGGCGGACATGCTGGAAATAGGCCGTGGTGGGGCGGTTGAGCATGGTCGGCAGGCGTCCTGGCCCATGAGAGCACGAAACGGGGACAGTCCCCTCCCCGGGGACAGTCCCCTCCGGGTACATCGATCTCTTTCGGATCGAGTACGAGTTGCAGCGCTAAACAGCCTCCCTCCCCAAATCCTTCCCCAGCTGCCGCAGCGAACGGCACGAGCGAGTTGCTTTGTCCGGTTTGTCGGACGTACAATGAATTAATGTCAGCGAAACAAGACACTAAGAATCCGACCTGGTCATCAATGCCGCTGCCGGCGCGGGCTGCCCTTGTGCGGCTCGGCCGCGACATGGCGGTGGCTCGGCGCAAGCGGCGGATTTCGACAGCCGACATGGCTTCCCGCCTCTTTGTGAGTCGCGACACTCTCTGGCGACTGGAGCGTGGCGACCCGAGCGTGGCAATCGGCACGCTCGCCACCGCTGTGTACGTGCTCCAGCTCCATGATCGGCTGGCGACGCTCGCTGCTGCGGACCGCGACGCGCTCGGCCTCGACCTCGACACGGCAGCCCTTCCGCAACGGATCCGCCGTCGCAAGTCCCGGGACGATGGCACATGACGACGAATCGTTTCGATGTCTGCGTCGACTGGGCGGGAGAGACGCTGCAGGTGGGCACGCTCTATGCCCACGACCGCAGCGCGGCCGTGGGGTTCGAGTATGCGTCCGCGTGGCTCGCCCGGGCCGATGCCTTTGCGATCGATCCTACCGCCCTGCCGTTGCGGCAAGGTGCATTCCATGCACTGGATCTCCCCGGAGCCCTGGCCGACGCAGGGCCGGATCGCTGGGGGCGGATCGTCATCGATCGGTCGGTGCGGCAGGGCGTGCTCGAGCGGCGACCCTACCGCGCCATCGAGTACCTCCTGGCGATCGAAGATACGGCCCGGATCGGGGCGATCCGCCTGCGGCCATCGGGCGGCACTGCCTTCCTCGGCGCAACAAGGGGAGTCATCCCGCCGCTCATTCGACTGCGGGAACTCCTGGCGGCGACGGACGCCGTGCATGGCGACCGCGCCTCATCTCGAGATCTGGCATTTCTTTTGGGTGCGGGCTCGCCGCTCGGCGGTGCCCGCCCAAAATGCCTCGTCTCCATGCCCGACGGCGGGTTGGCGCTGGCGAAGTTTTCGAAGCCCGACGATGTTGGCGACATCGCAACCGGCGAGATAATGGCGCTGGCGGTCGCTCGTGAGGCGGGCATCCATACGGCTGACCATCGGCTCGTCGTGGTGGATGGCCGCGGGGTCGCGGTCATCCGGCGGTTTGATCGGGAGGGCAAGCGGCGGATTCCGTTCATTTCGGCCGCAACGCTGCTGGGACTGCTGCCAGGCGACCCAGGCAGCTACACGCGGCTGGCCGACGCCATTCGTGCCCACGGGCACGCCGTGACTGCGGATCTGGCCGAACTGTGGCGGCGGGTCGCGTATTCGATCCTGATCGGCAACGTCGACGATCACATGCGGAACCACGGCCTGCTCATGCGTGTGCCCGGCCAGTGGGCCCTTTCACCTGCCTACGATATCAATCCCGCGCCGATGATCGACCGGGCTCACGGGCGGCAGACGCCCGTGAGCGAGGATTCACCGCTCGGTTTGGAGACGGCGGCAGAGATCGAGGAGGCCGTCGCACGGGCCGATCGCTTCGGGCTTCGGCTCGCCGCCGCTAGAGCGATCGTCCGGGAGGTGCAGGCCGCCATCGGTAGGTGGCGGTCGATCGCCGCGCGTGCGGGTATGGCCAATGCCGCACTCGGGGCCTACGCTGACTGCTTCGGCTCGCGGTGACGCGGGATTCCGTGGCAGTGGGCGGAGTGCTCGGCGAGATCGGATGGATGTCGCGGTTCGGGCTTCCAGGCGGCGCCCGGCTTTTCTGCCCGCGATCGACGTTCATTCGCTGCGAGATGGTATTTTCCTCACCCAGGCAAACCCCGCTGGAATTCCTAGCTGTTTTCCGCCACGAGCTGCGGGCGGCCGGCATTCCATTTGCAATCACCAGCGGCATGGCATGCATTCGTTACGGCCTGCAGCAGACGACGACCATGAACTGCCGATGAAACCCTTGACGGACCGCGTTCGAAGAGACGTGTGTGCAAAGGGCCTGGCCGACGCGGCGATCCTGGCGAATATCGAGCCGGAACGGCTCTAGGCGATCGCTCCACCCATCGAGGAGGTGCTCCCGTGAAGCCAGCGACGGATGCCCGGGATTCCCAGCCCGACGGATACCCGGATTGGTATTACGAATTGCTCGCACGAACGATGGGCGAGGCCAAGGCCGAGTGGGCCCGGCTCCCGCGTCGGGAACGCGAAGCTGAGTTGACCCTTTTGCATCGCAGCTTTGATACGCCCGACGACCTGTCGGTATGGCCGGCCGAACTCGACGGCGGCGCCGATCGGCCGTGAAAGCCTCGCAGATCGCTCGAGTTCTCCTCATGTCTATGCGGTTCGGGCCGCCTTACGGGTA
>JBBEEF010000028.1:6789-7980 GCA_040880915.1 Pirellulales bacterium
CGCAGATCGCTCGAGTTCTCCTCATGTCTATGCGGTTCGGGCCGCCTTACGGGTAGGTCGGGGTTGCCGGTGCCCTGACCCATAAAAGCCCCGGGCGCGAGCCCGGGGACTGCGGCAACAAACGCCACCCCGCCTGCCATGCCGTCGACGCTGCCCTGGAGAAACGACCCCGCTTGAGCCTGGCTCTTGTCCAATTGGTGCGCTACGGCGCAGCGGACCGCTCGATCACAGCCAGCGTTTTGGCATGCGCCTCGGCCAGGAAGTCGTCCGGGTCGCGGTCGTAATAGGCGGGATTGTAGAGCTCGAGCGAGATCGCGCCGGCGTAGCGAATGGCCCGTAGCCGCCGCAGCGCTTCCTCGAGCGGAAGTACGCCATCGCCAGGCAGCACGCGGTGCGAATCTTTCAGCTGCTCCCGCGGGATCTTGGCCGGGGCATCGGCAAGCTGGAAGATACCGATGGCCGAGCCGGCCAGCTTCGAAATATCTTCCACGGGCGTTCCGCCCACGAACATGTGGAAGGTGTCGGGAATGGTCTGGGCTTGGGAATGATTCGTCGCCTGCAGCACCTCGAGGGCATGGTCGATGGTGCGAAGGTCGTGCACGAACTCCAAGAAGACGAACGCGGGCTGCAGGTCGTACTCCTGGAGGCCGATCTCGAGAATGCGTCGGTAGAAGCCTGCCAGCTTTTTCCGGTCGAGTGTGCCGGCCGGCGCGACCTTCGGCCAGTCGAACCAGGGGATGACCTGCACATGCTGCGCACCGATGGCGCGGGCCTGCCGCATCCGCTCTCGGCACGCGGGCAGGTTCTGCTCGAACTCCGCGTCGGTGGCAGGCAGCGCCTTCCAGAGGCCGATCACGCTGGGCACCAAGAGGCCCGCATCGCGGATCCGCGTACCCAGGTCGGTGAGGTTGCCTTCCTGCTTCTCATACTCGTCTAGCTCGCCCTCCCACGGCTCGATGGCGTCGAACCCGTGCTTCGCGGCCAGGCGGATCTTGTCCTCTAGCGAATGCGGACGGATGGTGGCGGTGTCAAGGCAGAGCGGCCACGGACTGCGGCCCTGCTGCCAGCGGTTTGCCTCCGCCCCACGTGCTTCGAGCGCGAGGCCGGCGGCAGCCAGGCCGAGCTGCCCGGTGAAAGTCCGTCGTGTGATCATGCCGAAAGATAGCCCGGTCAATGGCACTTCCGCAACCA
>JBBEEF010000029.1:0-7960 GCA_040880915.1 Pirellulales bacterium
AAGGTGGCCAAGAGCCTGCGGCGTCATCGGCACTTGATCCTCAACTGGTTCCGGGAAAAAAGGCACCATTTCGTCGGGCGTTGTCGAGGGTTTGAACGGCGTCGTGAAACTGACTACCAGAAAAGCGTTCGGCTTCAGGACGGCGAAAGGCATCGAAATCGCCCTCTTTCATGTGCTTGGCCGATTACCGGAGCCCACGTTCACCCACAGATTCTGCTGAGGAGGCCAATTTCAGAGCCCTACGAAAACCCTCACTTCGAGCCGTGACGGAGCACGAGCCATATGGCGACCGTTGCAGGAAGGGCAGACGCCGCGACTCTTGCACGAGAACGCCACGGCGATTCTTTGCCGCACGTCATGCAGAGTGCGGGCCAAACCGAAGCAGAGGATGCCGCACTCGAGATAGCCGCGGAACTCCTCCTCGACGTAGCCCGGCACGGGCCGCTCGGAGCGGTCCCGCCACTCAAGCCAGCTCTCGAGGTTCTCGGAGACGACCTTGTGGAGCGGCGTCTTCTCGGGGCGGCGACGCTCGTAGCGACGGGACGGCGCCGGGCCGCCGTGCGGGCGGGAGAACCGCCACGCGGGAAACGCGGCGCACGCGGTAACCATGGGCGGACCGGAGGGTTGATCGTGTACGTATGCGCCCGTACACTATTCAAGGGGACGCGACCAGGGGATCAAGGTCTGGCATGCGCCGGAGATCACATCGGCGGATCGGGAGCGGCTGCCGGCCGTGCCGACGGTCGACGAGCCGTTCTACCGGGCAACGGTCCGCGACGCCGACGGCGCGGCGGGGCTTGTGTTCAGTCTGCGGCCGCCGAGTGCCGCCGACCGCCCGAACGACAAGGCAAAGGCGAGCGAGACTGTGCAGCTGGAGATCGATCCGCAGACGGGAGGCGTGAGGCTCACCGAGGAACCGGCCGATTCCCAGCAACGGCAGGCGAAGTTTACCGTGGTCGTCACCGATCCCACCGGCCTGACCGACGAACGCACCGTGCATGTCACTTGGTGACGGTCATCAGATGCCAGATAACGGTCACCAGATGATGGGGGCGGCCTCAAGAGCTCGCGCCGGCGGCGGGTGGCGCCGCCGGAAGGTCGATCGGCCAGCCCAGCGCCCGCTGCAGCCGAAACTGGGCCGCGTTGTAGTCGACCAGGGCTCGGAGATACTCCCGCCGCGCCTGATCCAGGGCCTGGATCGACTGCAGTGTCTCGATCGGCAGGCCTTCGAGGTCGCGAACCCGCAGCCAATTCCGCTCGAAGGAGTCGGTGGCGCGCCGCACCGCCTGCTCGGCGATCCCGATCTGACGGTGTCGGGCGAGCACCTGGGCATGGGCTTCGACGATCTCGCGGCTCACCCGGTTCATCATCCGGATCTGCTGCATGCGGGTCTGGTTGTACTGTGATTGGGCCTCGCGCCGCGCGGCGTATTCGCCGACGCCAAGCCCGCGGACCTGCCAGTAGGTGATGGCATCAACGTCGAAGCGGCCCGCGGTGTTGGCGATCTGACTCCCCTCGCCGCCGCCGAAGGCTGCGTAGCTGGTGCCCATGAGCACGTTCGGCAGCCAGGGCGAGAATTTCTCCATCGACATCCGCTGGACCGCTTCGCCCACGAGGTGCCTGGCTTCGGCAAGTTCCGGACGCCGCTGGAGCCCGGTCGGCAGGAGCGTCCGGATCGGGGCGTCGAGCGGCACGAGCTCCACGGGGGCGATCGCCGGCTCGAGCGGCACGAGCACGAACCGCGGATCGTCGTTGAGGAGTTCGACCACCCGCGCCGACGCCACCTGGATCTCCTCGTCGGCCTGCACGACCTCGTTCTGCCTGATCGCGAACTCGGTCGCCGCCCGGTCGGCGTCCGCCTCGTTGCCCGCGCCACTCCTGGCAAAGTCAGCCGTTGCCGTCGCCAGCCGCTCGGCATGTTCCCGGATGTCGACGGCGATGGCCCGCGATTGATGGGCCCGCAGGAGTTCGAGATACGCCAGGGCCGTCTCGAGTAGCAGATCGTTGATGGTGGTTCGCACCGCGGCGTCGCGGGCCGCTGCGGCCCGGTTGGCGATCCGGGGCTGGAAAATGGCCTCGGCGGAATGAAAGTTTGCGAACAGACCGGGCACGACCGGCGAGCCGGCACCGATCGTTTGCACGCCGAGACCCGTCGTGAGCGAGCTCCGGCTCACCGCATTCACGCTTCCATCCGAGGCCTGCAGGGGGCCGGCATGGTTGTTCCAACCCAGGCCGGCGTTGAGCGACGGCAGCCAGAGGGCGCGGGCGGCGATGAGCCGGGCATAGGCCTCGGCATACCGCTGATTGGCAAAGCCGACCTCCGGATTGCGGCCCGCCACCGACGCGAGCACGTTCGCCATCGTCACTTCCCGGACAGGCAGGTCGGCCTCGGCGACGACAGGCCCCGCCGCCACCAGTTCGGGATCGCCCTGAGGCGGATCCGGCGGTCCGGCCGGCTCTTCGTTCGCCTCCACCTGGGGCGGCGGCAGTGGCTCTTCGTAAGAGACGAGCTTGGCCACGGCGGGGGCTACGATCGCGGGCGCAGCCTGCGAGATACGCGGCTGGCTCGCGCAGCCTCCGGCCCCGGCGGCTCCACAGGACGCGATGATCACGATGGCGAGTGTGGCCGTATTGCCCATCGATCCTCGGTCCAGAAGGAACAGCCCGGGTCCATCGACTCCCGGGCCGAGCCGAGGAACCGGCGCATCCCCCTGTTTGGATCGGCGGTAGACTGTGAAGGTTGGAGTGATTTTTCCTGCCCGACGGCCCGCGGTGGCAGTTCAGGAAACCGTGCGAGGCTGGGTAGAGCCGAGACGCCCCCGGAAAGCCTTCCCGCCGCATGCAATTCCTCATCACCACAGCCCTCCGGCGGCCACTGACCGTGATGGTCGTGGTGCTGGCGATCGCCCTGGGCAGCTTCCTGGCCGTGGGCCGATCGGTGTGCGAGCAGCTCGGCATCCCCTATCCCGCGGGCCTGCCCCGCGGCATGGAAGTGGACATCTTCCCGAGCCTCGACCTGCCCGTGATCTACGTCTGCCAGCCCTACGGCGGCATGGATCCGGCGCAGATGGAGGGCTTTCTCACCAACTACTACGAGTATCACTTCCTCTACATCAGCGGCATCCACCACGTGGAGTCGCGGAACGTGCAGGGCACGGCCCTGATGAAGCTCTATTTCCATCCAGGGACGAACATGCCCCAGGCGATGGCGGAGACGATCAACTACGTCAACCGCTCGCAGGCCTTCATGCCGCCGGGCACCGTCTCCCCGTTCGTGATGCGGTTCGACACCGGCAGTGTGCCGGTGGGCTACCTCGTGCTCTCGAGCGAGACCCGCTCGATCGCGGAGATCCAGGATATCGCGCTGTTTCGCGTGCGACCGATGTTTGCCGCGCTCCCGGGCGTCTCCGCGCCGCCGCCGTTCGGCGGCAGCGCCCGCACGATCGTGATCACAGTCGATCCGCAGCGGCTCCAGGCCTACGGCATGTCGCCCGACGAGATCGTCAAGGCCGTCGCCCAGGGCAACACCATCAGTCCCTCGGGCAACCTCCTGATCGGCGACAGCTACCCGATCATCTCCACCAACTCGGTCGTTCGAGACCCCCAGACGCTGCTGACGATCCCGATCCGCATGGGCGAGTCGCCCGTGTACGTGCGGGATGTCGGCACCGTCACCGACGCCGCCGACGCGCCCGCCGGCTACGCGCTGGCCAATGGCCGGCGGGCCGTCTACATCCTCGCGACCAAGCGGGCCGACGCCTCCACGATGAGTGTGATTTCCAACATCAAGCAGGCCATCCCCGAGATGCAGCGGGTGCTTCCGCCCGACATCCAGGTGAGCTTCGAGTTCGACCAGTCGCCCTATGTCACGCGGGCGGTGGAGTCGGTGGTGGTGGAGGGCGCCCTCGGGGCGGTGCTGGTGGGCCTCGCGGTGCTCGTCTTCCTCCAGGACTGGCGGAGTGCGGTCGTCGTGGTGCTCAATATCCCGCTCGCCCTGTGTTTCTCGATCCTGGCCCTCTGGCTGACAGGGGAGACGATCAACGTCATGACGCTCGGCGGCCTGGCCCTCGCGATCGGAATTCTCGTCGACGAAGCCACCGTCGAGGTCGAAAACATCCACGCCTGGATGGCCCGCACCGAGAGCGTGCCGCTGGCCGTGCGGCTTGGCAATCTCCAGACGGCTGTGCCGCGGTTTCTGGCGATGGCCTGCATCCTGGCGGTGTTCATTCCGGCCTTCTTCATGCAGGGGGCCGCCCAGCGGCTCTTCGCGCCCCTGGCCCTCGCCGTGGGCTTCGCGATGATCGGCTCCTACATCCTCTCGAGCACGTTCGTGCCGGTGGTGAGCGTGTGGCTGCTGCGGCACAGGCCTCATCAGGATGACGAAGCCTCCTGGTTCGGCCGCTTCCGCCGGGGCTACGCGGGAATCATCTCGAAGCTCGTGGCGGTGCGGTGGGCGGTCGTGGGGGCCTATGCCGTGGCGGCCGTGGCCGGGATCACATGGTTCGGGCCCCGACTCGGGCGGGAGATTTTTCCGCTTGTCGACGCGGGGCAGTTTCGGCTCCGGATCCGCGCTCCCGACGGCACCCAGATCGCCCGCACGGAACGGTACGCGCTCGACGTGATCGACCTCGTCAAGCGGGAGGTGGGTGAGGAAAACGTCGCCTTCACGCTCGGCTATGTGGGGATGATCCACTCGAACTTCCCCGTGAACGCGGTCTATCAATGGTCACGCGGGCCCGAGGAGGCGATCCTCTACATCGAACTCCACGAGCAGGTCGGCATCGGCGTCGAGGCCCTGAAGGAGCGGCTCCGGGCCACGGTGGCCCAGGCGATCCCGGAACTACGGGTCTCGTTTGAGCCCTCCGACATCGTCAACGAGGTGATGAGCTTCGGGTCGCCGACGCCGATCGAGATCGCGGTCAGCGGGCCGAACCTTGCCGACAGCCGTAAGCATGCCGAAGCGATCCGGGCCGAGCTGGCCGCGGTCCCCGCGCTTCGCGACCTCCAGTTCGGGCAGTCGCTCGACTACCCCACGATCCGCGTGGAGATCGACCGCGAGAAGGCGGGGCTCTCGGGGCTCACCCAGGGCGACGTGTCGCGGGCCTTGACGATGGCCACATCGTCGAGCCGGTTCGTGATGCCCAACTACTGGGCCGACCCCAAGTCGGGCATCGCCTACCAAGTGCAGGTGGAAGTGCCACGGCAGGTCCTGCGGACCCCGGATGATCGCGTGCAGACGCTCAAATCGGCTGACGACCTGGCCCGCCTTCCGATCCGCCAGTCGAAGGACGGGCAGGTGCTCGTGCGGGATGTCGCGACGCTCGAGCCCGGCACCATGCCGGGGCAGTTCGACCGCTACAACATGCGCAGGCAGGTCACGATCACCGCCAACATGCACGGCGAAGATCTCGGCTCCGTCGCCCGTCAGGTCCAGGCGGCCATCGACCGGGCCGGGCCGCCGCCGCAGGGCGCGACGACCGAGATCCGCGGGCAGATCGTGCCACTGGCTGAGATGCTCAGCGGCCTGGCCGTGGGCTTGGCCGTCGCGATCATCGTCGTGTTTCTCGTGCTGACGGCCAACTTCCAGTCCGTCCGCCTGGCGCTGGCCACGGTGTCCACAGTGCCAGCCGTGATCGGCGGCGTGCTGGCCATGCTCTTCGTCACCGGCACGACGCTCAACATTCAGTCGTTCGTGGGCTCGATCATGGCGATCGGCGTAGCGATGGCCAACGCGATTCTGCTCGTGACGTTCGCGGAGCAGGTGCGCCGCGAAGGCCAGCCGCCCCAGGAGGCGGCCGTGACCGGCGCGTCGAGCCGGCTTCGGGCCGTGCTCATGACCAGCTCTGCCATGATCGCGGGCATGCTGCCGATGGCCCTCGGGCTCGGTGAGGCCGGCCAGCAGAACGCGCCGCTCGGCCTCGCCGTGATCGGTGGTTTGCTGGCCGCAACCATGACCACGCTCTTCATCCTGCCGGCAATCTTCGCGATCATGCAGCGGCGGGCTGCCCTGGCGTCAGCGTCGCTCGATCCGACCGATCCGCACAGCGCCGCCTTCACGCCGACCGCGGCGGCCGTGCTCACCGAACAAGGAGCCTGATCATGTGGAGCGACACCCGACTCCTACCCGCGCTTGTGCTTGTGGCGGGCCTGGCCATGCTGACTCCGGGATGCCGGCATGAGCCGCTGCCGCCGCGGCCCCAGACGATCTCCGTCCCCGAGGTGACAACTGCGAAGCCGGAGCGTCGGGTGTTGACGCTCTCGACCACGCAGCCCGGCCGGATCGAGGCCTTTGAGCGGACACCGCTCTTCGCCAAGGTCGCGGGCTACGTCGAGGACGTGCGGGTCGACATCGGCGACGCGGTGCGGAAGGACGACGTGCTCGTGCGGCTCGCGGTACCCGAGCTCCTCGACGAGCTCCACGAGAAGGAGGCGCTCGTGGCCCAGGCCGAGGCTCAAGTGAAGCAGGCCGAGTCGCTGATCACGGCGAGCCGTGCGGCGGCGGAGACCGCCCAGGCGCGGATCGCGGAGGTCGATGCGGGGCTGGTTCGGGCCAATGCCGACGTGGACCGCTGGAATTCGGAGCACGACCGGATCAAGGAGCTCGCCGCCAAGGGCTCGATCACCCGGAAGCTCGAGGAGGAGACCCTGAATGCGTTCCGCGCGGCCGAGGCGGCCGTGCAGGAGGCCGTCGCCCGCGGCCGGTCCGCCCGCACTCTCTTCCACGAGTCCCAGGCGAAGATCGGTACGGCCGAGGCCGACAAGGTCGCCGCCGAGGCGCGGGAACAAGTAGCCGTCGCGGCCGTCGATCGGGCCAGAACCATGCGTGGGTACACGGAGATCAAGGCCCCCTACGCCGGGACGGTCACGCGCCGCACCGTCGACACCGGGCATTTCGTGCAGCCAGTCAGTGGGCCGCAGAGTACCCCGCTCCTGGAGGTGGCGAGGACCGACACAGTCCGGATCTTCGTGGATGTGCCGGAGCTCGAGGCCGCTCAGGTTGATCCCGGCGACCCGGCCGAAGTCCGAGTGCAGGCTGCGGATGGGCCAGTCATTCATGCCGCCGTGACCCGCACGAGCGGGGCGCTCGTCGAGTCGAACCATTCGCTCCGCGTCGAGATCGACGTACCGAATGCCGAGGGCCGGCTGCGATCGGGCATGTATGCCACGGTCACGATCCAGCTTGACGAGCGGCCCGAGGGAATCGTGATTCCGGCGGCCGCTGTCGTGCGGGACGCAACGGGCACTTTCTGCTGCATCGTGCGGGATGGGAAGGTCGAGCGTCGCCCGATCGAGCTTGGCCTGCGATCGGGCGGCTTTTTCGAGGTGCGGTCCGGGCTCGATGAAGATATGCCCATCATCATCAAGCAGCCCGATCTGTTTCGCGACGGCCAGGATGTGCGGATCGCGACAGCGCCTTGAACGCCCTATCATCCGTGTGGGCCGGCGTCAGGTCTGGCCGAGCCGTCGTTCAGCGCTCAATAACCGCGGGGATTCAAGATGGCGGAACGGCAACTCACAACGGCGCCGCATGGCCACATGCTCACCAACGCTGCGGTCTGGTCGGCCGACTCGCGGTGGATCGTCTATGACACGCGGTCTGGTGCCGATGGCTCGGTGTTCGACGGCACGCAGATCGAGTGGGTCGGGGTCGAGACGGGCCGGGTCGAGCGACTGTATGAGTCTCGCGATGGTGCCTGCTGAAGCATCGTGACGGCGAGCCCCGTCGATGACCGCGTCGTCTTCATCCTCGGGCCCGAGCGGCCCATGTCCGATTGGCACTATGGGCCGGCCCGGCGGCGGCCACCTGCATCTCTTCAGCGGCGACGGCCGGCTTGTGAGCTTTACCTATGAAGATGCGGTGCTCGACATGGCGGCGAGCACTCCGCGTGCGGAACAGAATCTCCGAAGGATAGCCCGGCCAATGGCACTTCCGCCACCATTGCCGAGCTGATGAGCGGCC